>NZ_CADCWT010000070.1 GCF_902806485.1 Candidatus Frankia alpina | reverse complement strand
AACGATCTTCCCGGGGCTCTGGGTCCGGACGGCGTCCACTCGGCGACCAGGGCCGAAAAAGTGCGATATCTCGCGATGGTGTAGCTGGCGGACACGACGCCATGGCGGTCGAGCACGGCGACGGGGTAGCCCCGTTCCGCGCGGTAGCCTCGCTCGCCGATGATGATCCGCCCGCCCAGCCGGACCACGCCGACCACGCAGGGCAGCGCGGTCCAGCGCGGCCGGCGCGCCGCGGCGAGAATCTCCGGGGTGCGCCAGGCATAAAGGCCGCACAGGCAATGCTCGTCCGGCACCCGGTCATGACCAGCCGGGGCCGGTTCGCCGACGGCGGTTGAATCGGGCCGCTTCGCCCGCAGGCAGTGTGCCTGCGTGATGCCGTCCGCCCGCCACAGCAGCATGCTTGGCGGGAATGGCGACCACGGAGTCCAGGCCGGGCGCAGCTGCCCCCGGTCGTCCACCGCCCACTGGCGCCAGCCGAGCAGGCTCACCCGGGCACCGGCTCCCGTTCCGGCGCCGGGGCGGCCGGGACGGCCGGGATCGTCAACGGCTCGGCATCGGGGAAGCTGATCGGCTCGTCCTCGACGATCCTTTCGGGTTTGCCCACATCGCCCACGCTTCCACGGTGGACGCCGGGGGCCGCCGACGTCAATGGCAACTCCGGACCGTGCGACCCGCCGCATCGCGGCGCGCGGGCTGGCCGACGCCGCTCGGGACGGGCCGTCCGCTGGTCGCGGGGCCGTGGGGAGCGCGGTAGCCGGTCGCGGACGCAGACGCGGTCCGGGGAGCACCGCCGGACCGGCCGGCACCGACGGGCGTGTCGGGCTAGTCCGACACTGGTGTTCAATGTGGCCTTCACATAGTCCTATGGGGTGATGTCGTTGCTGGGCACGTCCGCGGCCGATCGGCTGCCCGATTCCTTGTCACCGAGTCCAGACAGCACCGTGGACGTCACGACTCCCGCGGAGGCCACCGCGGGAGTCGCCGGTTCTGCTGGCTCCGTCGGCGACCCGGCCCGGCCGCCGACCCGGCGGGGGACGGTCCGTACGAGATGGCCGCGACGCTGCTGTGGGCCCGCGTGCTCGGGATGACCGCCATCGACCCGCACGATGCGCCGCGGGGACCCCCGGCGGCGTGGCGGCCGCGGGCGAGCTCGCGGCGATCCTGCGCGACGAGTTCGGGGTGGTGCTGCCCGTGGCGGAGATCGTGGCGGCCCGCACACCGGCCGGGTTCGCCGCCGTCTGGGCCGCCCATCAGGGCGAGGCGGACCGCCACCCCACCGTGGTGCCGCTGACCGCCGCCGCACCGGGCACGCCGCTGTTCTGCTTCCCCGAGGCCGGTGCGCCCGCGATCGCCCTGCTCCCGTTCGCCCGCCACTTCGCCGCCGAACGCCGCGTCTACGGACTACAGGCGCACGTCCTGGAACAGCGCGGCATCCCGGACTGGTCGGTGGCGGCCGCTGCCCGCCGTCATGTGGCCGAGCTCCGGCTGCTGCAGCCGACCGGTCCGTACCTGCTGATGGGGCACTCCTTCGGCGGCCTGATCGCGCTCGAGGTGGCCCGGCTGCTGCGGCGGGCGGGCCACGAGGTGGGCCTGCTGGCGCTGATCGACACCTACCTGCACGGCGCCGCCCGGCTGACCCGCACCGGCGCGATCATCCCGACGAGCCAGTTGGAGGGCCCGCACCCGGATCGGCCGGGGGACGTCCCACGCTCGGACGGCCCCGGGCCGCTCGCGGCTGACGACGGCCCCGCGCTGAGCCCCCGGGTGGTGGCCGACCGGCTGCGCCAGCTCGCCGAGTTGCCGCTCGCCGGCGTCGTCCGCTTCCGCGGGACGCACCGCTACGACATCTTCCACAACCAGGGTCGCATCCTCACGATGGCCTACCGGCCGCATACCTACACCGGACGCACGGTCGTCTGGCTCGCCGACGACCACGACGAGATCGAGGCGTGGGGTGCTCGCCGGTCCCGCGTCGATTCGGCGCATTCCCGGGGACCATCGGACGGTCCTGCGCCAACCCCTGCTCGCGGAGGTGGTCGCTGGCCTGCGTGTCGATCTCGCCGCCGTTCCCGGTGTCGACACCGGGAACGGCGGCTAAACAGATGCGTACGGTGCAATGTTCGAAAAGATGACCCACCTCACTCGCTGAGCCCTCACTATGGATGGGGGCCCAGGCATCGACGGATCTCGGGCCGGGATGGAGTGGGTGATGAAGGTCCGGATCGGCATCGGCTCCGGTGGCGGCTCGCCGACCGAGCTCGCGGACTTGGTGGACCGGCTGGAGAAGCTCGAGGTCGACTTGCTGTGGCTGTCCGAGCATCTCTCCACCCCCGCCGTGGACCCGCTCGTCGGGATGGCCTTCGCCTTGGGCCGCACCAGCCAGCTGAAGGTCGGCACCGGGGTGGCGGTGCTGCCGGGCCGCAACCCGGTACTGCTCGCCAAGCAGCTGAGTTCGCTGGCGCTGCTCGCCCCGCGGCGGGTGCTGCCGGTGCTGGGCCTCGGCCCGGCCCGGCTGGAGGATCGATCCGCCTTCCCGCTCCCCGAGGCGCGCGGCGAGACCCGGCCCGCGGGGACCGTGGGTCGTCGAGGCGCGGTCTTCGACGAGGCGCTGGAGGTCCTGCGCCGGCTGCTGCGCGAGCCGCAGGTGACCTTCCACGGCGAGTTCTTCGACTTCACCGAGATCAGCATCGGGGAGCTGCCCACCCGACCGCTGGAAATCTGGCTCGGGGGCTCGACCCCGGCCGCCCTGCGTCGGATCGACGACGATCACTTCGGGTTGAGCCTGCGCGTCGCCTTCGAGCCGCCGCCGGCCGAGGCAGTCGAGGCGTTGCGGCGGCGCTTTCCCGACAGCGATCCAGCTCTGGTCCTGCCGGTGGGGTGGGCGACGACGCGGAAGTTGATCGGTGAGTACATCGCCGTCGGGGTGAGCAAGTTCGTCATCCATCCGTTTTCGACCCCGGGCGGCTGGCCGAGCATCCTCGATTCCTTCGCGGCCGAACTGATGCCACTGGAAAACTGACGCTATCCCGGGAACCGAAGCGACCGGAACCGGGGCAGCCCGGAGAACCGGGGTGGCTCGGGTCCCGGATGGGCTTTATGTGGATGGTCGGCGGCGGTGCTCCTCGGGGAGCGGATCACGTGATACTGAAACCGCCGTCCACCGCGAGCGTCTGCCCGGTGACGAAACTGCCGGCGTCCGAGGCGAGGAAGAGCAGCGCGGCGGTCAGTTCCGCAGGCTCCCCGAAGCGACCGTCGAGGACCCGCGTCAACTGCGCCTCGATGTAGCCGGGCTGGTACTCGTCCGTCATCTCGCTGCGGAAGAAACCGGGGGCGAGCGCATTCACCCGGATGCCCTGGCGGCCGGTCCACTGCTGGGCCAGATCCCGGGTGAGCCCGATCAGCCCGGCCTTGCTGGCTGTGTAGGCGGCCTGCGGCAGCCCGGCGGTCGTCAGGCCCAGCACGCTGGAGATGTTGACGATGCTGCTGCCCGGCAGCATCACCCGGGCGGCGGCCTGCGCCATCCAGTAGCTGCCGCTGAGATTGACGTCCAGGACGGAGCGGAACTGCTCGGGTGTCTCGCGCAGGGCGGGCACCGCCGTCCCGACCCCGGCGTTGTTGACCAGCACGTCCACCCGGCCGAACGCCTCCATCGCGGCCGCCACGACACGCTCGGCGCTGGCCGGGTCGGCCACGTCGACGGCGACGGCACTGCGACCGGCCGACTCCACGATCTTTGCGGTGGCGCCGAGCCGCTCGACCCGCCGGGCGGCGAGGACCACGTCCGCGCCGGCCTCGGTGAGGCCGCGGGCGAAGTCCACCCCGAGCCCGGATGACGCCCCCGTGACTATTGCGACCCGGCCGTCCAGCCGGAACCGGTCCAACACCGACATCTGGTGCTCCTTTGCGCCGAGGTTGCCACCGTCGTGCCGGCGGCGATCGTCACGTGGCCTTGCGCCCGCCGGTGCGGACCCGCCGCGAACCGCCGGCGTGTCCTTGGCCCGCCCTGCCTGAAGCGTCGCAGGTGAGGCCCGTGGACACCCGCGGAGCACTGGAGGTGATCGTCTGTGTCGCCTCGGTCACGGCTGGTCGGTTTGGCCCACTGGTGGGAGCACTCCAGGGCCCATCGTTACCGCCAAGGTCTTCCCCTTTCCGGTTTCGCCCGCCACAATCAACCGGGAACGGTGAGCGGCTGACAGGCGGTGCGGACCCGGCATCTGGCGGCATTACCCGCCAGCGCGGCGGGCGTCGTGCCCAAACGCGATCCGGAACAGATGATCTGCGGGTAGAGGTGGTACTGACGATGTGTCGGTATCCTCGGCACCGCAGGCCGTGAAGCGAGACAATCCCGTTCACACCGACAGTCGATCGACGGCGCTGGGGAAAGCCTCGCTGGAGGAAACGTGGAACGGGCAGAGCGAACGAAAGCCACCCCCCGGGTTCAGACCGAACGCCATGTCGTGCTTGGCGTTCGCTTCGGCGATCTGTCAGATATGGCTGATGTATTGCTGGCCGCCGACCTGGCTGCGCGGCTCGGCGGCCATCTCGTGCTGATCGCGACGATGGACCGCTGGTCCCGCTGGGCGCGGTGGACCGCCGGGGTGTATTGCGCATTCGGCGTCGAGACGGTCATGTGCGCCGCTCGGATCGCCGAGGAGGAGACCCGCGAGGAGCTCAAACGGCGGCTGCGGTCGCTGCTCGACCTCGTCGGCGTCGACTGGAGCGTTCAGTGGGCCGGCGGTTCTCCCCGCCGGGCCGCCGTGCGCTACACCCGCCGCCACCCGGACGCGATGGTGATCCTGCGTCCCGAGCGCACCCGCTGAGTCAACCGTGGTGCGGCGACCGCCCACCGGTCACGTCGAGCATGGCCCTCGTCACGTAGGACGCCTGCGCCGTGCAGAGCCAGGTCACCGCGGCCGCGACCTCCTCGGCCCGGCCCGGCCGGCCCAGCGGCACGGCCGCGCCCAGCCGCCGGGCCCGCTCCGGATCTCCACCCGAGGCGTGGATCTCCGTGTCGATGTATCCCGGCCGAACGCCGTTCACCCTGATGCCCTCAGCGGCCACCTCCTGGGCGAGTCCTTTCGTTAGCGTGTCGAGGGCTCCCTTGCTCGCCGCATAGTCGACGTAGGTCCCCGGGCTGCCGAGCCGCGCGGCTGCGGAGGAGACGTTCACGATCGATCCGCCGAGCCCGCCGTGGCGCGTCGACATCCGGCGCACCGCGGCCCCCGAGCACAGGAAGGCGGCGGCGATGTTGACGGTGAACATCTGGTTCAGCCGCGCGGCGTCCATCTCGTCGACCCGGGCGGCGGGCGCGACCACGCCTGCGTTGTTGACCAGGGCTGTCACCGGGCCGAGCCGGTCCGCGGCGGCGAACAGGTCGGCGACGGCGCCGGCAGGCTGCGCCAGGTCGGCGGCCACCGACGCGGCGGCGACGCCGAGCTCCCGGCACCGCCGGGTCACCCGTTCGGCGGCGGCGAAGTCAGCCCGGTAGCCCAGGCAGACATCCCAGCCGAGCCGGGCGAGCGCGACCGAGCAGGCCGCACCGATACCACGGCCACCACCCGTCACTACCGCCACGCCGAGAGCGCGTGGTTCGGGCATGCCCATCACTCCTCCACTGACAGTGTCGAACCGTGGCGTAGCCGTCACGTTGCGCCTGGCTGGCGTGTGAACGTCGGGACGTGACCGGCTCCGTCGTTGATCGACGGTTCAGGTGCCGCATGTCTGACAGCGCATATCACGTGGCGTGAAGGTGGTCCGGAGGAGCACAGTCGTCATCGGCACGGTGACCGGTGGGTGCACGCTGGCCGGTGGTCTGCTCACCAGGTCGGGGCATACCAGACGGTTCGTGATGGTTGCCGGTAGCGGGCAGGCGGCGGGACCGGTGTGACCGGGTGTTGGGTCGACTGTCCGTCGCTGGTTGATCGGCGTGACGCGCCGTGGTGGCCGCGAGACGTGGGGAGGAACACTGATGCGCTGGGCCCCATCCACGGACTCGGTCGATGGCCGCCGTCCGGCGGTGAGCTCGCCTCTGGTCCGGCGCGGGCTGGGGGCGCTGGGCTGCCCACCGCCCCGAACGTCCACCGCGCCGTCCGACCAGCTCGGCGGGATGGACGGCGACGCCGGTGCCGGTGCGCCTGCCGGCCCGCTCGCCCGGATGCGCAGGGTGGCCGGGGCGGGTGGCGTACGCTGTCAGCCAGTTTCTACTCATCGCCGTGCTTTACGGGACGTACAGCTTCAGCCGGCACCTGGCCAGCGGCCGGGAGCCGGCGGCGCTGGCCGCCGGGAAGGACGTCTGGCGACTCGAGCGCCTCCTGCACCTGCCCAGCGAGGCCGCCGTCCAACGCCTGGCGTTGCACTCGCATCTGCTGATCCGGGCCGCGGACTGGTTCTACATCCTCGTCCACTTCCTGTCGGTCATCATGCTGCTGCTGTGGGTGTTCATCCGGCATCGCCGGCACTGGACCCGGGTCCGCAACTTTCTGATCATGGCCACCGGCATGGCGTTGATCATCCACTTGTTGTACCCGCTGGCGCCGCCACGCTTCCTGTCGTCGGTGCCGCACGGGTCGCTCGTCGACACCGGCGCGGTCTACGGCCCCTCGCCCTACGGCGAGGGCAGCGGCGGGATCGCCAACGAGTACGCCGCGATGCCGAGCCTGCACGTCGGTTGGTCGCTGCTCGAGGCCTGGGCGGTCATCACGATCCTGCACCACCGCGCCCGGTGGCTGATGGTGCTGCACCCGGTCCTCACCATCGTGGTCGTGGTCATCACCGCCAACCACTACTGGCTCGACGGCCTCGTGGGCGCCTCGCTGGTGGTGGTGTCGATCGTCGCGCTCGACCAGGCCAACCGTGCGTGGGCCAGGCGTGGGCTGAACCGCCACGAGACATCCCTGCGGATCCCCGCACCCACACCATCGGTGGAAGCGCCATCATCCGCCGTGCCGTCGGCCGCCGTGCCATCATCCGCCGTGCCATCGGCGGTGTTGCCGCCGCTGGCCACATCGCCCGAGTCGGGTGCGCAGTCGAGGGTGGCGGGACGGGACAGGGCCGTGGCCGGGGGTACATAGAGCGGTGGGAGCACCGCGACCGGCGGGCGTACCGACACGGGGTGGTGGCCATGCAGACGGCCGATGTGGCGATCGTGGGAGCGGGGCTGGCCGGGCTGTCCGCCGCCACGCTGCTCGCCGACCAGGGGCTCGACGTGGTGGTCTGGGAGGCGGCCGACGACGTCGGCGGGCGGGTCCGCACCGACGAGGTGGACGGGTTTCGCCTGGATCGCGGCTTCCAGGTGCTGCTGCCGTCCTACCCGGAGGTCCGGCGCCAGATCGACCTGCCGGCGCTGCGACCGCAATCGTTCTTTCGCGGGCTGATGCTGCGTGATGGCGTCCGGTCGGTGGTGCTCGGCGATCCGATCGGCGCCGCGGACGCGCTCGCGGGCCTGCTGCCGGGGCGGGCGCTGCGGGCCGCGGACCTGGCCCGGCTGGCGGCCCTCACGGCACGCGACCGGCTGGCGGCGCCGTCGACCCTGGTCGCCGGGCCCGAGCGCAGCACCCGCGACGAGCTGCGGGCCCGCGGGTTGTCCGCCCACGCGATCGACGGGGTACTTGCGCCGCTGCTGCGCGGCATCTTCCTGGAGGAGGATCTCGCGACCTCGGCGCGGTTCTTCCATCTCGTCTGGCGCAGCTTCGCCAGCCGGGCGCCGGTGCTGCCGGCCGAGGGAATGGCGGCGCTGCCTCGCCAGCTCGCGGCCCGGCTGCGGCCGGGCACGGTGCGGCTGGGCTGCCCAGCCGACATCGTCACCCGGGGCGGCGTGCGTTCCCGCGGCGGGGAGTCGCTGCGGGCCAGGGTGGTGATCGTCGCCACCGACGGCACCACCGCGGCCCGGCTGGTGCCGGGGATCGCCGAGCCGGCCTGGCGCGGCGTGACGACCTACTACTTCCGGGCGGACGAACCGCCGCTGCGTCGCGGCGCGCTCGTCGTCGAGGGCTCGGTCGACGCGCGGCGCCCCGTTCGCCCGTCCCGAACCGGACCGGTGATCAACACGGTGGTCCTCAGCGAGGTGGCGCCCTCGTATGCACCGCCGGGGTCCGCGCTGATCGCCGCGTCGGTACTGGGTGTGCCCGAGGACACGCCGCCCGCCGCGACGCCGCCCGGCCAGCTTGACGCGACCGACTCGTTGCGCGCGACCGGGCCGCTCAGTCTGACCGACCCGAACGCGGCGGCCGTGGCGCCGTCCGGCATCGAGCGGGCCGTGCGTGCCCACCTCGGTGCCCTCTACGGCACCGACACCGCCGGTTGGACGCTGCTGGCCAGCTACCCGGTGGCGCGGGCGCTGTCCACCATGACGAGCCCACACGTGCTCCGCCGGCCGGTGCGTACCCCGTCCGGCGTCTACGCGTGCGGCGATCATCGGGACACCAGCTCGATCCAGGGCGCTCTGTACTCCGGCCGACGCGCCGCCGAGGCCGTCCTGGCCGATCTCGGCGTCGTCCGCCCCGATCCGCCGGCGGAGAGCCCCAGCAGACGGTCTGAGGTCGCTGACGGCGACGTGGGCGTCTACACCGCCACCGCCCGGAAACGATGATCCGGCCGGCCCTCGGCGCAGGGCACGAGGTCGGCTCGGGTAGCACCGTCCGGCGCAGTCCGCGGCCGCCAGGGACGGGGCCAGCTGAGACTTTGGTGTTGTTCAGCCCGAGGTCTACCCGCGAGGGTGATGATGACGGCCGGCGTCGGCGTTACGATCTTTCTGTCTGTAGCACGATGTTCACCCCGTGGGGTGGTTCACCTGGATGACAGCACGAGTCCCCTCGCCCGCGGCTTACTGGACGCCGCGCCGGACGCGATCGTCGGCGTCCGCGCGGATGGCCGGATCGCACTGGTCAACGCGCAGGCCGAGCGCCTGTTCGGCTACACCCGGGAGGAACTACACGGCGAGCCCGTCGAGATCCTGATCCCCGAGTCCGCCCGCCGCCTGCACCCGCACCACCGTGGTTCCTACCTGCGGGACCCGCAGCCGCGGCCGATGGGCGCGGGGATGGAGCTCGCCGGCCGTCGCCGCGACGGCAGCGAGTTCCCAGCGGAGATCTCCCTGTTGGCCATCGACGGTGAGGGCGAGATCCTCATCACGGCGGCGATTCGGGACGTGACCGACCGGCTGGAGGCGCAGGCGGAGCGGGAACGCCTGCGCGCGCAGGCCGAGCGCAAGCAGATCGAGGCTCAGCTCCATCAGTCGCAGCGGCTGGAGAGCCTCGGCCAGCTTGCCGGCGGCGTCGCGCACGACTTCAACAACCTGCTCGGCGTGATCATCAACTACACCGCCTTCGTCGGTGAGGTGGTGGCGACGGCGGCCGAACGCGACGGCGGCCAGTGGGAGGCGGCCCGCCGCGACATCGAGCAGGTCCAGCGGGCCGCCGAACGGGCCACGCGGCTGACCCACCAGTTGCTCGCCTTCGGCCGCCGGGAGGTCGTCCAGCCGCGGGTGCTCAACCTCAACGACGTTGTGCGCGACATCGAGGAGATGCTGCGGCGCACCCTCGGTGAACACGTCGAGATGATCACCCTGCCGGCCGCCGACGCCTGGCCGGTCTTTGCCGACGCCGGTCAGCTCGAACAGGTGCTGGTCAACCTGGCCGTGAACGCGCGTGACGCGATGCCGGCCGGCGGCAAGCTCACGATCGACACATCGAACATCCTCGTCCATGAGGACATCGCCGGCGAGCGGCCCGGTCTGAAGACCGGCCGGCACATCAGCCTGCGCATCAGTGACAGCGGCAGCGGGATGACCGCGGAGACGGTCAGCCGCGCCTTCGAGCCGTTCTTCACCACCAAGCGCAAGGGAGAAGGCTCCGGCCTCGGCCTGGCCACCGTGTACGGCATCATCACCCAGGCCGGCGGTCACACGGAGATCTTCTCCGACGTGGGCCTGGGGACGACGGTGAGCATCCTGCTGCCGGCGGTGGACGGCGTCGCCGCCGACCCCGAACCGATCTCCGGCGGGGCCATCCTCACCGGCGGCGAGACGATCCTCGTCGTCGAGGACGAGCGAGCGATGCGCGAGGTCACCCGGCGCCTGTTGGCCCGCAACGGCTACCAGGTCATCACCGCGGCGGACGGGCATCGCGCCGTCGAGCTCGCGGTTCGCCACCCCGCCGCGATCCATCTCCTGCTGACCGACGTCGTCATGCCGCAGGTCCTCGGCCGGACCGTGGCCACGCTCGTCCGCCGGCACCGGCCGGGCATCCGGGTGCTGTTCATGTCCGGCTACGCCTACCCGGTGCTGGCGCACAACGGGACCCTCGATCAGGGCCTGGCGCTGCTGGGCAAGCCGTTCTCCGAGCAGGTGTTGCTGGCAAAGGTGCGGGCTGTCCTCGACGGCCCGGTCGAGACCTGATCGGTACCCGGCGGGTGCCGGGGGTCAGTGGGCCGACGTCAGGCGCGTTAGGGACTGGGGCGGTCGAGGCGGAACGCGGCACTCCAGCCACCGGTCGAGGCGTCGTGGCGCAGCTCGACGCCGATCAGGTCGGCGACCGGGCGCAGCCGTGCGGCCCGCGCCGCGTCCGCCGGCGGCTCGCACGCGCGCGGCCGGACTCGCAGCAGCAGGTTGATCTCGGCCGGCGCGGACCGCACCGCGAGCCAGGCGTGCTCGCCGGTCCCCACCGGATCGCTTGCCTGCAGCAGCAGCTGCGCGGTGGCCAGCACCACCGAGATCTCCGCGTGGGTGGGCGGGTGTTCGTCGACCTGGAGGTCGGTGTCCAGGCGGTCGACGAGCAGGCCGGCGATCCGCAGGGTCAGACCCGTCGTCAGCGACTGGCGCGCGTCGTAGCCGAAGCGGAAGACGCCCGGCGGTAGCTGTAACGCGTTCGTCGCGGCGCGCAGATGGTTCTCGACCTCGCCGACGCGGTCGGCGAGGTCGCCGGACAGCCGACGCCGGACGCTGGCCAGGTCAAGCAGGACGGCGGTGAACTCCTGCATCGGGCCGTCGTGCATCCGCTCGGTCAGTGACCGGTGCCCGCGCTCCTGGAGGGCGACCATCAGGTGGAGCAGATCGAACGACGGAGCGGGCGGGCAGCCCTCCGGTCCCGGCCGACGGGGGTCGGGGCAGGTTGGGGTCCGCGCTGGAACGGTCTTCGTCGTGCTCGCCGGTTCGTCGCCGTCGGGCTGTGTCGTCACCCCCGATCGGCCTCGTTCACCCGATCCGCCGGGACGACGGCGCGAACCGCGGCGACCAGTTCGCCGGCGGTGAACGGCTTGGTCACCACCGACAAACCGGTCGGCACCGGATCCAGCCCCGCGGCACCGGTCAGCACCAGGCAGCGGGCCGTCACCGCCGGGTCGATCCGGCGCAGCTCGTCGATGAGATCTGCGCCCGAGCGGCCGCCGAGCCGCAGATCGATGAGCAGCACGTCGTGGGCAGCGGCATCCAGTAGCAGCGCCTCCTCGACGGAGCCCGCGGTGCTCACCCGGAACCCCTCCGCGTCCAGGATCCGGCTCAGTAGCGCGCGCAACATCTCGTTGTCGTCGACGACGAGCGCTGTCGGAGCGTCCATTTCCCCACCAGTTTCCGCCGCCGCATCCCCTGCCGCACCCCCCGGCCCGGATCTCCTTCGCCGCAACGGTACCGGTAACCGCACGTGTACCAGAGGCTCCCGTCGACACTCGGCAGCAGTTGTGCCGGCTGGCAGCACCGGAGCGGCGGCTACGGGTAATATGTGACCAGCATCACCCCTGTGTCGGTCGGTCCTTATGAGCCGCCGGAGGTCAACAGTTCGTCGAGCTCAGCGCGGGTCGGCATCGCGATGCCGGCGCCGGCACGCTGCACGGCGATGGCGGCGGCGAGGTTCGCGTGGAACAGGGCGGTGGCTGTGGGCAGGCCGGCGGCGATGCCGGCGCCGAACGTCCCGCAGAAGCAGTCGCCGGCCCCGGTCGTGTCGACGACCGGGACGTGCCGCGCGGCGAGGGTGACGACCGTCCCGGCGATCCGCGCGCACACCCCGGCGCCGCTGAGAGTGACGACAATGTTGTCATTGGGGCCGGCGCCGTCGGCGAGCAGCCCGCGCACCTCGACCAGGGCCCGCGGGCCGGGCAGCGAGCCGACGCCGACGGCGGCCGGGACCAGGCCCGCGAACTCGTGCTCGTTGACCAGCACCACGTCGGCGGCGGCGAGCAGGTCGGCTGCGGTGGGCCGGTGCGGGGCCGCGTTCAGCATCGTGCGGGCGCCCGCGGCTCGGGCCCGGTGAAGCGCCCCGGCGTTCACCGCCGCCGGGATCTCGTTCTGCAGCAGCACCACGTCGCCCGGGCCCAGCCGCAGCACATCGAGTCCGCTTGCCGAGACGGCGGCGTTGGCGCCCGGCGCAACGACGATCACGTTCTCGCCGGCACCGTCGACCATGGTCACGGCCGTGCCGCTCGGCTCGTCGACGATCGCCATCGGGGCGACGTCGACCGCCTCGCCGCGCAGGAACTCCCGCAGCGCCGAGCCGAAACCGTCGGAGCCCACGGCGCCCACCATGACCGTCTCGGCACCCAGCCGGCGGGCCGCCACAGCCTGGTTGGCGCCCTTGCCGCCGGGGGACAGCGCCACCGAGCTCCCCGTCACCGTCTCGCCCGGCCCGGGGATGCGGTCCACGCGCGTCGTCACGTCCATGTTGGTCGAGCCGACCACCACGACCCGTCCCACCGCGTGCCTCCCGCGACCTGGTCACCGGCGCGTCGCCCGGTGTCGCCGGCGGCCGGGCTTGCCCATCGTGGCAGAGCCGGGCCGCGGCCGGAGGCCGGATGGGCACAGTCGCGGATCAGCGGGCGGCGGGGAACCTCGCCCGCCGATCCCGTGCGGCCCGCTTCGCCTTGTACATGTCCGCGTCGGCATGGCGAACGACGAGATCGGGATTGCGCGGGCCGGCCCCCCCGCCGCCGACGGCGCGCGAGGACGCCAGCCCCACCGTCGCCCCGATGACGATGGCGTGGCCGGCGGAGAGGATCGGGGCCGCGACGGTCTCGCGCACCCGCTGGGCGGTGCGCCGCAGGGCGTCGGCGTCGATGTCGGGCAGCACCATGACGAACTCGTCGCCGCCGAGGCGGAACACCGCGCCGTCCGGTGGCTGCGCCCGCGTCGGGCCCACCGCGCCGGGCGGCCTCGTCTGCCGGTCGGTGGTCGGCTGGTTCGGGGTTCGGCCGCGCTGGGACCGCAGTACCTCCGTCAGCCGGGCGGCGATGGTGCGCAGCACGTCGTCGCCCGTCTGATGGCCGAAGGTGTCGTTGACCGGCTTGAAGTCGTCGAGGTCGACGAGCAGGATCGTGAAGGGCGTCTGTTGCCGGGCCAGGCAGTCGAGCAGCTCGGTGAGTGCCAACCGGTTCGCCAGCCCCGTGAGCGGGTCGCGAGTCGCCCGTTGCCGCAGTTGTTCCTGCAGCTGGCGCCGCTCCCCGACCTCGTGGCAGGTCAGCAGCAGGCCGCCGTCGAGGTAGCCCGGGCCGGAGGTGGGCCGCCAGACACCGACCTCGATGTCGAACCACCGGTACCCGCCGTCGGCCGTGCCCAGCCGGATGTCCAGCAGCGACGCCGGGTTTCCGCGGTGCCGTTCGGCCAGGAAGTCGTGCATCCCGGCCCGGTCCTCGGGATGGACGAGCTCGACCAGCGGCAGCCCGATCCTGGTCTGGACCGGGTACCCCAGCAGGCTCTCGATCGCGGAGCTGATGAACGTCGGGCAACCGGCCCGGTTAAGGTTGATGATGATGTCGTGCGACTCGTGCAGCAGGGTCTGCAGCCGCGCGCCGTCGCGCCGGATCGCCTGGTCCTGCCGCAGGATCGCCCGCGTCAGCCCGGCAACGGTGACGACGACGATCGCGACGAGCAGCAGATCGCTGAGGGCATGGTTGGGCTGCGGCCCCGCCGTCCCCCGGTAGTCGAGGCGCAGCACGAGGTACGCCGGCGCGGGGCTGCTGGGGATCTCGGTGGCCACCGAGATGCGGGGGCTGCCGTGGCTGTCGCGCGCCGTGACTCGCTTGCTGTGGCCCGGCCTGATCGTGCGCAGCTCGCCGGGGTCGAGGACGATCCGCCCAACCGTGGTGGCGTCGTTCGATATCGCCGCCCGGCCGTGCCCGTCGACGATGCTGATCGTCATCCCGAGGTTCTGGGCCGTGCCGGCGGTCGCCGTCGAGGCGTTTCTCCGGCCGAGGGCGCGGGCGATCTCCGCGCCCGGCGGCCCGTGCAGCGTCCGGCCCAGCACCAGGAACGCGACGCTGCGACCGGCGCGCCGGACGGGCACGATGCTGTAGATCCGGGCCTCGCCGGACTCGTCGAGGACCGGGACGGTCAGGCCGTTGTCGCGGGCGGCGCCCCAGATCGGGCTGTGCGCCGGGAACGGCACCGTCGCCCCCGGGGGCTCGATCGCCCGGGGGCGGCCGTCGGTGTCGACGAGGGCGAGCGGGGTGTCCGCCGCCGACATTCTCGGCGCGGCAAGGATGGCCAGCGTCCGAGCGTCGGTCGCCGGGTCCGTCAGCGACCAGGGCAGCCGGGAGACCGGGTCGATCAGACGTCGGGGCTGGCTCAGGTCCGCCGTGAATCCGGCGAGGCGGATGGCGAGGGCATGGCTGTCGGCCATCCGCTGGGCCTCAGCCCGCCGCCGATTGGTGTTCTCGATCCCCAGAGTGATCATGGTGGTGGTCAGGATCACGGCGCTCAGGGCCAGCAGCGGGACGGCCCGGGAAAGCTGGGCGCGGACGCTGGCCCGTTGCTGCCGGGACGGCCACCACAGGTCCAGCCGGCTCGGCGGCCCGGTCTGCGGTGCCGGCGCCGCGCCGTCGGCGATCTTCTCGAGGTCGGGCCCGGGGGGCTGGCCGGCCGGCTCGGCGCCGGCCTGGTCCGCGGCTACCTGCGGTCCCACCGTCTCGGGAACGACGATCCCGTCCACGGTGCAGTCGGGGAACGTGACCGAGAGCGGCTCGGCGATCGTGAACTCGTCCGCGCCGGCACCGACCGCGCTGGCACCGTCCGCGCCGGTTTCTCCCGCCGCGCCGGGCGGGCCCGGCATCGCCACCGCGTACCGCCCCGGCCCGGCCTTCTTGGCCCTGTACATCGCCTGGTCGGCGGCCCGTAGTAGCCGTTCGGGCCGGCCCGGTCCGCCGCCCGCCAGAGCGAGCCCGACGCTCGCGTCAACCCGCACCACGTAGCCGTCGACGAGGATCGGCTGGCCCACCGCGCGGATGATCCGGGCGGCGACCGCGCGGGCGGCGGGCTCGTCGGTGTCGCGCAGCAGGATCCCGAACTCGTCACCGCCGAAGCGACCGCCCGCGTCCGCCGCGCCGAGCTCGGACCGGATCCGCGCGCCCACCGTCTGCAGCACCTGGTCGCCGGCGGCGTGCCCGAAGGAGTCGTTCACCTGCTTGAACCGGTCGAGGTCGACGAACAGGATCGCGCTCGTGCCGGCGGGGCGCGGGGACGCGGCGGTGGCGGCGAGCTCCTCCTCGAAGGTCGACCGGTTGAGCAGTCCGGTCAGCACGTCGTGGCCCGCCTGGTAACCGAGCTGGTCGAGCTGGCGCTTGCGTTCGCCGACGGCATGGCAGGTGATCAGGACCTCGGCGGCGCCGGCCCGCTCCGGCAGCCGGCGGGCGGCGATGTCGAACCAGCGGTCGGCGCCGCTGGCCGGAGTGAGCCGGACGTCGAGCAGTGATCCCGTGGTCGGGTTCTCGATCAGGCGCAGCAGCCGGGTGGCGTCGTCGGGATGGGCCAGCTCGGTCACCATCCGTCCCAACCAGGGCTCGTCCGGATGGCCCAGCAGGGGAACGATGGCCGGGCTGACGAAGGTGAGCCGGCCGGTCGGGTCGGTGACGAGGACGATGTCGTGCGCCGCCGCGAACAGCGCCCGCAGCCCGGCCTGGCAATGCTGGGCGGCGGCCGCGCGCAGCAGCCCGAGGAAGACGATGCACAACACGCCGGTCAGCGCGACCGCCAACAGGGTCAGGTTGCGCCGGTCGCCACTGGCCCGCAGGTCGGCGTACAGGGAGTTCGTGGGCTGTTGGAAGTAGGTCAGGTACCCGGTCGCCGGCTGCGACGCAGTGATGTGGGTCGTCGTTCCGCTGGGACCGGACGACTGCCAGATCCGCGGGGCGTCGCCGTGGGCAAGGGAGCGGCGCAGCTCCGGGGCCGACAGGATCCGCCGGCCGGGCAGCGCCGGGTTGGTCGAGGCGATCGGGACGCCGTTCGGGTCGATCGTCGACACGCTGCCGCTGCCGGTTCCGAGAACGGTCGCGATGCCGCCCAGGAGCTGAAGATTGATCTCCTGGGCGGAGACGGACACCAGCACGGCCCATGGCCGCGGTGACCCGACCGGGACCACGGTGGCGCGGACCGGTGTGTCGCCGAGCGTGAAGACGGGAGACACGGCGTCCGTGCCGGCCCACGCCGACGATAAGGCGGCGCCGAGGTCGCGCGGAACCACGGCGCTGCCCCGCGGGTACGCCGCGGTGACGGTGCCGGCCCGGTCGAGCAGGGCCAGCAGCCGGGTGACGTCGCCCGACGGCGTGAGCTGCAGGCCGGCGAGGAGACTCGCGTTGGTCACGCCGTCGTCTGGCCGGAAGGGGACGCGGTCGACGGCGGCCGACAGCCCCGCGGGGGCGTCGGCGTCGGACTCCCACTGCGCGAGCTGTTCGACGATCTTGGCTCGGGCTGCCAGCCGCGACGCCTCCTCCCGGTGCAGTAGGTCGGCGCCCATGTGAAGAGTCAGGGATCCGAGCACCAGGATGGCCAGCGGCGGGAGGAACCGCCGTCGGCGGGCCTGTCCGCGACGGGCCGCGAGCGCGGCCATGACGCGGCAGAGTGATCGCCGCCCGCCGATCCGGCCACCTCTGATCATCTGTGCGCCCCGCCCGACAACGTTGCCCGGACTCGACGGATCTCACCGTGAGTAAACGTATTCTGATTTCCGGGCGGTGATTCCTCCCGGTTGTGGGTGAGCATACGAGTATCAGCGCCGCGAGTTTCATCGGCTGCTGCGCACCCGGTAACAGCCGGGCCCGCCCGTGTGCAGCGCGCAGCAATGGGTTGGATGTCGGCGCAGGCCGGTACGACGATCCGGATTCTCTGCCGGCAGAATGATGGATACTCAGGGTCGTTTAGTCGATACTTTGTGTCAATCTCGGCGGCGTGACTCCTGGTAGCCTCAACTTTGGGTATCCGAGAGTGACGTAGGGTGTCGATCTGGCGGCGAATTGTTGTCGTGACGCTGCCACCGTTCGCGATCCTCCCGGCGGCTCTGATGTTACTTTCGGTGTTCCTCGAGACTCTCCGTAGTGCCTGGGTGGTCTAGCCCATTCGAGCATCGCGTAGCACGATCAACTGATCACGACGTGCTCCAGGATCTGATGATGACATTTGCGCAGTGGGCGGGCCTTGCTCCGCGACGGCCTCGCCTCGGGTGGGCCGGTGTCCTGGTCCGCGCGTCGCGGGTAGGACGAGGCCGGGGCGGCCGAGCCGGCCGTCCGCGCCCGTTCCCGGCGCGGTTCGGATCCATCGCCCGCCGGTCGTCACAAATGCACAGTCGTGCTCGCGGCGACCGGCCGCGGATTGTCCGAATGGCGGCTATATCCCCGCTGGACGGTGTTTTCCCGGATGGCCGGCGGCCGCGGCGAACCAATATGTTGCTCTCGTTTTCACGCCGACCGATTGGGCCGACACAGCCCATCCGGGCAGGCGTGGCCGGGCCGGACAGGTGGGCTCGGCAGAGACCGGGTAGACCCGCTGCCAGAGGGCACGCCGGGCGCCGGGCCTCCCGCCGTCGGTCTACCCCCGCCGTCGGTCCACCCCCGCCGGTCTCCCGTTGCCGGGGCGACCGTCGCACGTCGCACGTTGTGAGAGGAGTGGCGATGAGCTCGTCGATCGAGGCGCAGCGACCCACTGTGGCTCCGCGGTCGTCTCCCACCCGGACGCATGAGGTGACGAATCAGCCGCCGCCCCTGGTCGGCCACGATGCGTCCGCGGATCCGGCGCTGCTGGCGGCGCTGGTCCGCGAAGGCGCAGGCTGGCACCTGGACGCCCTGCGCCGCCTGGGTCGGTTGGCCGGCACCGAACAGGCCCGGCGCTGGGCGGAGGAGGCCGATCGGTTCCCGCCCGAGCTGCGCACACATGATCGGTACGGCAATCGCGTCGACGAGGTCGACTTCCACCCATCCTGGCACGCGCTGCTCGAGGTGGCGGTGCGGGAGGGGCTGACCGGGGCGCCATGGGCGGATCCCCGCCCGGGCGCGCACGTCGCGCGGGCGGCGAACATCCTCGTCTGGGGCACCGTCGAGCAGGGGCACCTGTGCCCCGTGTCGATGACCTACGCCGTGGTCCCGGCGCTGCGGGCCGCCCCCGATCTCGCGGCCAGGTACGAACCGTTGCTCACCAGCCGGGTCTACGACCCGGGGCTGCGCCCGCCGGAAGGCAAGGCCGGGCTGCTCGCCGGCATGGGCATGACCGAGAAGCAGGGCGGTTCGGACGTTCGGGCGAACACGACGACGGCGACGCCGGCCGCGGACGGCACCTATCGGCTACGGGGCCACAAGTGGTTCACGAGTGCGCCGATGAACGACGCCTTTCTGGTCTTGGCGCAGGCACCTGGCGGGTTGTCCTGTTTCTGGGTGCCGCGGGTGCTCCCGGACGGCAGCCGGAACACATTTCGCATCCAGCGCCTGAAGGACAAGCTCGGCAACCGCAGCAATGCCAGCAGCGAACCCGAGTTCGACGACACCGTGGCCTGGCTGGTCGGCGCGGAGGGACGTGGGGTTCGCGTCATCATCGAGATGGTGGCGATGACCCGGCTCGACGCCGGCCTCGGGTCCGCGGCCGGGATGCGGGCCGCGGTCATGGCGGCCGCGCATCACGTGCGTCACCGACGGGCCTTCGGAACCTGGCTGATCGACGCCCCGCTGATGCGCAATGTGGTGGCCGATCTGGCCCTGGAATCCGAGGCGGCGACCACTATGGTGCTGCGGGTCGCGGGAGCCGTCGACCGGGCCGCTCGCGGCGACCGTGGTGAGCAGGCATTCAAGCGCCTGGCGACGGCCGTGGCGAAGTACTGGATATGCAAGCGGGCGCCGGGCGTGGCCGCCGAGGCCCTCGAATGCCTCGGCGGAAACGGCTATGTAGAGGAGTCGGGTATGCCCCGGCTCTACCGGGAGGCACCCCTCAACGGGATCTGGGAGGGCGCGGGCAACGTCAATGCGCTCGACGTGCTGCGGGCACTCGACCGCGAACCGGACGGCCTCGACGCGCTGTCCGTGCAGATCGAGGCGGCTCGCGGCGCGGACGCCCGGCTCGATCGGGCCTGGGATCGGCTGCGCGCGGAATTGCCGCGGGTGGCGGCCGATCCGTTCGTCGCGCGTCGCGTCGTCGAGCGGTTGGCGCTCGTTATGCAGGGTTCGCTGCTGGTCCGGTATGCCCCGCCCGCGGTTGCAGACGCCTTCTGCGCGAGCCGGGTCGCCGGTGACGGGGGTCTCGCTTTCGGAACGTTGCCGTCCGGGGTTGATATCGCAGGTATCCTCGACCGGATTGCTTCGGTAGATAGTGTTACCGATTCAATCAGTGATACCTGTCACGAGCGTGATGATGGCAGAATCTCTTTGTAATTCCCTTGCAACGAATAGCGATGGATCGCCCCTAGCCTGGTAGGCGACTGAGCCCGGGGGGTTTCCATGATGTACTTCTGCCTGGCGGTCGCCGGGCTGATTGTGTTTGCAGGAGTTCTCGGCCTGGTCCGCGGACGGGCCGAGTGGGCATGGATCCCTGATCGTCGCCGAGCGGGGATCGTCACCGGCGCCGGATCGGTGGCTCTCGTCGCGTTCGGGCTACTCGCGACCCAGGGTATCGGGACTGGTGACGGCGGTGATCACGATCCAGCCACGAACAGCTTCTTCCTGGTCCCGCCCAGGTCCGGCTCGTCCTCGCCCACACCTGGGCGCGACGGGCAGCCGGGCGCCCAGACGCGGGATGCGACGAAGGACGACAAGGCATATGCCCAGCCCACCGACAATGTTACGGACAGCCGCGTGCCGGCCGGTCCGAACTACCCGCGGGACACCCCATCCAGCCGGGGGCGTACCGCGACGCCAGGCCGGATGGTGGGCGTACCTCCCGCTCCCGTCGGGTCCAATCGCGCGGGCGGTACGACCACCCCGCCGCGGGGTACGACCCGCCAGCCCGCGAAGACGGGGCCGCCGGCCGCCTCGCCCCCACGCAGCGGGGGCTCTGGGGTCCATACGACCGTCCCGACGCGCGGTGGTGGGGCAAGCACCATACCCTCGCCCCCCTCCGGGGGCAACCAGCCCCCGGCCGGCAACGGAAACACCGGTGGCTCCGGTGGTGGTGGGTCCGGAGGGGGCGGACCTGGTGGTTCGGGCGGGTCCGGTGGCTCCGGCAGGTCGGGTGGCTCCGGCGGGTCCGGAGGCCCCGGCACATCCGTGACGGGTAGGCCCGTGCCGGGCAGGCCGTCGGTGACGAGCAGGCCTGCGCCGAGCAGGCCCGTGACGAGCAAGCCCGCGCCGAGTAAGCCCGTGACCGGGTCTTCCGGCGGCACAGATCGCTCCACGACCAGACCGTCCAGGCCTCGCGACCCGGCGCCGGCCCCGGCCAGTGGCGACGGTTCCTTCCCCGGCCAGTCCGATGACAGCACCGACCGTCCCTCCGCCTCGAATACCCCGGCCCGGACCTCACCTCGCGGGGGCGATCGGCCCACCCGCACCGTCCACCCGACACCCCCGCCGCCACGCGCGGGTGAGACTGACGGCGCCGATGGGTCTGCCGGTTCTGGTGGGGCCGGTGGCGTGGGCAGCACCGACGGGTCCGGTGACACGGGCGGGTCCGGCGGCGACTCCGGCAGCGGTACGGCAGGCTCCTTTGGTGGGGGAATCGGTACCACCGCCGACGCATCCGAGGGCTCCGACTATGTCGGCTTGATCGTGCGGAGCTAGACGTGTCAGTCCTATCTACTGAGGTTGTACTCAACGTAACTGGTCAGGTATTTGTTTGATCTTGGGTTAGCTGGTTGCGGGCATCCAGGCGCG
>NZ_CADCWT010000069.1 GCF_902806485.1 Candidatus Frankia alpina | reverse complement strand
GCTCCGTTCGGACGGCACCCGTTGACCGGAGAGGCATACTCGGACAAGCAGAAGCTCACCGCCGGAGTACTGCAGATCGTGCTCGGCGCGTTCGGCGCCGGCCGCTGGTACCTTGGCGACACCGGGATGGCGCTGGCGCAGCTGTTCACCTGCGGCGGGCTGGGCATCTGGTCGCTGATCGACGGCGTGATGATACTGGTGGGCAACGTTCGCGACCAGTACGGCCGGCCGCTGCGTGACTGACCGACCCCCGTCCCCGGAATCCGTCGGCGTCCCATGCGGGTCGCAGCCCTCGAACCAGCCCGCACCGCAACCATCCGCGCCGCAACCGCCCGCGCCGACGCCGCCCAGTTCGCGTCGGCGCCGCGCCGCGGCCTGGGGCGTCGTCGCGGCGGCCGTGGCCGGCCTGACCTACCTGGCCGGCCACGATCCGCACGACCCGTCGACGGCGATGCCCGGCTGCCCCGTGCGCCATGTCACCGGCCTGGACTGCCCGGCCTGCGGGACCCTACGCGCCATCTACGACGTGCTGCATGGACGGTGGGCGGCGGCCGGCCACGACAACATGTTCGTGCTGGCCTGCGCTCCGCTGCTCGTCGGCCTGCTGGCCCGCCAGGCCCGGGCGGTACGCGACGACCGGTACGCCCCCCTGCCCGCGCCGCTGGCCTACGGGCTCGGCGCCGCCGCGCTGGTCTGGATGGTCGTGCGCAACCTGCCCGGATGGCTGTTTACCCCCGGCTCGCACGGTTGATCGCACTTGGCGGGATGCCGTCAACACCGTGGATTATCTTGGAGCGGCGCGAGAGGAGCTGCGGGCGCGGGGCGGTGCCGGCTGCGCAGGGGAGAGCGCGCATCCAACCGTCTAGCGGCGGTCGGGCTCGGAGCCGACCAGACCGGAGCCGCCCTGCGCCGGCTGGTCCGGGATCCCGACGGTCCCGGCGTCGGCCTCGGTCGGCGCGCCACCCGCGCGCACCGGGAAGGCCAGCGCCTCCATCTGCGCGCGGCGGGCGGGCGGGATGGGCGCCGGCACGCCGTCGACGAGGTGGACCAGGACGCTGTCGCAGAGCCCGAAGCAGACGCCGTCGCGGAACAGGCCCGCGCTGTGCACGAACGAGGAGGTGCCGATCCGACCGACCCCCGCAGCCGACGACGTACGTCGCGGGATAGCGCGCCTCGGCCAGGTAATGGATCGAGATGTTGGCGGCGACGAAGGTGAAGTTCTCGAACGGCACGGGCTTGCCGTCGGTGAAGATCCGCCAGTCGAGGGTGATGCGCGCGTCCTCGTAGAAGGAGGCCAGCGCGACGTTGTTCAGGTGGCCATTGCCGTCCAGGTCACTGAACCGCGCCTGGACGGGGTGACTAAGCGGGTAGCTGGCGAGGCTGAGCCGCTCCGGATCGCGTCGTGGGTCCATGCCGCCACTGTGCTCTGGGTCGCCGTGCAAGCAATCTCTCACCGGCGAGCCTGGCCCTACCCGCCCAGCGGCACGCCATCGACGATCGTCAGGCGGACCTGGGCGGCGGACGGATCACGCAGGGCAGCCCGCAGGGGGCGGTGCAGCAGGCAGAGATCGCCGCGTGCGCCGAGGCGCACGCGGGTCAGGTCCGCCGGGTCGGTGAGGAACAGCGCCAGGGCCGAGGCGGCGTCGAGGCGTTCGTCGGCTCCCAGGACGATGCCTGCGGCGGTGCGCCGCGTCACCGCGGCGGCGATGGCCCGCCACGGGTCGGGATGGCCGAACGGCGCGTCGGTGCCGGCGGCGAGTCCGATGCCGGCCCGCACGAGGGAGGCCGCCGGGTACAGCGAGGCCGGATCCTCGTCGGTGACGTCGACGAGGTAGCGGTCGCCCCGCTCGGCGATGAAGTTGGGCTGGGTGACGACGACGAGCCCGGTGCGGTGTAGCTGACCGTACAGCTCGGGTGGCACGACAGCGCCGTGCTCGAGGCGATCGCCGCGGCGGGGGCCGGCGATGTCGAGCGCGGCGAGCGTCAGCACCGTCTGGACGCGGGTCACGCAGTGCACGGCCACCGGATGGCCGGCCCGGGGCGCCGCGGTGAACCGGGCGGCGAGGGCGTCGAGGTCGGGCAGCGTGTCGTCGTCGAGGATCACCTTCACCGGCCCGAGGATCACCTTCACCGGCCCGCCGACGACGCCGGCGCCGGCCTCCCGTTCCCCGGCCTGTTTCCCATAACGTTGCCCGGCGGGGGTGTCGGCGGGGGCGGGCTGCGGTTCGGGGCGCATGAGGGTCAGCCGCTGCGGCAGCTCGCCGCGGGCCGCGGCCGCGGCGAGGGTCCGGTGGTGCTCGGCGGAGCGGCCCGGGGTCGCGTCGGTGAAACCGGTGATCCCCGACGCGGCGGCGATGCGGCCCACGGCGGCGAGGTCGATAGCCACCGGGGGCAGCGCGGCCGTGGCGGCGCAGCCAGCCGTCCATCCGCCACAGCCGCCCGGTGGGCGCCGCGGTGGCGTCCCGTTCGACGCCCGGCAGGTCGCAGCCGTCGATGCCGGCCAGACCCAGTGCCGCCGAGTTGAACACCCACAGTGCCCCGCCCCGGTGCTGCACCCGCACCGGCCGGTCGGGCAGCAGCGCGTCGAGGGCATGCCGGTCGAGGTCACCGGCCACCGACGGGTGGTAGCCAATCGCGCGCACCCACCGCGCCGGCTCCGTGACCGGTGCCGCGCGCAGCCCGGCGACGTCGACGATCTGCGGCGGCCCCACCCGCACCGACGACGCCGACGCCGCCAGCGACAGCAGGTGGACATGATGGTTGTGCAGTCCGGGCAGCAGCGCGCCGCCGTCGACGTTGATGACGGTCTCACCCGGGCACGGGCGCAGCGGGTCGGCGCTGATCTCGACGATCCGCCCGCTCGCGAGCCGCACGTCCGCGAGCCGCACGTTGCCCAGGCATGGCAGTTCTGTCAGCTCCGCCCGGCGGATGAGTAACGCCCGATGCCCCGCTGCCTGCTCAGCGCCCCCCATCCGCGCCACCATAGTCCCGGGCGTGGACGCCCGGACCTGCCGAGATCGGCGCGTGGCGGCCGGGACATAACCGGGCACGGTGGGCTACCGTCCGGGCGATGCAGGTGAGCAACGCGCAGGTTCTCGACCTCGACGACCTGCGCCCGTACCGGCCGACGATCGATAACCGCTTCCCGGTGTACCGCGGCCTCGTCGACCATCTCGTCGCCTTCGACGAGACCCATCTGCGTCCGGACGACCCGACCAGCCACGTCCTCGCGGCCTGCGCCGGCTACGCCTACGCCGAGACGGCCTCGACGCTGCTCGACCCGGAGCTGCCACAGGGGATCAACGCGGTGTCCGCGGCGATGACCCGGCTGGGCCTGCCGGGCTGCCGGTGCCGGATCATCAGCGAGCAGGTCGACGCGATGCTGATCCGCTCGACGGCGTTCGTCGTGCAGAGCGCCGACGCCCGGGTCGTCCTCGTCGCCTACCGCGGCACCGAGCCATCGAACATCATCAGCTGGGGCACCGACCTCGACGTCCACTCCCGCGAACGCACCCGCATCCGGTTGGCCGGCACGGCCGTCGACGACCTGCACGCCGGCTTCCACCGCAACGTCCGCGCCACCGCGTTCGAGGTGCTGCGCACCCTGCAACGGGCGATGGCCGGACGGTCGATCTACGACACCGACACCGACGGCGACGCCGCCCGGCCACCGGCGCTGTACCTGACCGGACACAGCCTCGGCGGGGCGATGGCGGTCATCCTCGGACTGCGGATCATGACCAATCCGGTGTACGACGAGCTGCGCCGGGCGCTGCGCGCGATCTACACCTTCGGCCAGCCGATGGTGGGCGGTGACGGCGCCGCGGCGGCCTACGCGGCGGTGGTCGACCCGGCGCCGATCGCGCGCTTCGTCTACCGCCAGGACCCGGTCCCCCACCTGCCGCCGGCCACCGTCGGACGGTACCGGCACATCGGCCGGGAATGGCGCTACGGCGGCGGGTGGGCCGACACCAGCGGCCGTCCGGTGGGGCAGATGCTCAGCACGCTCGGGTTCGCCGGGGCGCTGGCCGCCTTCCCGCTCGGCCAGGTCCGCCCACTGGGCCGGCTGTTTCCGTACACGATCAGCGACCACTTTCCGCACTACTACATCGACGCGCTGGCCGCGGCCGACGTCTGCGAGTTCGGCGACGACGAGCTCAGCGCCGGTCCGGACGGACGGCCACGACCACCCCGCTGAGCGGGGCGTCCCCGAAGCGGCGCGGCGGGCGGGGGAAAGCGCGGGCGCCGGACGGGTGATCGACCGATACTGCTTTGATGGGAAAGACCTACGAACGCCTCGACGGCCGGCTGCGTGGCTTCATCGAGGAACAGGTCGTCTTCTTCGTCGCGACGGCGCCCCTGGCCGCGCAGGGCAGCGTCAACCTCTCCCCCAAGGGCCGCGCTGGGACGCTCACCGTCCTCGACGAGCGGACCCTGGCCTACCTGGACTTCGGCGGCAGCCACGCGGAGACTCTCGCGCACCTGCGCGAGAACGGCCGGATCACGCTGATGTGGTGTGCGTTCAGCGGGCCCCCGACCATCGTGCGGGTGCACGGGCGCGGCGAGCCGGTGTTCCGCGACGACCCGCGCTTCGCCGGGCTGCTCGCCTGCTTCGACCCGCGGGCGGCCGACCCCACCGGGCTGCGGTCGATCATCGTCGTGTCGGCCGAGCGGATCAGCGACAGCTGCGGCTACGCCGTGCCGTTCATGGAGTACCGGGAGGAACGCAGCCTGCACCGGGAGTACTTCGGCCGCCGGACCGACGAGGAATTCGCCGCCTACTGCGAACGCAAGGAGTACAACGGCAGAAGCATCGACGGTCTGCCGGTGCTGCCCCTTCCCCTGCCGCCCCTGCCGCCCGGGCCCGATTCCGCGGCCGGCCCAGCTGTGACCTGGAGTATGGAGAACAGATGAGATTCGCCGTCCAGCATGCCGTGGCTGATCCTGCCTGGTCGCCGCGGATCCTCACCCCGGACGCGGTGACGGGATTCGCGCGGGCGGCGGAGGAGTCGGGTTTCGCCGCGCTCGGGTTCAGCGACCATCCCGCGCCGTCGGCGCGGTGGGTCGACTCCGGCGGGGAGGGCAGCGCCGATCCGCTGGTGTCGCTGGCCTTCTGCGCGGCGGTGACACACCGCATCCGCCTGTTCACCTGGGCGCTGGTGGCGCCTTACCGCAGCCCGCTGCTGACCGCGCATCAGGTGGCGACGCTCGACGCGCTCTCCGGTGGACGCCTGACGCTGACCCTCGGCACGGGCTACCTTCGCTCGGAGTTCGGCGCGCTCGGCGTCGACTTCGACGGCCGCCTCGCCGCGTTCGACGAGACGGTGGAGGTGCTGCGGGCGAGCTGGGAGCAGCCGCGGCTGACCCACAGCGGCCGGCTGCTGCAGACCCGCGGCACCAACATCCAGCCGCGGGTCGTCCAGCAGCCGCACCCGCCGCTGTGGCTGCACGGCAACAGCGCGTGGGGGCGGGAGCGAGCCGTGCGCTACGGGCAGGGCGTCGTCACCCTGCTTACCAACGACTCGCTGGCCCGCACGATCCGCACGGCAGCCGTGCCCGGCGTCGACGGTTTCACCCGGGTCGTCGACGACGTCCGTGCCCGTCTGGACGCGGCGGGGCGCCCGCACGATGACGTCGACGTGGTGGCCACCGGCATGTGGCCGCAGCTCGACACCCGGCTGGGCTGGGACCCTTCGGCGATGCTCGACGACGTCGCGACGTACGCCAAGCTCGGCGCGGACTGGATGGTGATCGCGGTCTGCGGCGACGACCCGGCCGCGGCGCAGGACACCGTGCGCCGGTTCGGTGAGGAGATCGTCGCCCACGTCGCCCACGTCGCCCACGTCGCCCACGTCGCCCACGTCGCGGACCCGGTGTAGAGCCCGTGTCGGGTCTGTGCGCGGGCCGGGTGGTGATCGTCACGGGGGGCGGCAACGGGATCGGGCGGGCGCATGCGCTGGCGTTCGCCGCCGAGGGCGCCCGGGTGGTCGTCAACGATCTCGGCTGCGACCGAACCGGTCATGGTCGCGACGACGGGCCCGCGGCCGCCGTCGTCGAGGAGATCCGCGCGGCCGGCGGGCAGGCGGTGGCGAACACCGACGACGTCGCCGACTTCGCCGGGGCCGGGCGCCTCGTCGCCCAGGCGGTCGAGACGTTCGGGGGGCTCGACGTCCTGGTGAACAACGCCGGGATCCTGCGCGACCGCACCCTGGTCAACATGACCGAGACGGAGTGGGACACCGTCGTGCAGGTGCACCTCAAGGGCACCTTCGCCCCGACCCACCATGCCGGCGTCTACTGGCGCAACGAGCACTCCGCCGGGCACGGACGGGCCGGGCGCGTCGTCAACACCAGTTCGCCGTCGGGGCTGTTCGGCAACATCGGCCAGACGAACTACGGCGCCGCCAAGACCGCCATCGCCGGGTTCACCATCACCGCCGCACTGAAGCTTGCCCGCTACGGCGTGACCGTGAACGCGATCGCTCCGCTCGCGCTGACCCGGATGACCGACAGTCTCACCGGCGACCTGCCCGAAGCCCAGGCGGCGAGGATGACCCCCGGGCACATCGCGCCGCTGGTGGTCTGGCTGGGCAGCGAGGCGTCGGCCGGGGTGACCGGGCGGGTGTTCGCGGTTGTCGGCGGCAGCATCACCGTGCTGGAGGGCTGGGTCGCTGGCCCGGCCGTCGACCTCGACGGTGTCTGGGACCCGGGCGCGCTCGGCGAGGTCATCCCCGGCCTGGTCCGCGTCGCCGCCCCGAACGCCGACCTCACCGGCACCCGCCCCCAGAGATGATCATTGGCGGCCCCGCGTCGTCAACAGCGTTGATTATCTTGTTGGTGACGGAAGAGCGAGTACTGCCCCTGGCTGTCCACCGCGAACGACTCACCCGGTAACGGCCGATCGCGGTGCGCGGGAAGGATTGCGGTGCGTTGTGCACCATTGCCGGGCCCGGACCGGACAAAACGCACCGCAACCGACCCCACCCAGGTTCGGCCGCACTCGTCTATGTGATCACTTTGCCGAAGGAGTCGTCAGGGGGTGCCGTCGAGGAGGCGTTGCAGGCCCGGCGCGCACAGGTCGACGATCCGGTCACGTTCGGCGACGCTGATCGCCTCGGCGTGCACGATCTTGCGCAGGACGCCGAGGCCGAGCAGGTGGGCCAGGACGAGCTCGGCCCGCAGGGCGGCGTCCGGGCCGGTGAGGCGGGACCGCAGCCGGGCGACGACCTGATCGCGGAAATTGTCGCGCAGCAGCGCGGCGTGCTCACCGTGCTGCAGCGCGAACGCGACCCGGATGAGCGGGTCACGGCGCTGCTCGTGCGCGTCGAGCAGCGCGTGCAGCAGGTGGCGGCCGAGGTCGGGCAGCGGCGCGTCGAGCAGCCGGTCGATCTCGTCGCCGAACCGGGAGACCCGGGCGAAGAGCTGTTCCTTGCTACCGAAGTACTTCAGGACCAGCGGAGCGCTCACCCCGGCGTCAGCCGCGATCGCCTTGAGCGTGATGGCGGCGTAGGGCTGGCGGGCGAACGCCCGGCGGGCCGCGGCGATGATCGCCTCGCGGCTGACCTCGGCGTCCCCCCGCGCTCGGCCCCGCCCGCTCCCCCCGGCGACCAGGGGGGTGGCGATCGGGGCGGTCGAGGGGCTTGTCATGGTCCGGTCCTCCGCCCGTACCGGGATGCGACGGACGTCCGCGGCCGGGACGTCCGAGCCTGCACGCTACCGCTCACCGGCGCCGCACCGTACCCATCCCGGCACCGTCGAGTCCGCCGGGCATCACAGTTTCACCACACCATCGTCGCTGTGCCGCCGTCACCCCGTGGTCGTCACCCTGCCGTCCTTGCCGCGCGGGGGAGACCGGTGCGCAGCCCGGTGTCGCCGCGGCCGAGGCGCCCGCCCGACCATTCGCACGCCGTCCGCGGGGACGGTGTCGTCGGTCCGCGGCGGGCCATCGGCCTGCCTGGGCATGGCTACGTCGGCACGGCCCCGGGCGGGCACCAGACAGCCCACCCCGAGGGCGAGCGCCCCGACCACGCCGGCCATCGCGAAGGCGGTCTGGAAGGCGCCGAGGCTCGGCACCGCCCCCACCAAGGTCGTCATCGTGAGGTGGCTGAGCAGCACGGCGACCGCGGCGCTGCACAACGCCTGCCCGACCGTGCGCAGCAGGACGTTGAGGCCGTTGGCCGCGGCCGTCTGGGTGCGGGGAACCGCATTCATGATCAGCATCGGCATGGCCGAGTAGGCCAGCGCCGTCCCAGCTACGACCACCGCCGCCCCCACCACGATCATCGACAGGTTCTCGCTGATGAACAGCGGACGCGCCGAGCAGCAGGGTGGTCCGCGGGCCGCGGGACGCGGTGATGCGCGCCGCGACCGGTGACAGGGCGAACATCGCCACGCCGCCGGGCAGCAGGCACAGGCCGCTGGCGAACACCGACAGGCCCAGGCCGTAGCCGGTCTCGGTCGGGACCTGGACGAGCTGGGCGGTGGACAGCGAGTTGGCGTAGAAGGAGAAGCCGATCAGCAACGCCGCGACGTTCGGGGCGAGCACCGCGGGCCGGCGGGCCAGGCGCAGGTCGACCAGCGGTTCGGCGACGCGAAGCTGCCAGCGGGTCCAGCCGGCGAGGATCACCACGGCCGCGAGGGTCAGGACGCCGAAGCGGGGGCTGGTGAAGCCCCAGTCGGCCACCTTGGACAGGGCGAGCAGCAGGCACAGCAGGCCGAGGGCCAACCCGACCGCGCCGGGGATGTCGAAGCGGGCGGGGGTGCGGACCTTCGATTCGCGCACGAGCAGCGCGGCGAGGATCAGATCGGCCAGTCCGAGCCCGCCGGTGACCCAGAACATGACGTGCCAGTCGGCGAATTCGATGATCAGGGAGGCGAACGGGACGCCGAGCGCCGCACCGATCCCGACGGTGGCGCTCATCAACGCTACCGCCGAACCCACTCGTTCGGGTGGCAGTTCGTCGCGCAGGATGCTGATCGACAGCGGCACGACCGCGAGGCAGGCGCCCTGCAGGCCACGGGCGGGGATCAGCAGCCAGATGTTCGACGTCAGCGCGCACAGGATCGACCCGGTGGTGAGCATCCCGAGCGCGATCAGCAGCATCCGGCGCTTGCCGAAGATATCGCCCGCCCGGCCGAACAGCGGCGTGACCACGGCGCCCACGAGCAGGGTGACGGTGAGCAGCCAGCTGACGTTCGACGCCGACGCGCCGGTGAGCCGGGGCAGGTCGGGCAGCAGCGGCACGATCGAGACCTGCGAGATCGCGGTGAGGATCCCGCCGGCGCCCAGCACGGCGCTGAGTTCCCGGGAACGCCCGCCGCCCGCCGCGGGGGGGCTCCCCCGCCGCCGCGGCGCCGACCGGATGCACAGCAGGCTCGTCCACGTGACTCCTCGGGAGATCGATACGGAGACGGCCACCACGTTGGTGAACCGCCGTTCACCAGCATAGTGAACGGCAGTTCACCGATGCGCGCAACTGCCCCGATGAGGGCCGCCACCTATCGCGATACGTGAACACGCAGGTCGGACCCCATCCCTCGTCGTGGCCGCGGGCCCCCGTCGCGCGCCGATGAGCCCCGATGCCCCCCGTGTGGCGGAGCACAGCGGTGGCCCCCGGGGCCCCCGGGGGCTACCCGGCCTGGGCCCGCCGCTCCTCCCGCTCGGACGGCTCGGACGGCTCGGACGGCTCGCCGGGTTCGGCGTGGATGCGACCGCTGGTGGCCCGCAACGGGCGGCCGCTGCCACCCCAGCGACTTTGGATGATCTCCGCGGCAATCGAGACGGCCGTCTCCTCGGGCGTGCGCGACCCCAGGTCGAGGCCGATCGGAGAGTGCAGCCGGGCGAGATCGTCCTCGGTGGCGCCGCTGTCACGCAGCTGGCGCAGCCGGTCGGCATGGGTGCGCCGCGACCCCATCGCGCCGACGTAGTGCGCCGGGGAGCGCAGCGCGGCGCGCAGCACCGGGATGTCGAACTTCGGATCGTGGGTGAGCACGCAGATCACCGTGCTCGCGTCGACGGCGGCGCGGGCGAGGTAGGCCACCGGGCGTTCGCAGATCACCTCGTCGGCGTCGGGGAAGCGCCGGGAGGTGGCGAAGACCGGTCGGGCGTCGCACACCGTCACCCGGTAGCCGAGGAAACGGCCGATGCGCACCACCGCGGCGGCGTAGTCGATCGCGCCGAAGACCAGCATCCGCGGGGGCGGCGCGAACGACTGGACGAACACCCCGATCGCGTCCGGCCGCCGCTGGCCCCGCGGTCCGTAGCGGCGTACCCCGCTGCGACCGGCCGCGAGCAGCCCGCGGGCATCGTCGACCGCGGCGACGTCGAGTCCGGCGACCCCGGACGAGCCCGCGGTGCGGTCGGGCCACACCGCCACCTGCCCGCCCAGCCCGTCTCCCCCGACGACGGTCAGCAGCGCCACCGCCTCGTCGGCGACCAGCGCGGCGAGGACCGCGTCGAGCGTCACGCCCGCGCGCCGCTCGTCGCCAGCCGTGACCAGGCCGGCCGCCGTGACCAGGCCGCCCGCCGGATACGGCACGATGATCACGTCGATGATCCCGCCGCAGGTCAGGCCGACGGCGAAGGCGTCGTCGTCGGAGATGCCGTAGCTTTCCACGGCGGGCCGGCCGGTGCGGATCGCCTCGGCTGCGGCCTCGTAGACCGCGCCCTCGACGCAGCCCCCGGACACGCTGCCGACGACCTCCCCGTCCGCGGCGACGGCCATGGCGGCGCCGGGCTGGCGCGCTGCCCCGCACCTCGGCGACGGTCGCGACCGCGAACGCGGCGCCCTCAGCTCGCCAGCGCCGCAGCACCTCGGCGATCTCGCGCACCGGCGTCACCCCCCTTCGCCGCCCGAGACCCGGCCACCCGGCCACGCCAGTTGAGTCATGGTTACTTTGCCGTACCTCCCCCGCCGTCGAACCTCAGACCACGGGCATACACCGGTAACGGCCGATTGCGGTGCGCAGGAAGGATTGCGGTGCGTTGTGCACGATCCGCCGCCCTCAGACCGTGCACAACGCACCGCGACCAGCCCCGCCCCGGGGCGAGAACTCTCCTGCGTGGCGCGACAGCGGTAGCGTTCGGCCACCGGGTATTGCGCGAAACAGCCACGTCCGCGGCGAAATCACCCGAATGCGGCGACGCGGGCGCACGTGGCTTACTGTCCGTCAACGAGGGAGCACGTATGTCCGACGAAGTTCTGGTCGAACACGCCGACGGGGTCACCGTCATCACGATCAACCGCCCGCAGGCGCGTAACGCCGTGAACCGCGCCGTGTCCGAGGGGGTCGCCGCCGCCCTCGACGAGTTCGAGTCCCGCAAGGACCTGACCGTGGCGATCATCACGGGCGCCGGCGGCACGTTCTGCTCGGGGATGGACCTCAAGGCGTTCCTGCGCGGCGAGAACGTCGTCGTCGAGGGCCGGGGCCTGGCCGGCATCACGCTGACGCCGCCGCGTAAGCCGATCATCGCCGCGGTCGAGGGCTTCGCCCTGGCCGGTGGGTGCGAGGTCGTGCTGTCCTGCGACCTGGTCGTCGCCGCCGAGAACGCCGCCTTCGGCATCCCGGAGGTCAAGCGGAGCCTCGTCGCCGGCGCCGGCGGCCTGCTGCGCCTGCCCAAGCGCATCCCCTACCAGGTCGCCATGGAGCTGGCGCTGACCGGCGACCAGCTCTCCGCCGTCGACGCCCACCGCTACGGCCTGGTCAACGTGCTGACCCCGGCCGGCGAGGCGCTCGCCGGCGCCCGGGCGCTCGCCGCCCGGATCGCGGCGAACGGGCCGCTGGCCGTCGCCGCGACCAAGGAGATCCTCGCGTCGGCGTCCTCCTGGCCCGCGGACGAGGCGTTCGACCGCCAGGCGGAGATCATGAATCCGGTGTTCGCCTCCGCGGACGCCAAGGAGGGCGCGTTGGCGTTCGCCGAGAAGCGGGCGCCAGTCTGGCGCGGCAAGTGACCTTCGCCCGGCGAGGGAACTGACGCCCACGCGGCGGCCGCGGGCTGGGGCTTCTCCCCGCCTGCGGCTGCTGCGCGCGTAGACGCGGCCGCAGGCGGCCCAGGGCCGCCACGGCCGTGATGAGCGTGCGTGCAGGTGAGGGGGCACAAGCCTGCCGGACCGGCACGTGCAGTTGCTGACACAACCTCATGCCAACCAGACATAACGCCACAAAAGTGTGCTCAGTATCGCGCCCACCTACTAGTATTTTACGGTAATGTCCGCCCCTCGGGTATGTGCCTGTTGTCACAAGCAGTGAGCATCACACGTGTGAATCCGATCAGACCCGCCCGCTGGCGACGAGATCGGAGCCCATCGTGCGCCGTTCGCTGATCGTCGCCCGTCCTCGCCGATCGTCCGTTGCCTGCCACCGAGGGGTTCGCCGCTTATGCACCGCCGCCACACCCACTTACGACTCGCGACCGCCGCCGTGCTCACCCTGGCCGCAGCCGCCGCCGGCTGCACCAGCGGCGCGGCGGGGGCCGCGGGCGACTGCAACGCACCCGGGGTGACCAAGAACGAGATCCGCATCGGCCTCGTGTACCCGGACACCGGCGCGGTGTCCGCGCCGCTGCAGGCGGCCCGCGCCGGCATCGACGCCCGGCTCGGCGAGATCAACGCCAAGGGTGGCGTCAACGGCCGGAAGATCGTGTACGAGTGGCGGGACGACCAGGGCACGCCGGAGGCGAACGCGATCGCCGCCCGCGACCTCGTTGAGCACCAGAAGGTCTTCGGCCTCATCGAGTCCACGATCGCGGCCGGCGGCAGCGCCCAGTACCTCAACGACCAGGGCGTCCCGGTCACGGGCCTGGCCGCCGAGGGAGTCTGGTCGAAGTACCGCAACATGTTCTCGTTCTCGTACACCACCGGTGCCGCGGTGGACACCTACGGCATGTTCGTGAAGTCCCGCGGGGGCAGCCGGTCGGTGCTGCTGCAGACCGCCCTGTCCGGCGGCGTCTCCGACGTGGGCACCAAGATCGTCCAGAGTATGACGGCGGCCGGCCTCAGCGACGGCGGGACCGTCGGCTACACACCCGGCGCGGACAGCCCGACGGCAGTCGCCCAGCGCATCGCCGCCAGCGGCGCCGACACGCTACTGGCCATCACCGACACCGACACCCTCGTCCAGGTCCTCGCCCAGCTTCGCTCCTCCGGACACGCGCCCAAGGTCGTCATGGCGGTCAACGGGTACGACGCCGCGCTGCTCAAGCGGTACGGAGCCGGCATGGCAGGGGTGACGGTGCCGCTGTTCTACCGCCCGTTCGAGTCCGGCGGGCCGGCGATCACCGCGTACGTCGACGCGATGAACCACTACGCGCCGCAGATCGACCAACCGCAGCAGGACATCCCGCTGCAGTTGTTCATCGATGCGGACATGTTCATCCGCGGGCTGGAGGAGGCCGGGGACTGCCCGACCCGGCAGGGCTTCATCGACGGTCTGCGTTCGGTGACGAACTACGACGCCGAGGGTCTCATCCAGCCCATCGACATCGCCCACGGTCTGGGCCGCCAGACCACCTGCTACGCCTTCGTGCAGGTCAACAACGCCGGTACCGCGTTCGAGGTCGCCAAGGAGCAGCTCTGCGGCAAGGAGATCACCTCCTGACGCACTCCCGGGGCCGGGCGACGACGCGTCCGACCCCGGGGGTGCGGCACGGCCGCGGCGGCTCAGAACGCCGGAGGCACCAGATCGCCGGGTGCAGCTCAGAACGCCGGGTGCAGCTCCGTACGCAGCTCGTGGCTGCCGTCGGGCAGGGCGGCCTCGTAGTACAGCCGGTGGGCGCCGTCCGGCAGGGGCACGACGCTGACGTAGCGCAACGCGCCGTCGCCGTCCGAGGAGACCGCGACCGGCTCGGTGCCGACGGCGTGGAAACGGTCGGGGGTGACGCCGACGGCGAGGCCGGTGCGCTCGGCCCAGTTCTGCGCGGCGCTCGCCCGCCCGTCGTAGTAGGCCACCGGCTGGGTGCCGCCGGTGAGCACGGCGCTGATCCGCACGCCGCGGGCGTCCCAGTGGCCCGGGCGGGGGGCAAGCGCCGTCCCGGTCCAGGTCCAGTGCACGCCGTCGGGGCTGGTGGCGTGCCGGCTGTCCATCCGGTCGGTGGCCAGCGGGTCGTCGAGGGGATGGCAGGACGCCCAGAGCTGCCACTGGCCGTCGAGCAGGGCGACGACCGGGTCCTTCACGGCGAGGGCGGCCGGGTCGCCGGGCAGCACGGTGCGCCGGTGTCGCAGGTCGAAGGCGGCCGGGGAATCGGCCTCCAGCAGGTCCACCCACCAGTGCGGGCTGCCCGGGGTCGCGCAGCTGACGTAGAGCCGCCACGAACCCTGCGGGGTCACCACCAGCGCGGGCCGCTCCAGGCTCTCCGCGCCGAACGGGTCACGCGGGACCTCGGCGATCTCGGTGAACGCCTCCCCGTCGGTGGAGCGGGCGATCACCAGCCTGTAGCCGCGGCCGCTGCCGATCGGGCGGCGCAGCCGGTAGGCCAGGTAGAACACGCCGTCGGCCAGCACCGCACAGGGCGCGCCGGCCCAGAAACCCCGACCCCGCCCCGGGGCTGGCGCCACGGTCGTCGCGGGCTGCCGGCCGGGCAGGGGGATGGTCTCGGACGCCGTGTGCTGCTGGCTGATTGCCACGGCGCAACCCTACCGTTTCGGTGCGCAGGGCAGCCCGGCAAGCAGGCCTCAGCAGGGCCGTTGCCCGGCTAGCATCCTGATTTCACCGGTCGGGTTACTTGGCTATGCAGGCACGTGGCCCCCGGCCGGCGCCGCCGGGTGCCCGGATCGGTCGACGCCGATCCCTGTCCGTCAGGAGCGACCGCAGATGGCCCTTCCCGACTTCCTCGTCCTCGGCGTGCCCAAGGCCGGCACGACCGCGTTGCACGCCGCGCTGTCGCGGCATCCGGCGTTGTTCCTGCCGCAGGTCAAGGAGCCGAAGTTCTTCCTCTCCGAGGGCCCGCCGCCGGCCCGCGGCGGCCCCGGCGACGCCCAGACCTACCAGGAGCACGTGTGGCGCCGCCGGGACTACGAGGCGCTGTTCGCCCCGGCGCCCGCGGGGACGCTCACCGGCGAGGCGACCCCGTTCTACCTCTACGACTTCGACGCGCAGAACCGGATCAGGCGGCTGCTACCGAAGGTGCGGATCGTCGTGCTGCTGCGTAACCCGGTCGACCGGGCGCATTCCAACTGGACGCATCTGTGGGCGGCCGGGCTGGAAAGCGAACGTGACTTCGTCCGCGCCTGCGCGCTGGAGGCCCAGCGCCGCGACGCCGGCTGGGCGCAGTTCTGGCACTATGTCTCCCTCGGCCGCTACGGCGAGCAGCTCGCCCACCTGTTCGGCCTGTTCTCCCGCGACCAGGTGCTGCTGCTGCGCTACCGGGACCTGCGCGACTCCCCCGCCGCCACGCTGGACCGCGTCTGCGAGTTCCTCGGCGTCTCCACCGGGCTCGTCGACCTGGTGCCCTCGGAGAACGTCACCCCGTTCGTCGCCGACACCCCGACGAACGCGGCGCTGCGGGCGGTGCTGCGGACCGGGGGTCGCCTCGGCCACCACTTCCCCGTGCCGGTGCGCCACGCGGTGCGCGGCCCGCTGCTCTCGGCGCTGCAACGCCAGAAGGGCGGCCGGCCGAAGCTGACGCCGGAGCAGCGCCGGGCGGTGCTGCCGTACTTCGTCGACGACATCGCCCGGCTGGAGGAGATCACCGGCCTGTCCTACCGCGACTGGCTCACCGTCGGCCTCGAACCCGAGGCGATCGACTGACCCCGCCCGCGGCGGCCCGCGCCGCCGACGGTCGCCCGGCGGGCGCGGCCGGGCGGGCGGGCGGGCGGGCGGAGGTCAGCCCAGGGAGCGCGGGTCCGCGGGGACGTCGACGGCGTGCGCGCGCAGCGCCTCCAGCGAGATGACCTCCAACGCGCGCTCGTGGGTGCAGGCGAGCACGACCGGCGCGGCGAATCCGGCGTCGTAGGACTGCAGCCAGCGGACGGCGACGACGCACCAGCGGTCGCCCGGACGCAGCCCGGGGAAGGAGTACTCCGGCCGGGGCGTCGACAGATCGTTGCCGACCTGCCGTTGGTGACGCAGGAAATCGGCGGTCACCACCGCGCAGACGGTGTGGCTGCCAAGATCCTCCGGACCGGTGCTGCAGCACCCGTCGCGGTAGAACCCGGTCACCGGATCGGTGCCGCACGGTTCGAGCTCGCCACCGAGAACGTTGCGCTCCACTGCCACCCGCCCATTTTCTCCCACCGGGGCGATGGTCACACGAGGTCTGGCCAGATCGGGCCGGTCAGGTCCCGGTGATGATCGGCACGTCGGCGGCGATCGGCCCCGGCGGCGGGTCGAACGCGGCCGGGACGGGGCTGCGCAGGGCGGCGGGAAGCGGCTCGGCGTGGACGACGGTCAGCTCGCTGACGGCCCGGGTGAGCACCACGTACAGGCGGCGCAGGCCCAGGAGGGGATGCGGTTCGCCCGCGACGATCGCCGCCGGCTCCACGGCGATCACCTGATCGAACTCCAGGCCCTTGGCCAGCGAGGCGGGCACGAGGCAGGCCCGCGACGGCGTGCTGTCGGCGCGCAGCTCGTCGACGGCCAGGTCCGCGGCGCGCAGGGCGGCGGCGAGGGTGGCGATGTCGGCGTCGGCGGCGACGACCGCGAACGAGCCGCTGCGGGCCCGGGGCGGTGACGGTGGCGGCCACGTCCGGGGTGGGTAGGAGCGTCAGTGCGCCGCGGGCGGTGCGGGCCGAGGTGGGCGCGGTCAGTTCGGCGGCGATGTGGGTCAGCAGGCGGCCGGCGAAGCCGAGGATCTCCGCGGGTACCCGGTAGCCGCGGGTGAGCACCTCCAGGTGGGCGTCGGGCCGGCCGAGGTGGGTCAGCTGCGCCGACCAGGAGGTGGCCGCCCACGGGGTGGTGCCCTGGGCGAGATCGCCGAGGACGGTCAGGGAGCCGTCGGCGCAGCGGCGCGCCAGCGCCCGGCACTGCAGCGGGGAGAGGTCCTGCGCCTCGTCGATGCAGAACACGTCGGCGGGCGACCAGCGGGCCGTGCGGGCCCCGCCGGGCGGTGCCGCGGCCAGCAGCAGCCGCTGCTCGTCGGCGTCGAGGACGCCGTCGGCGGCGCAGGCGAGCAGCGCCGCGCGGTGAGCAGGCGGCGGACCAGGCCGGCCGCGTCCGCCTTCGGCCAGGCCGCCTCGACGGCGTCGCGGACCGCCCGGCTGCGGGCGAGGGTGCGGACCGCGCCGTCGGTGGGGAAGTGCCCGCCTGCTTCGGCCCGCACGCGGACGGCGTTCGCGAGCCGCCCGGCGAGCCGCTCGCGTCCGATGGCGTAGCGGAAGGTCCTGGCGGCCAGGCCGGCGGCGGCGTCAGCGAACAGGCCGGCGAACTCCTCCTCCCCGACGGTCCACCGGCCGGCCCTGGTCACGACGGCCACCGGCCCGGTCGGGGGGGCGCAGCCCGTCGTGCAGGGCGCGGCGCAGCACCGTCGCCATCCTGGCGTCGCCCTTGAGCGTGGCCGCCTCGACGGTGTCCGCTCCCCCGACGGTGATGTCGTCGACGAGGTCGGCCAGCGTGCTGTGGCGGACGGTGAACGCGCCCAGCGCCGGCAGGACGGCGGCGATGTAGCCGAGGAAGGCCCGGTCCGGCCCGACGACGAGCACCCCGGCCCGCGCGAGCCGCTCCCGGTGGGCGAACAGCAGGTAGGCGGCCCGGTGCAGGCCGACTGCCGTCTTGCCGCTCCCGGGCGCCCTCTGCACGCACAGGCTCACCGACAGCTCGGCCCGGACGATCTCGTCCTGCTCTGGCTGGATCGTGGCGACGATGTCGCGCATCGGCCCGGACCGCGGCCGTTCGATCTCCCGTTCGAGCAGCCCCCCGGACGGCACCACCGCGTCGCCGTCAGGGGTGGCGTCGCCGGCGGGGCGGGTGAGGAGCTCGTCCTCGAAGGCGGTCAGCTCGGCGCCGTCGTGGCCGAATCGCCGCCGGCGCAGCACCCCCATCGGGTCGCCGCGGTGGGCCCGGTAGAACGGCCGGGCGATGTCGGCCCGCCAGTCGACGACCAGCGGGTCGTCGCCGGCTGCCTCGCGCACGTGCCGGCGCCCGAGATAGAATCGCCGCCCCTCCACACCAGCCGCGGCGGGGGCGGGCACGGCGTCGAGGCCAGTGGGAGTGTCGGCCGGGGGGGCGTAGTCGAGGCGGGCGAAGAACAGCGGGGCCGTCCCGTCGCCCTCGGCGAGGGCGACGATCCGCCGAAGGCGGGCGACCCGCAGGTACTCGTTGGTCACCTTGTCGGCGAACGGATCCCCGCCGGCGCCCTGCGTGCATTCGGCCTCGGCCCGCATACCGGCGAGCGCCCGACGGCCGCGCAGCAGGTAGTCCCGCTCGGCCTCAAGCTCGACCTCGGCATCCCGGCGTCCAGCCTCCACCGCGCACCCCTTCCTTAACCCGGTAAAGATTATCCAACCGGCTCGCGCACCCGGGTGACACCCCGACCGACCTCGCGGGGGCGGGGGGGGCGGCTTCGGCGCCGGGCATCACGCCCCGGCACCGAACGCCGGAAAAGAGCCAAGGAGCGGCTGCACTAGGAGTAGTCGGGCAGGGCGCGGCGCAGCGCGGCGAAGGCCTGCCGGGTTGCCTCGACCGCGGTCGGATGGCGCGCGGCGGCACCCTCGCCGGCGCGCAGCCGCGCCCAGTTCTCCCGGGCCAGGACGCGCTGCACGACGATGATCTGGGCGGCGGCGAGGCGTGCGGTGAGCTCACCGGCCTGCGGTGCGGCCTCGGCGAGGGCCTCGGCGAGGGCGTGTTCGTCCCCGGCGGCGTGCTGGGCGAGCCGGCCGAGCAGGCTCGGGGTGGCGAACACCATGGCGTGGTAGGCGAGCACCTCGGGGTCGTCGTTGAGGCCGGTGACGGGTTCGCGGCAGTCGAGGCCGGCGAGCAGGTGGGCGGCCAGCGGCGCCACCCCGGGCGTCCGGGCGCGCACCACGCGGGCGGCCTCGCCGCGATGGTCGAGGATGCGGTGCAGGACGAGGTCTTCCTTGGTGGGGAAGTAGGCGAACAGGGTCGGCTTGGACACCGCGGCCGCCGCGGCGATCTCGGCGACGGAGACGGCGTCGAAGCCGCGTTCGAGGAACAGGGTGATCGCCGCGGCGGACAGCGCGTCATGGGTGCGCTGCCGGCGGAGCGCACGCAGCCCGGTCGGCTCGCCCGCGTGCAGCCCGGTGGGTTCGCCCGGGCCCGGCATCCGGGTGTCCCGGGGTTCAGGCGACGTGGACGAAGGGGCGGTGGTCCGGGTCGGGTTCGGCTTCGCGCAGTACCTCGCGGGTGACGGTGGCGACCTCGCCGGCGCCGAAGAACAGGAACCGCAGGAAGTTCACGATCGGGTTGCCCTCGCTCCACTCGAAGTACACGTTCGGTCGCACGCCCGTGGTGTCGCGCAGGTGCAGCAGCAGCGCGGCGATCGCGTTGGGCACCGAGGTGCTGGTCAGGCTCAGGATCCGGTAGCCGTGGCGATCCTCGCCGCAGACGTCGAGCTCGCCTTCGAACTCGGAGGAGTCCGGGACGTTGACCTCCAGGAACAGCAGCGGAACCTCTTCGGGCACGAACAGCTCCTGGCGGGCCTTACGCACCTTGTCGACGTATTCGGCGGCGTCGCCGACGTCGAGCTCGTTGGCGACCAGGTGCAGCGCGCCGGCCTCGGCGGACTCGCGCACCCACCGCTCGGCGAGCGGGTCCAGGCGCACCCCGGTGACGCGCAGTTCGAACGAGCGTGCCACCCGGGAGGAGAACGACACCGCGATGATCGCGATGATGACGATCGAGCCGATGATGAGCCCGTCGGGCCGTTCGATGATGTTCGCGATGGTCGTGTAGGCGAACACGACCGCGATGGCGCCGAAGGCGACCGCCAGCCGGCGCCGGCCGCGGCGCAGCGTGGACAGCGTCACCGCGAGCGCCGCCGAGGTGATCAGGACGAGTACGCCGGTGGCGTAGGCGCCGCTCTGCTTGTCGACGCTCGCCCGGAACACGATCGTGACGACGAATCCGATGAGGGTGAACACGATGACCAGCGGTCGCACGGCGCGCGCCCACGTCGGTGCCATGCCGTAGCGGGGCAGGTAGCGGGGGACCAGGTTGAGCAGTCCGGCCATCGCCGAGGCACCGGCGAACCACAGGATTGCGATGGTGCTGACGTCGTAGACGGTGCCGAGCTGTTCGTGGGCCAGGTAGGCCAGGGCGCGCCCGTTGGCCGGCCCGCCGGGTTCGAACTCCTTCTCCGGGATGAGCAGCGTCGTGCTCAGGCTGCTGGTGATGAGGAAGACCGCCATGATCGCCGCCGCGGTGGTCAGCAGCGCGCGGGCGCCGCGGATGCGGCCGGCCGGGTTGGCCGCGCTGTCGCCGGGGTCGCCGCGGACCAGCGGCATCACCGCGACGCCGGTCTCGAAGCCGGACAGCCCCAGCGCCAGCTTCGGGAAGACGATCAGGGCGAAGCCGATGAGGGCGAGTGGGCCGGGATGTTCGTTGACGAGCAGCGCGTGCCAGTCGCTGAACAGGTGCGGATGGGTCGCAATCTGGATCAGTGCGTCGACGATGACGACCGCGTTGAGAGTCAGGTAGATCGCCACCAGCACGACGGCGATGCCGACGGCCTCGGTGAAGCCGCGCAGGAACACCCCGCCGAGCAGGGCGAGCAGCACGAGGGTGACCGCGGCCTGGTGGCCTTCCAGCAGGTGCGGCGCGTAGGGGTTCTCCAGAATGTGGGCGGTGGCGTCGGCGCCGGACAGGGTGATCGTGATGAGGAAGTCGGTGCAGGCGAACCCGAGCAGCACCAGGACGAGGACCTTGCCCTTCCACCAGGACAGCTCCTTCTCCAGCATGGCGATGGAGCCCTCGCCGTGCGGGCTGTCGCGGGCGACCTGCCGGTAAACGGGCAGCGCGCCGACGAGGGTCACCAGCACCAGCACCGCCGTCGCGATCGGGCTGACCGCGCCGGCGGCGAGTGCGGCGATACCCGGCTGGTAGCCGAGGGTGGAGAAGTAGTCGACGCCGGTCAGGCACATCACCCGCCACCACGGGTGCAGGAGGTGCTCCTCGGCCGGCTGGGCGTGCGGGCCGGCGTGTTGCTGGGCCTGCTCGGTGCCGGCCAGCAGCCACGCCCGCAGGCGCCGCGGGCCGGGCCGCCGCCGCGCCGGATCGGTCGTCAGGGTCACGAAGGGGCACACCTTCCAGCCGATGGGGTTATGCCGAGCATCTTCCTCCGTGGCCCCTCCCCCGC
>NZ_CADCWT010000068.1 GCF_902806485.1 Candidatus Frankia alpina | reverse complement strand
GTGACCGCAACCGGGCCCTCACATTCCTCACAACCCAGAGTAACCAGTCGGCACGGAAAGTGACCTTCGCGCGGCCCTGGCCGGGAAGCCGGCCGTACGACCCGACATGTGCCGGCTGGTCCAGGAGCGGGTACACGCCGTTGACCTCGGAGTCCAGCTCCGTTTCGCGAAATCCCGGGCCGCCTGGAGTGGTGTCGCCGTGGCGCAGCCGGGCGAGGTCCGCTCGAAAGGTCTCGGCCCCCTGTCCGCTGACCCGGAAGGTCAGTTCCTGACCGGGGCGGACGATGATGTCGTCACAGTAGCCGAGAATCCAGATCGGGAAGGAATCCGCAACCCCTTCGCCGCTCACGCGACGACACCGAAGACCTGTCGGAGCCGGCGCAGGAAAACCGCGTGTACCGCCGCGTCCTCGGTCGGATAGGGGCCGGTGACCCGTTCGGTACGCAGACCCGCCGGGGCGGTGGTGAATCGGGATACGTACCACCGCTCGTCACCGCCGTACTCGACGATCAGCTTGCCCGGAATGGCGAACGATCCAAGGTAGGTGAGGACCCGGCGGAGCGCGTCGCTGTGCTGGCCAAACGGCTGGTGCTCATGCTCCGCAATGAGTTCGGGTGTCAGCGTCGGCCGCAGGTCGACGTGCATGCGTTCGTGAAAGCGCGCGGCGACCATCCCGTCGAGTGTCTCCTGGCTGGACAGCGGCACTGTATCCCTCCTCGCCATCAGAACCCTTCCCGCGCCATCAGAATCCCTTCCGCGCCACCGGGCCTGACTGGTTCTGATGTCTCCTGGCTGGCTTCTGATCGCGGGTGGCGCGGCGGCGGGCGGCCCCGCCCCGGGGGGTTGTACCCGGCAGCCCGCGGAAGCAGTCGGCAGCGCCCGTACCGACCGAGAGTGGTGGCGGCGTGTGAGTTGTTCGACGGCCGGGTATACCGACCTCACGCCGGCATGTATTCGATGGCGTCGGAGGTGTGCCATGCGCGGACTATCAAAGATCAAGGCTCTTGTCCTGATTGTCGGGACCGGAGCATCACTGGCCATAATTCCGCTGACACCAGCCAGTGCCGGTACGATCAACAATCCGCTGACGGTGGCCGGAACAGTCAGGTGCAAGTTCGGCTCCGCCGAATCACTGAAGATCACCGGCGGCGGGGAAGCACACGGCGCGGCCGTGGGTTCGAGCGGAAACTTCTCGGTGTTCTTCGCCAACCCGCAGCTTCCCAGCCCCGCGATTGCCGAGGTGCGATGCGATGTCGGCGGCACCAGGACCTTCCGGAGCACGAACTTCCCCCTGCATCGACCGGTGACCGGGCAGACCCTCGTCGTAAACCTCGTAGCCTGAGGTGACCTGACCTGACCAGCCGGGCAGACGGATGGTGCGCACCCGAGTGGGGACGCACCATCCATTAGCCGATGGGTGACACGCCCTTACGTAGTTTCCCGAGCACGGCGACGTCGTGCCCGCCCGCCGCTCTGCAGCGCCATGCCGGCCACCCCGCTCCCTCCCACTCCGAATTCGATTCGGGCAGGTCCGGACCGCCCACTGGAGCGTGAGACGACCGACCTTGGCCTCGGTCCGATCCAGATCGCGCTGCACAACTGCCAGCGCCTGCTCGGTACGAGCGACGAGATCGGGTTCGAACCGATCGCGCGAACTTTCCCAGGACACAATCTCGCCCCCTGGCTCCTTGTCTGCACCGAGGTCGCAACCCAACTCGGCCAGCACCACCGGCAGCAGGCGGAGCGCCTCAAGATCATCCATCCACCAAGTATGCCGACCGGCCGCATATCCGTCTCAGTCGGCCTGCGCGGCGCGGCGACGCGCCCACCGCGCCGGATATCCACTTGAGGGTTTGACTCGACCAGTGCGACCGGCCATATTCGACTTGGACGCATAGTCAGGAGGTTTTTTCGATGGCCAGGCGGAACGCCCGACCGCAGTCGATGTTACCGGGCCTCGTCGACGCCGCGGCGACGACGGCATGAGCGATCGGGACTGGAGCGAGCAGAACCGGCTGGTCATCGGGGAGTTCCGGGCCAACGCCGGGAAGGTCGGTGGCTATTTCGCCGACGGCGACCGGTACGTGGTTTTCGCCTCCGTCGTCGGGGAGCCGACCAATCCCGCCTGGTATTACAACCTGCTCGCCAACCCGGACGTCACCGTCGAGGTGGGCACCGAGGTCTTTCCCGCCACGGCGGCCGTCGCCACCGGCGACGACCGCGACCGTTTTTGCGATCGTCACGCCGCCCAGCACCCTCAGTGGGCCACCTATCAGACCAGGACAACCCGCCGAATCTCGGTGATCATGCTGGTCCGCCGAGCAGACGCGCACTCTCCGACCTGACCCGTGCAGCGGGCAAGTGCGTACGTTGGCTCCGAGCAGGTGATAGGACTTAACTGGTAAGCGATTTATGCCAAGGTTCGGGCGCGTCGGTCGCACGCCGAGGGATCGGACGTCCGTGGGGGTGCGATGATCACAGGTACGAGCCGGACGTCCTCGATGAGCCGGACGTCATGGCCGAGGACCGGGATCGAGCCGACCGCGACCGTCGTGGTCTGCGTCGAATGCCAGCGCGGCGTGATCGGCGACGATTCGATCCTCCCGGCGCTGAACACGGTTTCCGGTGCGCTCGTCGCCGGGCTGCGCCGCCTCCTGCCGGCCGCCCGCGCCGCCGGCGCGACGGTGGTCCACGCGACGTTCCACGGGACGGCCGACGCGCACGATCCCGGCAGTGCCCCGCTGTGGCGGGCGATCGCCGGGCCGACGGCCGGCTGGTCGGCCGGCCACCCCGACACCGAGGTCCTGCCCGAGCTGCTGTCCCCGGCAGACCTGATCATTCCCCGCCGCCACGGGTTGTCCCCGACCTGGCGGACCGAACTGCTGCCGGTCCTGCGCGGCCGCGGGGTGCGCACGATCGTGCTCGCGGGCGTCTCGGTCAACGTCGCGCTGCTGCTCGCGGCGGGCAAGGCCGTCCAGGAGAGGTTCGGGGTCGTGGTGCCGCGCGACGCCGTGGCCGGAACCCCGGGCGACTATCCCGCCGCCGTCCTGCGCCATTCGTTCGGACTGCTGGCGACGGTGACGACGGTCGCGGACCTGACCGCCCACTGGCAGAACACCGCATCCCCGGCGATCCGGAAAGGCTGAACCCACGGTGCCCGACTTACCTGCGCACCCCGACTTACCCGAGGCGCCCGACTCACCCGGGACGCCCGGCTCACCCGCGGATCCCGTCGCGCTGGTCGACGAGGCGGCGTTGGGCACCTTCTTGTCGGAGGTGGTACCGCCGTACCGGGAGCTGTCGGTGAGCGTGCTCGCCGTCGGCGCGTCCAACCTCACCTACCTGGTCCGCCTCGACGACCGGCCGTACGTCCTGCGCCGCCGGCCGATGGGGCCCGTGGCGCCGCGGGCGCACGACATGCACCGGGAGTTCACCATCCTCGCCGGGCTGCGCGACAGCGGGATACCGGTCCCCCGCGTGCATGGGTTCCACGGCGGCGACGACGTCGCCGGCGCCCCCTGCTACCTGATGGACTTCGCCGCCGGGGCGGTCATCCATGGCCCGTCCGACGCCGGCCAGCTCGACGCCGACCAGGCCGACCAGTGCTGCGCCCGCCTGGTCGAGACGTTGGCCGCGCTGCACGCCGTCGACTGGCGCGCGCTGGCGGTCGAGGGGTTCACCGACCGTTCGGCCGGTCACCCGGGCGGATTCGTCGGCCGCCGCATCGACAACTGGCTGCGTCAGTGGCGCTCCGTCGAGCACCGCGATCTGCCGCAGGTCGAGGAGCTGGGAACGCTGCTGCTGCGGGAGGTGCCGACCCAGGCCCGCTCGACGCTGGTCCACGGCGACTATCGGCTCGGCAACGTCGTGCTCGACCTCGCCGGCCAGGTGCGCATCCAGGCGCTGCTGGACTGGGAGCTGTCGACGGTCGGTGACCCGCTGACGGATCTGGCGCACCTGCTCGTGTACTGGGAACCGAGCCGCGGGCGGGTCACCCATCCCGCGCAGCTCATCTCGCGGCTCCCCGGCTTCGCCGACGGCGCGACGCTGGTCGCCCGATATGGCACGCTCACCGGGGCCGACCTGACGAACCTGCGCTACTACCTGGCGTTCGAGCACTGGCGGGCGGCAGTCATCAAGGACGCGATGTACCTGCGGCAACGGCGCTACGACGTCGAGGCGGGCGCCGTCGGCGAGGCGGTCCTGCTCCATCTCGACGAGGCGCGCGACCTGCTGGGCGACGTCCCCGCTCCCGGGCGCACCCGCGGCGATTCGACGCGATGACGACGCTCGACGATGAGGAGGCACGCCCGGTGGACGAGTCGTTCGGGAAGCTACGCCGGCAGGTCAGGGAGTTCGTCGACGACGAGGTCATCCCGGCCGAGCCCGTCCTGGACCGGGGCGACGCCACGGCCACCGCCCGGCTGGGGGAACTGCGCGCCGGGGCCAAACGCCGCGGGCTGTGGGCGCTGGGGCACCCGACGGAGATCGACGGCGGCGGGCTGTCGTTCCTGCAGACCGCGCACCTCAACGAGATCATCGGGCGGTCGTTCTACGGGCAGAAGGCGCTGGGCACCTGGTCGATGCAGGACTCTCTGATGCTGCACGAGCAGGGCACCCCCGAGCAGCGGCAACGCTGGCTGGCGCCGCTGGTGGCGGGGGAGATCCGCTCGTCCGTCGGGCTGACCGAGCCCGAGGTCGCCGGGTCGGACCCGACGCTGATCGCCTCCACCGCGGTGCTCGACGGCGACGAGTGGGTCGTCAACGCGCATAAATGGTTCACCACGGGGGCGAACATCGCCGCGTTCACGACGGTCTTCGCGGTGACCGAGCCCGAGGCCGCGCCGCACCGGCGGGTCTCGGCCATCATCGTCCCGACCGACACACCCGGCTACGAGGTCGTCCGCTCCGTGCCGACGCTGGGCACCGAGCACTCGATCATGGGCGATCACTGCGAGATCCGGCTGACCGACGTGCGAGTGCCCGCCGCCAACCTGCTCGGGGCGCGCGGTGACGGGTTCGTCATCGGGCAGAAGCGCCTCGGCCCGGGGCGGATCTTCCACGCCATGCGTTGGCTCGGCCAGATGGAGCGGGCGTTCGACCTGATGGTGGCGCGGGCCAACGACCGCTTCGCCCACGGGTCGAAGCTGATCGACAAGGGCGAGATCCGCCGCCACATCGCCGAGTCCGCGGCCGACATCTTCTACCATCGCGCGGCGGTCATCGCCGCGGCGCAGGCCGTCGACTCCGGTTCCCGGGCCCGGGTGGAGATCGGCCTGGTCAAGGTCCGCGGCGCCCACCTGCTGCACGACGTGATCGACCGCGCCATCCAGGTGCACGGCGCCCTCGGCGTCACCGCCGACACCCCGCTCGACGCGATGTACCGGCGGGCCCGCTACGCCAGGATCTACGACGGCCCCGACGAGGTCCACCGCGACACCGTCGCCCGTCTCCTCGGCCGCGGCCCGAACCGCGTCCCGTGGGCCGTGGACTGACGGCGGCAACCGGGCCGCCGGCGTGGGGCGGGCTCGAACGCACATCCGACCGGCAGGATGGTAGCCGTGACCGTTGCGGGTCCACGGTCGCGCGCCGCGGACGAGCCCCCCGCCAAGGGGGTCTTCCCCCGGGGACGTAGCGAGGCGCGCGCCACCGCGGCCCTCGGCCCGCTGCTCGGACGCCCGCTGCTCGGACGCCCGCTGACCGGACGCCTGCTGGTCGGATGCCTGCTGGTCGGATGCCTGCTGCTGGTGGGCCTGGGCGGCGACGGCGGCGGCGTGTCGCTCGTCGTCGGCTCGGCGACGAACCGGCAGGTCTCCGCGGGGCTCGCCCACACCCCGCCGATGGGCTGGAACAGCTGGAACGCCCTCGGCGGGAACGTGCGCGACGGCGACCTCCGGGCCGCTGCCGACGCCCTGGTCAGCTCGGGGATGCGCGCCGCCGGATACCGATATGTGATCGTCGATGACGGGTGGATGGCGCCGACCCGCGGCAGCGACGGGCGCCTGGTCGCCGATCCCGAGCGGTTCCCCGCCGGCATCGCCGCCCTCGCCGCCTACGTGCACGCCCGGGGCCTGAAGTTCGGCCTCTACGCCTCTCCCGGCCGCACCACCTGCCAGGGGCTGCCCGGCAGCTTCGGCCACGAGACCACCGACGCCGCCACCTTCGCCGCGTGAGGGGTCGACTATCTCAAGTACGACGCCTGCGGCTACCCGGGCCTGCGCCCGGCCGGCACCGACACCCGCAGGTGGCTGATCGCCGGCTTCGCCCGGATGCGCGCCGCGCTCGACGCCACCGGCCGGCCCGTCGTGTTCAGCATCAACCCGTCGTCGGACGGCGATCCCGCGGCCGGGCGGGGTGGACCTGGGCGCCGCGGGTCGCCCACCTGTGGCGGGTCACCAACGACCACGCCCCCTGCTGGGCGACCACCGTGCCGATGGACGGCTACCCGGGCGTCTGCACGACGGACAACCTCGACGCCGCCCGCGCCTGGGAGCCCGACGGCGGCCCCGGGCACTGGAACGACCTGGACATGCTGACGATCGGCCTGACTCCGGCCACGGCGAACCCCGTGGTGCGCCAGCTGGCCGGCCTGGCCACCGGGACCCCGACGGCCTCCCTCGACGACACCGAGGCCCGCGCCGAGATGAGCATCTGGTCGATGCTGGCCTCCCCGCTGCTCGCGGGCAACGATCTCACCAGGATGACCGCGACGACGGCCGCGATCCTCACGAACGCGGCCGTGCTCGCCATCGACCAGGACCCGCTGGGCGCCGCACCGGTCCGGGTGCCACGGGCCGACGGCCTCCTGCTGTGGACCCGGCCGCTGGCCGACGGTGACACGGCCGTGCTGGCCGTCAACCGCGGCGACTCCCCCCACGCGGCGGCCCTCACCGGGGCCGAGCTGGCCCTGCCGGCCACCGCCGCCGGCTACCGTGCCACCGACCTGTGGACGGGCACGATCACCACCACCGCCGACGGCGCGCTGCCCCTGACCCTCGCGCCGCACGCCGCCGCCCTGCTCCGCCTCACCCCCGCCGGCCACGACGTCCGCCGAGTTCCGCAGGCGCAGGACTGACCGCCCGGGCGGCGGCTCACTGTGGCCAGCGGGCGCCTGGCTCCCACACCGACATGACGACCCTGGACATGTCCAGGGTGTCGCTCAGTGGCAGACGCCCGTCGCCCACCCGGGTCAGGAACTCCCCGAACACCTTCGCCGGATCGTCGTCAAGCTCGTAGACCGCCAGGTGCCGTTGTGGCAGGCGACCGTCACCGGGCTCGACATCGGCGGGCGGGATGTCCGGCCGGACGTGATAGCGCTGGGCGGCAACGACGCCGGGAACCTCGCAGACGTCCCGGATGTGCGCCTCGTCGTACCACTTTGGTGTAGTCGTCGTCCCGCCCGTCGACGGGATTGCTCAGGACCAGGAAGAGCGCGTGGGCCACGTCCGGTTTCCCCTCTTCGGCGAGAACCGGCCGTCCCAGGACGCCACCGGTGTCCGACGACCGGGACACTAGCGACCACTCGCCGCACCGTCCATGATTTTCTGGCAGATGACTGCCAGAAAGTGGCGTCGCGGACGCTGCCCCGCTCCGCATCCTCCGGCCTGCGCCGCATCTCCTGGCATTCGCCGCCACTCCCGGCACGCTCGGCGTCTCCCGGCACGCTCGGCGTCGCCGCACCCGAGGAGACTGGGCGCATGCTGCCCGATCGCGCGGTCATCGGGGCGGACCTGCCCGTGCGGGACGTCCTGCCCGCGCTCACCGCCGCGCTGACCGGCGCCGGCCGGCCCGACCCGGGCGGGACGGCGGTGCTGGTGGCACCGCCCGGCACGGGCAAGACGACGCTGGTCCCGCTCGCGCTCGCCGACGAGGTCACCGGCCGGGTCGTGGTCGCCCAGCCGCGGCGGATCGCGGTACGGGCGGCGGCCCGGCGGATGGCCTGGCTCGTCGGCGGCGAGGTCGGCGACGCCGTCGGCTACACGATCCGCGGGGAACGCCGGGTCGGGCCGTCCACCCGGGTCGAGGTGGTCACGACGGGGGTCCTCGTCCGGCGACTGCAACGCAACCCGGAGCTTCCCGGGACCGGTGCGGTGATCCTCGACGAGTGCCACGAGCGCCACCTCGACGCCGACCTGGCGCTCGCGTTCATGCTCGACGTCCGCGCGGCGCTGCGGCCCGACCTGCTGCTGCTCGCGACCTCGGCGACCGCCGACACCCCGCGGCTGGCCGCCGTGCTCGGCGCCCCCGGTCTGCCCGCCCCCGTCGTCGGCGCCGACGCCGCCCTGTTCGACGTCGAGGTGGTCTGGGCTCCCCCGCCGGGACCAATCACGCCCGCGCACGGCCTGCGGGTCGACCCGCGGCTACTCGACCACGTCGCCGCGACCGTCGGGCGAGCCCTGCACGAGACCTCCGGGGACGTGCTCGTCTTCCTGCCCGGCGCCGGCGAGATCGCCGCGGTCGCCAGCCGGCTCGCGGGCCACCGCGACACCGTCGACGTGCTCACCCTGCACGGCCGCCAGTCCGGCGGAGCGCAGGACGCGGCCCTGCGCCCCGGGCCACGGCGCCGGGTCGTGCTGGCGACCGCGGTGGCGGAGAGCAGCCTCACGGTGCCCGGGGTCCGGGTCGTCGTCGACGCCGGTCTGGCGCGGTCCCCCCGCATGGATCATGCCCGGGGGCTTGGCTCCCTGGCGACCGTGCGGGTGTCCCGCTCGTCCGCCGGGCAGCGCGCCGGGCCGGCCGGCAGGCGCCGGGCCGGGTCTACCGCTGCTGGTCCGCGGCCGAACACGACCGGCTGCCCGCACAGGCCGAACCGGAGATCGCCGTCGCCGACCTCACCGGCTTCGCCCTGGACCTCGCCGTCTGGGGCCATCCCGGCGGCGTCGGCCTCGAGCTGCTCAGCGACCCACCGACGGACGCCGCCGGGGCGTCCCTGCGGGCACTCGGCGCGCTCGACGACACCGGCCGGGTGACGCGGCGAGGACGTTCGATCGCCGCCATCGGGGTCCACCCCCGGCTCGCCAGCGCCCTGCTCGACGGCGCTCCCGGCGTCGGCGTGCGGCGCGCGGCCGAGATCGTGGCGATCCTGTCGGGCGACGGTCCCGCGGGCGGCGGCGGGCCGGGCTCGGGGTCCGACGATCTCCTCGCCGCCTGGCGCCGCCTGCGGGGCGACGCCGACCGGGCCGCCTCCGCCCGCTGGCGCGACGAGGCCCGGCGGTTACGCTCGGTCGCCGGACCCACCGGACCCACCGACGGCGGACCATCCGGCGGCGGCATCGCCGACGACCATGCGGCGGGGCTCAGACCGCTCGGTGGCGGTGTCGCCGACGACCTTGCGGCGGGGCTCGTGGTCGGGCTCGCCTTCCCCGAACGGCTCGCACGGGCCCGAGTCCCGGGTGGCACGACGTACCTGATGGCCGGGGGAACAGCCGCGGAGCTGACCGCCGGCTCGGCGCTCACCGGCGCGGACTGGCTGGCGGTCGCGGTCGCGGACCGTGGGGCCGGGCGCACGTCGACGCGGGTGCGCCTGGCCGTCGTCCTCGACGCGGCGACCGCGCGGGAGGCGGGCGGCGCGCTTCTGCGCACCGTCGACGAGGTTGCCTGGTCCGGCGGTGACGTCGTCGCCCGCCGGGTGGAGCGCCTCGGCGCGATCGTCCTCGCCGAACGCCCGCTGGCCAGGCCCGATCCGGCCCTGCTCGAAGCCGCCGTGCTCGACGGGCTGCGCCGCGAGGGGCTCGCGGCGCTGCGCTGGACCCGCGACGTGGTGGGGCTGCGGGAACGGCTCGCGTTCTGCCACCGGATCCTCGGCGACCCCTGGCCGGACGTCGACGACGCCGCCCTGCTGGCGTCGGCGCCCGACTGGCTCGGACCGGATCTCACCGGCGTACGCCGCCGGGCGGACCTCGAACGCGTCGACGCCGGCCAGGCGCTGCGCCGCTTGCTGCCCTGGCCGCAGGCCGCCCGGCTGGACGCGCTGGCGCCGGAGCGGCTGGAGGTGCCGAGCGGGTCACGGGTGCGCCTCGACTACGCCGACCCGGACGGCCCCGTCCTCGCCGTGAGGATCGCCGAGGTGTTCGGCTGGGAACGGGTCCCAGCCGTCGCGGACGGCCGCGCCACCGTCGTCCTGCACCTGCTCTCGCCAGCGGGCCGCCCGGTCGCGGTGACGAGCGACCTGGCCTCGTTCTGGCGCACCGGCTACCCGCAGGTCCGCGCGGAGCTGCGGGGCCGCTACCCGCTGGCCGGACGACCCCACCACCGCCGCTCCCACCCGCCGCGTCACCCCCCGCACCCGTGGCTAGAGCAGCAAGCCCGAACCCGGACGAGGCTTGACGGGGCCGGTTGCGGTGCGTTCTGCACGGCCTGAGCTTCGAGATCGTGCAGAACGCACCGCAACGCTTCTCGCGCACCGACGGCGGGCCTCCCGGACTCAGCGCCGTTCGGCCGGCGGCAGCGCGCAGGCGGACGTGCCGCCGGGCATCCGGTGGCGGTTGTCGGCGATCAGCCGGTAGCCGGCAGCCGCGAGCCAGCTGACCGGCGGCACCCGCATGACCGTGCCCAGGAGCTGCCACTGCCGACCGGCGCGGGACAGCACGCGGACGAACGCCGCCGCGCCCGAGGCCCGGCTGCTCTCGGCGCCGATCCATTGCACGGCCCGGCCTACCTGCTGCTCCGTCAGCCCGAGCCCGGGCAGGTCGAGCTCCTGCCACGGCCGGAAGTCGACGGCGGGTCTGATCCGCGCCCGGATCGCCTCCACGCAGCGGGTGCAGAACGCGCAGTCACCGTCATACACGAGGAGCGGACGTGCCTGCCCGCGCTGTGCGGCGGTCGGAAAAGTCATGATGCCCCTCCCCTACCCTGATCGCGGCGGCTTCGACATGCGATCACCCGCATATCGCGAGACAGTCACCAGGTCCGGGGTGAGTCAGTACGGACCGCGACAGGTTGAGCGTTTACGTGGACGAGGTGACGCTGTGTGGTTCAGGTTGAGATACCCGGCATCCTGATCCGGGAGGAGTTGGGACGCGGTGCCTACTCCGTGGTGTACCGAGCGGAGCGGGCGGGTCGGAACTATGCGGTGAAGGTGCCGCTTCGGGCGGTGGCCCGCGACGAGACGATCGTGCGCGCATTCGCCCGCGAGGCCACGATTTTGGCCTGCATCGACCATCCGAACATAGCTCGGGTCCGGGCTGCCGGGCACACGGCCGATCACCCATTCCTGATCATGGATCTGGTCGAGGGGGATTCGCTGAAGTCGCGGATCGCCGCGGGGCCGCTCGGGGTCACCGAGACCATCCGAGTGGCGCTGGACGTGGCGTCGGCGCTGTCCGAGGCGCACCGGCGCGGCCTGGTTCACCAGGACGTCAAGCCCGCCAACATCATGATCGGACCGGACGGGAAGGCCACCCTGCTCGACTTCGGGCTGATGACCCGGGCCGGCGGGCGGCCGACCGATCGGGCCGTCGGCACGGTGCTCTTCTGCGCCCCGGAGCAGACCGGCATGCTGCGGCGGCCCATCGAGCCGCGCTCCGACCTGTACGCCCTCGGTGCGGTGATCTACACCTGCCTGGCCAGCGCGCCGCCGTTCCAGGCCGGCGACACCGCCGAGCTGCTCCGTCTGCACGCTGTCGCGACGCCCCGCCCGCTGACGCGGGTGCGCGCGGACGTCCCGGCGGAACTCGCCGCGGTCGTGAGTCGGCTGCTGGCCAAGGATCCGGACGACCGGTACCAGTCCGCGCTGGACGTCGTCGCCGCGCTGACGCCGCTCGCAGCGGGCGTGGCCGGTCCCGCGCACCCGACGGTCGACCGGGCCACGGCGGCCGGAGCGGGCGGCCCGGACACGCCGGTCCGGAGTCGGCACATCGGCCGCCGCAGCGAACGCACACTGCTGCGGCAGGCGTGGGCGCGGTGTCTCGCCGGGGAACGCGGCGTCGTGACGGTCATCGGGGAGGCCGGCGCCGGCAAGACCCTCCTCATCGAGGACCTGCTCGCCTCGCGCGGCACGGTGGACGGACCGGTGATCCTGCGCGGGCGGTGCGCCGCGAACGCCTCCGCTCCCCTGGCACTGCTGCACGATCTGATCGACGGCTACCTCCGCGGCCTGGCGGCCGTGCCCGAGCCACGACGGCGGGACCTGGTCACCCAGCTGGTGTCGGCCGCGGGTCTCGATGCCGCGCTGCTCGCCCGCGTGCACCCGCTGCTCGCCCGCGCACTGGACATGGACCGCGCGGCCGGCGAACCGGAGGCTGGCGAAGCGCGCTTCCAGTCGGCCGCGGTCGGTTTTCTCAGCCGGCTCGCGATCCGCAGCCACGGAATGGTCATCTGGGTGGACGACGCCCACTGGCTGGGTCCGGCCGACCGACGGGTCCTGGAGGACCTCACAGCCTCGACCGATCCCGCGCCACTGCTGCTCATCAACTCGACCCGGGACCCGTCGCTGCGCGTGGCGGCCGGATCCGCCACCTCCTGGGACATCACACTCGGGCCGTTGGACGAGTACGAGGTCGCGGAGGTGATCCGCGACTACCTCGGCGAGATCACCGACCACGCCTTCGCGCGGGATGTCTCCGTGCGGTCGTCCGGGAATCCGCTGGCCGTGGCGGAGTACGTCCGTGCCGTGATCGACGCCGGGCTCGTCCGGCCCGACTGGGGCCGCTTCACCCTCGACCGGACCGGCCTGGACTCGCTGCCGCTGCCCGAGGAGGTCCTCGACCTGATCCGCCATCGGGTGCACGCGCTGAGCCCCACCGCCGCGGTCATCCTCGAGGTCGCCGCCGTGATCGGCCGTGGCTTCGACCTCGCGTTGCTGACCGCCGCGAGCGGCCGGACCAGCGCCGCGATCTCGATGGCGACCGCCGAGGCGCAGGCGCATCAACTCGCCGCCCGCAGCCGGGACGGCACCTGGTCCTTCGTCCACGACTGCGTCCACGAGGCGCTGCTGTCGACCATGAGCCCGCAGGAGCGGACGGCCGCGCATCGGCGCGTCGTCGAGGTCCTCGACGCCGTCGACGCGGGGGGCGACCGGCACCCGTACGAACTCGCCCGGCATGCCATCGCCGGGCAGATCGCGCCGGACCGCCGCTTCCGGCTTACCTCGACCGCCGCGGCGGCGGCGCTCGCCATCCCGGCGCCCTACGAGGCCGTGGCCCTTTACCGGGCCGCGCAGACGGCCGCGGACGAAGCGGGCTTCGAACCCGACGCCGAGTTCGAGGAAGGTTTCGCCCTCGCCTCCGCACGCACGCTCGCGCCCGCCGACGCCCGGGCTCATTTCACCCGCGCGCTTCGTTCACAGCCCGACCCGCGGCGCCGCGCCCGTGCCCTGCTGGAACTGGCCGGGGTCGAGTTCGCCGACTTCCGGACGGCCGCGGCGCTGGAATACGTCCACCGAGGCCTGGCCGAGATCGGCCGCGGGATACCGGCCAATCCCACGGCGATGGCTGCCGTCAGCGTGGGCCGATGGGCGGCGGGAATGGCGTGTCGACGGCCGTGGACAGGTTTCGGCGGGGCCAGCGGCGAACGCCGGGAGCTGCACAAGATCCGCTGCCGCCTGTACGAGATCGGCATCCTGAGCGAATGGATCTCCGGGCGGATCGGTCCGATGCTGGCCTTCATGATGTCGACCGTCCGTCCCAACCAGCGGCTGGGCTCGGGCGAGGAATACGTGCGCACTCACGGCTGCTTCGTCCTCGTCGCGGCGGACTTCCGGCGCGCCCGGGTGGTGGAGCGCGGGGTGAGGCGGCTGCGGGACCTCGTGGCGGACAGCGAGGATCCGGTACTGCGGGCGGAGGCCTACCTGTACTCGGCCGCGGCGCTGCTGTTCCTCGGCCGCAACGTCGCGGGCGAGCAGGACTCCGAGGACACGTTCCGGCGCGCTCACCGGTGGATCGAGACCTTCTTCTTCACCAGCAGCTTCTCGATCCTCGTGCGGAGCCTCGCGCTGCGCGGACATGACCGCGAGGCGTGGGCCAGCTGCGAGGCCAGGCCGCACGGTGATCGTGCGCAGGCGGACCTCGCCATCCTGCGGGCGAGACTTGCCCGCACTCTGCGTTACCCTCCGGTTTCACATCCCGGGCTCGGCGCGCTCGACGCCGAGCCCGATGCGGAGCGGCTACGCCGCTACCTGATCTGTAGCGACGTCGCCGAGCTCGAGATCGAGGACGACGAGTTCGGTCCGACCTTCGACGCCGCGGTCGAGGCCGGTGACGCGGTCGTCCTTCCGCCCTGGCGAGTGCCCAGGTTCTTCCGGAAGTTCTGGATCAGCAAGGCACGAGGCCGGCTGGAGCAGGCGCGGGCCGCCCCACCCGGGCCGGTTCGCACCCAGCGTCACCGAGCGGCGCGCCGAGCGCTGCGCGAGGCCCGTCGGGCGGCGGCCTATCCGCCGTTCGCCGCCGACCTGCAGGTGCTGCGAGCCGTCGACCGCCAGCTCGCCGGCGACCACGCCGGCGCACTCGACCTGTTGGATGCGGCGGAACGGTCGGCCCGCACGCTCGACCTACCTCGGGTCCGCTTCGACGCCCTGCTGGAACGCGCCCGCTGCCTGCGAGCGCTCGACGAGCCCGATCGCGCCGCCACCGAGGCGGAGCTGGCGGCGAAGGTGGCCGCGAGATACGGCTGGATCGGACGGGAACACAAGGTGTACCGCGAGTTCGATCTGACCGAGCCGAGACCGTCGTTCGCGGAGGCAAGCGGCGCGGCGTCACCTGCCACCGCCTCCCGGGACCGGCGCCGTCTCGACGCGGTGCTTCAGGTGAGCGCGGCGGCCGGGCGGGAGACGACGCCGGAGTCCGTCGCCACCGTGGCCCTCGACGAGATCATCTCCATTCTCGGGGCGGACCGGGCGCTGCTGCTGCTGCCCGACCCGGCCGACCGTGAACGCAGCTCGGGGCGGCTGCGGCTCTACGCGGAGCGGCACGCCGAACAGACCGATGACCTCGGACCGGACGAGGGACCGCGCGGCATCGCCACGACCATCGTGGAACGCGTCCAGGCCGAGCAGCAGCCGCTGGTGGTCACGGGCACGGAGGAGGGTGCCGCCCTCGGCTCGGAGAGCGCCGTCCAGTTCGGGCTACGCAGCATCCTCGCCGCGCCGGTTCCGGTCGACGGCGGCCGCAGTGGCGTCATCTACGTGGACAGCCGGGTCGCCAAGGGACTGTTCGACTCCGACGACGCCCGGATCCTGATCACGCTGGCCAAGCAGGTGGGGCTGTCGTTGAACATGGCCGAGGCCGCCCGCCTGCAGGCGGTCGTCACGGCGGAACGCCGGGCGCGAGACCTGGCCGAGACGATGCGCAACGTCACGCTGCAGGCGACCTCGGCCCTGAACACCCGGGAGATTCTCGGGCGGGTGCTGACGGCGGCCCGGCCCGTCCTGCCGTTCGACGTCGCCTGGGTGCTGACCCGGGTGTCCGGAACCGTCCGGATCAGCTCGACCCACGGCGACGTGGCGGATGGCGTCGTCGGAACCGAACCGCGCCTGGCGGCCGGCGGCCCGATCGCGCGTGCCTTCGACCGCTGCGAGGTCGTCGCCACCGACGACCCGATGGAGCTGCCAGGCGGCGGACAGACGGCCCGCAGCTGGCTGGCCGCGCCCGTCCCGCTGCGGGACGGCATCGGGATGGTGGTCGTGCTCGCCTCCCGGACGCCCGACTGCTACGGGGAGACGCGGATCCAGATTGTGCAGACCATGATCGACCAGGCGGTGATCGGCTATCAGAACGCATGGCTGTTCGAGAAGGTGCAGCGCCTCGCGGCCACCGATCAGCTCACCGGGCTGGCCAGCCGGCGACAGTTCCTCGAGCAGGCGGAACGTGCCTTCACCGCCCATGCCGCCGCGAGCAGGCCGGTAAGCGCGGCGATGATCGATATCGACCATTTCAAGCGTGTCAACGACGCCCATGGGCATTTCGTCGGCGACGAGGTCCTGGTCGAGGTCGCCCGACGCATCCGGCTGGCGTTCCGCGACGAGGACCTCGTCGGTCGGGTCGGCGGCGAGGAGTTCGCCGTGCTGATGTCCGGGCCGCTGACCACCGCCGAGGCGCTCGGGCAGAGGCTGCGCAACGCGCTCGCGCAGGACCCCGTCGACACCTCGGTCGGGCGTCTCGACATCCGGCTGAGCGTCGGCGTCACCCCACGGTCGTCCGGCGACACGAGCCTGCGTGACCTGCTGGCCCGCGCCGACAACGCACTGTACGAGGCCAAGCACGGCGGGCGCGACCGAGTCGCCGTCCGGCTCCGCTGACCGGCTCCGCTGACCGGCTCCGCTGACCGGCGCGCCGGGCATCACCGCGGGCGCGGTCCCGACAGCGGGGTCCGGTGAGTGCTTGCCAAATGGAACGATCTTCCATATCGTGGGGCAGGCAAAAACGGAAACGGATTCCTGTTCCAGAATCCTGGCGATCGCGCCGGGCAGCTGGATCCCGAGATGGCCCGCCGGGTCCTCCCCGCCGGGGCCCATCCTGCTCGAAGGATGAGGATGAGTGCTCAGGAACTGAACGCAACCACGACACGGGGCGCGGACCGTGTCGCCGAGGCTTCGTCGGAGGAGCACCGCCGGCGCCGTCTGCAGATCGCGCTCGGGGTCATCGTCACGTGCCAGCTGATGGTGATCATCGACGCGACGATCGTGAACATCGCGCTGGCAAGGATCCAGTCCAGCCTGCACTTCTCCGCCTCGAGCCTGGCCTGGGTGCAGAGTGCCTACTCACTGGCCTTCGGTGGGCTGCTGCTGTTGGGCGGACGGGCGGGCGACATCTTCGGCCGGCTGCGGCTGTTCATCGGCGGGTTGGCGCTGTTCACCCTCGCCTCGCTGGTCGCCGGTCTGGCGCCCACCGCGGGCGCGCTGGTCGCCGCCCGCGCCGCGCAGGGGGTGGGGGCCGCGTTCGCCGCACCGGCGTCGCTCGCCCTGCTCGCCACCACCTTCACCGAAGGCCCCGAGCGGCAACGCGCCCTGGGCGCCTTCTCCATGATCGCCGGCCTCGGGCTGACGCTCGGGCTCATCCTCGGCGGGCTGCTGACCACGGCCTCCTGGCGGTGGGTATTCGTCATCAACGTTCCGGTCGGCATCGCGGTCATCGCGCTGGCCCGGCCCTTCCTGACCGAGACCCCCCGGCATCCGGCCCAGTTCGACGTGACCGGCGCGATCGTGTCAACGGCGGGGATGACGTCACTGGTGTACGGGTTCATCCGGGCCGCCTCGGACGGCTGGTCGGACAGCCTGACCGTCGTCACCCTCGCCGCCGGCGTCGGGCTCCTGCTGGGGCTCCCGCTCATCGAGGCCAGGGCCGAGCAGCCGATCATGCCGCTGCGGTTGTTCGCGGAACGGCTGCGGGCAGGCGCCTACACCAACATGCTGCTCATGTCGGCGGCAATGGGAAGTTTCTTCTTCTTCTTGTCGATCTTCCTGCAGAAGGTGCTCGACCTCAGCCCGCTGCGTACCGGCCTGGCGTTCCTGCCCATGGCCCTGGTCCAGTTCGGCGGCGCGCGCACGGCGCCGAAACTGGTCGCGCGATTCGGCCCGAAAGCCATCACCGCGGTCGGTACCGCGTCCGCGTTGGTCTCCGCTGTCTGGCTGACCCAGCTGGACGGCGCAAGCAGTTATCCGGGCGGCGTGGTCGGACCGCTGATCCTGCTCGGCCTCGGGATCGGGCTGGCTTTCATGCCCCTGAACATGGTCATCCTCGCCGGGTTGCCCCTGCGGGACACCGGGTCCGCCTCCGGGTTGCTGCAGTGCCTGCAGCAGATCGGGCTCGCCGTGGGGATCGCCGTTCTCACCACGGTGTACGGCACCTCGCTGCGCAACTCCGCCGATCATCCGGACGCCGGCCTCGATCCGCAGGTCCAGGTCCAGGTCCACCATGAGCTGGCACACGGGATCGCGACCTCCTTCATCGTGCTGGTCGCCTTCATCGCGGTCGCGTTCGTGGTCGCCGTCTTCGTCTTCAAGAACCGCAGGCCCGCAGCTGCCGGGGCCTGACCCGGTCCGGAACGAGCGCCGGACGAGATTCCACCGGTTCCCCATGACCAGCCGACCGTGGCGCCTATCGGCGACGCATGCCTTCCATTAGGTAGCCGAGCAGATCGACCCCCCGGCCCGAGTCCGTCTCCTCCGCGGTCAGCGCGATCGCATTGGCCAGCTTCAGGAGGGTGGACATGTCGAGATCTGCCCGCATCGTGCCGTCGCGCTGCGCCCGGGAGAGCAGGACCGTACCCGCGGCCCGCATGTCCTGACAGGACACAGAAAGCGGCGAGACGCCGTCGTGCAGAACCGACATGACTTCCCGCGCCAATCCGCGATATTCGCCGAGGTGGGAGATGAACTGCTGCAACCAGTCGGCAAGCGCATCGTCGGGCGGGCCGACCTCGGCCAGGTTCACCGCGGCGACCCGCAGCGCCTCGAAATGATCAAGCAGGACGGCCTCGAGGAGCGCCTCCCGGGTCGGAAAGTGCCGGTAGACCGTTCCGGTACCCAGCCCGGCTCGCTTGGCCACCTCAAGCAACGAGGCATCGGCGCCGGCGTCGGCGTCGGCGAAGACCGCGCGCGCCGCGGTGAGCAGACGCTCACGATTGCGGAGCACATCCGTCCGGACAGGTCGGTCGGCTGACACGGCCGGCGGCCGAGCCATCATGGCTGCCTCCCAGCGTTGCCAAACGGAAAAATCTTCCATATATTATCACAGGATTTGAAGAGAAGAAGATCATGGATGTGCGCGAAGCGTTGTACACGACCCGCACAATGCGGCGGGTGAAGCCCGATCCCATACCCTTGTCGGTCCAGGAGCGCATCATGGACACCGCCGTTCGGGCGCCCAACGGCGGGAACCTGCAGAAATGGCGCTTCATTCTCGTCGATTCCCCCGAGGTCAAGGCGGTCCTCGGCCCTCTTTACCGCGACGCGGTGGCGCGTGGCCTGCAGGGCTACTACCGCGACGCCGCAGCAATCGCCGACGGCACTCCCGACACGGAGGAGGCCGTACTCGCCAGGCGCATGGTGCGCTCGGCGAACTGGCTGGCGGACAATTTCGAACACGTTCCGCTGTTCCTGTTCGCGCTCATTCCGGCGACCAAGTCCGTGGGTTCGGTGTTCCCAGCCGTGTGGAGCGCGATGCTGGCCGCTCGGGCCGAGGGGGTCGGCGCGTCGCTCACCACGATGCTCGGTGTCGGCCACGACCTGGAGACGCTTGCCGCGCTGGGGGTACCCTTCGAGGAGAACTGGATCAACGCGTGTTGCGTCTCCTTCGGTTACCCGACCGGACGCTGGGCGGTCGCGCGTCGAGAACCCCCGCAATCAGTGACGTACCGCAACCGTTGGCTCGCGCCGAGCGGGTTCCTCGGCACCGGTCCGCTATGGCCTGACGGCGCGCCGGCTCAGGCCACCTGACGCCAGGCCTCGGCCAGCGCGGTGAAGCTGTCCCGGCGGCGGTCCCGGTCGAGGTTCGGGGTGACGACGACGATCTCGTCGACCTGGGCTTGCTGCTTGAGCTCCAGCAGCCGCCCCGCCACGTACTTCGGCTCGCCGGTCACCATCCAGCCGTCGTCACCGCGGGCGGCGCGGAACTGCGGCGACCGGGCGAACGTGCGGACGTCCTCCAGCCGCAGCCGCTCACGGATCCCGCGGGTGATGTTCTGGATCATCAGGGTCCAGGCCGCCTCGAACTCGCCGATCGCCTCGTCGTCGTCGCTGGCGAAGGCCAGCACGGACATCGCCGAGTACGGTGCCGCGCCCTCGGTGCGCGGGGTGAACTCTCGCCCGTAGGCCCGCAGCACCTCGACGGCCAGGTCCGGGCTCATGTGGTGGGCGAACACCGCGCTCAGGCCGTTGACGGCGGCGAACCGCGGGCCGTACGGGCTCGACCCCAGCACGAACACCTCGGGCCGTTCCTCGACCAGCGGCGCGGCCACAAGCTGCGCGTAGGGATGGCCGGCGGGGAAGCCGTCACCGAGGAACGCCAGCAACTCGCCGACCTGCCCGGGGAACTCGGCGCCCGCGTCGGCGGACACGCCCCGGCGCAGCACGTGCGCCGTCAGCGGGTCGGTCCCCGGCGCCCGGCCGAGCGCGAGGTCGATCCGCCCCGGGTACATCGCCAGCAGGGTCCGGAAGGTCTCGGCGACCTTGAACGGGGCATGGTTGGGCAGCATGATCCCGGCCGCGCCGACCCGGATCCGCGACGTGTGGGCACCGACGTGGGCGGTCAGCAGCTCCGGGGCGCTGCAGGCCAGGCTGGTCATGTTGTGACCCAGTACCGCCGATAGCCGGCCGCCTCGGCGGCCTGAGCGATGCTCACCGCGCCGGCGATCGCGGCACTCGGGCTCTCGCCATGCTCGATCCCGACGAAGTCGAGAACCGCCAGGGGAAGGACGTCGTCAGCAACACTCACCTCCAGGTCAATCCCCCGCCGCCCGACCGCATTCCCGCGGCGGCCACCCCCGACCCCCACGTGCCGTCGCCGGCGGCATCCGGCCAGTCTCGGCGACGCCTGGGCCCCCGAATGCTCTGGCACCGACATGAATCGTGAAGATCGTTCGATGACAGAGAAGGACGGCGAGGACGGCGAGGGTGGATTCGCAGGGGCCGCGGGCCGGGGTGGTGAAGCCTCACGCGGACCCACGGAGCCGCAGCGGGCTGGGGGGGTCGCCCCGGGCACGGTGCGCGGTCCCACGGCACACCATGATCGTCCGGCGTCGGACCCGGCAAGTCCGAACCAGAGCGGGGCCGATTGCGGTGCTTTTTGCATGGTCTGCGCCCGCGGGCCGTACAAAACGCACCGCAATTCCCCCCACCGCACCGAAACCGGCGGTCACCGCCAGACGTTCATGGTCCGAGGTTCGACTGCGGGGCAGGGCGACAGCACCACCGTTACGCCGCATTGATCGCCTGCGACCCTGAGTAGATAGGACCTACTCGTCTGGCTATAGCGCCGGCAGAGCCGCTGGTAAGCGAGACCCCGGTGTTCGGTTGCGACCGGCTGAAGGGTCGGATTGCCGTCGGACCATGGGCCAGATTGCGTGCGCTGGCAGGAAGAAGGTCCCGCGGAGTCGGGCCCGGCTCGCCCCGTATTCAGAATGCCCGACCGGGCGATGAATCGACCCGATCTTCGGATACCAGCCGGGAAAGAAAGCGGAAACGATGAGCAAGAAGACCTTCACCGCCCAGGACATCGAGGACTACATCACCGAGTACCGGGCCACCGGCGGCAAGCCGACCGGCAGGTTCGAGGAGCCCACCCGACTGCTGCTGCACAGCGGCCACGATGCCGACGGCAGGCCACACATCGTGCCGTTGAGCTACTTCGCCGACGCTGACAAGGACCATTGTGTGGTGCTGGCCATCAACGACGGCCTCGACGATGATCCGCAGTGGCTGCGGCACCTGCGCGCGCATCCGGAGGTCACCGCCGAGATCGGCAGCGACACCGTCCGGCTGACGGCCACGGAGATTCACGGTGAGGAGCGCGACGCCATCTACGCGCGCCACGCCGAGAGGTTCCCGATCCTGCTGGAGTTCCAGTCGGCGACGACCCGGGTGATCCCGGTCGTCGCACTCGCTCCGACCGGCAGCGCTTGATCGGACC
>NZ_CADCWT010000067.1 GCF_902806485.1 Candidatus Frankia alpina | reverse complement strand
GGCCGATCGTCGACGACGACGAGCTGGACGTGCCGGACTTCCTTAAATAGCTCACACGAGGGGAGACTTCCGGCCATGCCGGTTCTGTTCACCTCGCGTGCGGACGGGGTCAGCGCTGTGCCGTTCGGGGGGCTCAACCTCGGTGATCACGTCGGCGACGCCCCGGGCGCCGTCGCCGCCAACCGGCACCGGCTGGCGGCGCGGTTGCGGATGCCGGTGCAGTACATGCGCCAGGTACACGGCACGCGGGTCGTCGTCGCCCGCGCGCCCGCCCCGCCGCCGCAGGCGGACGCGCTTGTCACCGACGTGCCAGGTCTGGCGCTGGCGGTGATGGTCGCCGACTGCGCGCCGGTGGTGTTCGAGTCCCCGGCGGCGGTGGGGGTCGCGCACGCCGGGCGGGCCGGCATGGCCGACGGGGTGATCGACGCGACCCTGGCGGCGTTCGACCGGCTGGGCGTCGCGCCACATCGGCTCACGGTCACCGTCGGCCCGTGTGTGTGCGCGGGCTGCTACGAGGTGCCGGCGGAGCTGCGCCGGGAGGTCGAGCGGCGGGTGCCGGGCAGCGCGGGGTCGACGCGGCGGGGGACCGCCGCGATCGACCTGCGGGCCGGCATCCACCATCAGCTCACCGCGGCGGGTGTGACCGATATCGCCATCGCGACCCGCTGCACCGCGGAGGACCCGGAGCTCTACTCCTACCGCCGGGACGGCCGCACCGGCCGGTTCGCCGGCGTGGCATGGCTCGGGCCGGACGCGTGATCGGGCGTGCGGACCCGCCCGCCGGGACCCGGCCGATCGCGGCGGGGGGCGACCCGGCCCGCCGGGCGGAGCTCGCCCGTCGACTGACCGTGATCGAGGAACGGATCGCCGTCGCGGCGCGGGCGGCCGGCCGCGATCCGGCCGGGCTCACCCTCATCGCGGTGAGCAAGACCTGTCCGGCCGACGACGTCGTGATGCTGCACACGCTCGGGGTGTGCCAGTTCGCCGAGAACCGCGAGCAGGAGGCCGGCCCGAAGGTGAGTATGGTCACGCGCCTACTCGCCATGCCGGGCGACGATCCGTCGGCCGGTGACGCGGCCGGGCCGGGCGGGGCGGCGGGCGGGCCCGACCTCACCTGGCACTTCATCGGCCAACTCCAGCGCAACAAGGCCCGATCCGTTCTGCGTTGGGCGGACTGGGTGCATTCGGTGGACCGATCGAGCCTGGTCGGCGTCCTGTCCAGGCTCGCGGTTGAGCGTGGCCGCTCGTTGTCGATCTGCCTGCAGGTCTCGTTGGACTCGCAGAGTGATTCCGGGGGTCGGGTGAGGCCCGTGGTCGCCGATTCGGGCCGGGGTGGCAGTGATGTCGCGGAGCTCGCGGCACTGGCTGATCTTGTCGAGGAGGCGCCCGGGCTGACACTGCGCGGCGTGATGGCGGTTGCTCCCCGTGGTGAACCGGTACGTCCCGCATTCGCTCGGCTGCGAGCCGTTGCCGAACGGCTGGTCATGGACCACCCTCAGGCCACCGTCATCAGCGCCGGCATGTCAGGCGATCTTGAGGTCGCGGTGGCCGAAGGCGCGACACACCTTCGGATCGGGACCGCTTTGTTCGGTGAACGGCCTGGTGTCCCTTAGAGTCGCGCCCATGGGGCTCGGGCGCAGGGCGATGGTCTACCTCGGTCTGGCCGAGGAGGACGAGGACTATCTCGACGACGACTACGACGACGGTCGTGCGGTAGGCCATGACGATCGGCGTGTTATGCACGAACCGGTCCCGATGGACCGCACGGTCCGTCGGATCGACGCACGGGAGGAGCCGGTCGCCATGCCGCGACGTCTACCGGTCGAACCACTGCGCCCCGCGGGACCTGTGCCGATGCGGCGAGTGGTGCCCGTCGAGGAGCCGCACCCCTACCGGATCACGACGCTCCAGCCACGTAGCTACAATGAGGCGCGGCAGATCGGCGAGGAGTTCAGGGACGGTACCCCCGTTATCATGAACCTCACCGACATGGACGACGTCGACGCCAAACGGCTGGTCGATTTCGCCGCTGGGCTGATCTTCGGGTTGCGTGGCGACATCGAGAAGGTGACCAACAAGGTCTTCCTGCTCTCGCCGCACAACGTCGAGGTCACCGAGACGGACAAGCGACGCATCCGCGAGGGTGGGTTCTACAACCAGTCATGACGCCGGAGCGCGGACCAGCCACGCGCCCCCCAGGTCCCCAGGTCCCCAGGAGAGAGCACCATCAGCACACTAGGCAGCTTGATCTCATGGGTGCTGCTGGTCTACTTCCTGTTCCTGATAGCCCGGTGGATCACTGACCTTGTTCTCCTCCTCGGTCGTTCGTTCCGTCCGACCGGCCCACTGTTGTTGATCTTCGAATCCGTGTACACGGTGACTGACCCCCCGTTGCGGTTCATCCGACGCATCCTGCCCCCGTTGAGGGTGGGTAGCGTATCGCTTGACCTCGGGTATCTGGTGCTCTTCCCGGTGATCTTGGTGCTGCGGAGCTATGCCCAGAGGCTGTAACGGGGTTGTGTGCACACCGCGAACGCGGGCGCGGCAGACTGCCCGCAGACCGCCCTCTCTTCGGGGAGCGGCGATGCCGCACGAGGAGGCGACGTGGCTCTGACACCACAGGACGTACAGAACAAGGTCTTCAGTCCGACGAGGTTTCGTACCGGCTACAACGAGGACGAGGTCGACATCTTCCTCGACGAGGTCGAGGTGGAGCTGACCCGGCTGCTTGACGAGAACAGCGATCTGCGCCGGCAGCTCGACGAGGCCCGCCGCTCCGGCGGCGGTGGCCCGGGTGCGCCCGCCCAGATCCTCGAGGAGAACCAGGGGCTGCGTCGCCAGGTCGAGGAGACCCGCCGCCAGCTGGCGCAGGTCCAGGCGGCCCAGGCCGCCCGGGAGCGCGCGCAGCAGCAACAGCAGGCGCCCCCGCCGCCCGCTGTGCAGGGCGGCGCCCCGACCACGGTGATCCCCGCGGTCGGCTCGGGTGGCGGCGGCGTGCCGGCCCGCGCAGGCGCCGGCCAGGCCTCCGAGGCCGAGATCGAGCAGCGGGTCGCCCGCACGCTCGTCCTGGCCTCACGCACCGCCGACGAGGCGCTGCGTGAGGCGCGCGCCGAGTCCGAGCGTGCTCGCCGCGAGGCCCGCTCTGACGCCGACCGCATCATCGGCGAGGCTCGTGCCCACGTCGCCGAGCAGCTGGGCGGCCTGGAGGACGACAAGCGTTGCCTGGAGGGCCAGGTCGAGCAGCTACGAGCGTTCGAGCGCGAGTACCGCACCCGGCTGCGGGCTTACCTGGAGATGCAGCTGCGGGACCTGGACGGCATGCCGACCCAGCCGCCGGCCGTCGGTGTGGGCAACGCCCCCCGGCCCGGTCTGAACCCCGGCGGGCCGACGCCACCCCCGGCGGTGGGGATGGGTCCGAACGGCATCCAGCAGAGCCCCGGCCACCAGCCGACGTTCCCGCCCGGCCCGCCGATGCCCGCCGGCGCCATCGCCCGTGACAACGGCCACGGCCGCCCGGATCTGGACCCCAACCGGCGCGACGTGTCCGGCATGCAGGAGTTCTGATCCGTCGGGTCTGCTCACCCCGCCCCGTCGGGAGCGGCCCGGCCCTTGGCCGAGGTAGCGCCCGGCGCTTCACTCCGTCGTCCTCCCCGCAGCGCGGGGACGCGGCATGCTGATTCTCTGTGGTGTGCTCATTGCTTTGTGTGGGGTGCTGGCCGTGGTCGGCATCGTCGCCGGCAGCGGATTCGTCTACGCGTCCCTGATCCTGACTCTCGTCGCCGCGGTGCTGCTGCCGTTCGGCGCGCTGCGCCGAACGTCCTCCTGACGGCCGCGGCCGTCAGGAGGCGCCGGGATCATCGCCGGCAGGCTGCTCGCCTGCGCCTGACCGGGCCGCGCTCAGCCGGCCGCGGGGATGCCGGCCGCGGGGATGTGGCGTGCCAGGCTGAACACCAGGCCCAGCTCCCCGGTGGCCTCAGCGATGTCGGTGACCTCGGTGACCTCGGTGAAGGAGACCGCGAGCACCTCCTCGGCCACGGTGGCACCGTGAGCGCGCAGGGCGAGCGCGGTGTCCGCGCGGGTTGCCGACCAGCGCACGTCCACCCGGTCGGTGATGTCCAGACCGGCGGCCTTGCGCGCGTCCTGCAGCACCCGCACCACGTCGCGGGCGAGCCCGGCCCGGGCCAGCTCCGGGGTGATCTCCAGATCGAGCGCGACCGACAGGCCGGACTCGGCGGTGACCGCCCAGCCCTGCCGTGGTGTCTCCGTGATGATCAGCTCGTCGCCGGACAGCTCCACGGGCTCGCCGTCCACGTCGACGGTCAGCCGGCCGTCGACGGGCGCCCCGGCGCCGGTGATGGCGGCCGCAACCGCCTTGGTGTTCTTGCTGAAGCGCCGGCCCAGGGCGCGGAAGTTCGGCTTCACGGTGATGTCCACGACGTCCGAGGTGGCTGCCTCGACGACGGTGACGTTGAGCTCCTCGGCGATCTGGGCGCGCAGCTCGGCGGACAGCTCGCCGAAGGCGGCGGCGCCGACGACGGCCCGGGGCAGCGGCTGGCGGGTGCGCACCCCGCTGCCGGCCCGCGCGGCGCGACCGAGTTCGACGATCCGCCGCACGAGGTCCATCTGGGTGGACAGCCGTGGGGAGTGCAGGTCGGCCGGCAGCTCGGGCCAGGACGCCAGGTGCACCGAGTCGGGTGCCTTCGCCGACGCGTCGGCGAACAGCCGGGCCCACAGCCAGTCGGTCAGGAACGGCGTGAACGGGGCCATCACCCGGGTCAGCGCGTCCAGGCAGGTGTACAGGGTGGCGAGAGCATCCGGGTCGCCGGCCCAGAACCGCCGACGGGACCGGCGGACGTACCAGTTGGACAGGTCGTCGATGAACCGGGCGATCCGCCGCCCGGCGCGCAGCGAGTCGAAACCGGCGAGCGCCTCGTCGACCTCGCCCACCGTGGCCGCGAGCTCGGACAGCGCCCAGCGGTCGAGCACGTGCCGCTCGGCCGGGGCCGCCGCGGCCGGGCCCTCGCCGGGACGCCAGCCGGCGGCAGCGGCGTACAGCGCGAAGAAGGAGGCGGTGTTCCAGTAGGTCAGCAGGACCTTGCGGACGATGTCCTCGATCGCCTCGTGGCCGACCCGGCGGTCCGACCACGGGGAACCGCCGGCGAGCATCAGCCAGCGGACCGCGTCCGCTCCGTGCCGCTCGAACAGCTCGAACGGGTCGAGGACGTTGCCCACGTGCTTGCTCATCTTGCGGCCCTCGGCGTCGAGCAGCAGCCCCAGGCACAGCACCGTCTCGTACGAGGAACGGTCGAACACCAGGGTGCCGATCGCCATCAGGGTGTAGAACCAGCCGCGGGTCTGGTCGATCGCCTCGCAGATGTACTGCGCCGGGTACTGCCGGGCGAAGTCCTCGGCGCCCTGGTGCGGCGCGCCCCACTGGGCGAACGGCATCGCGCCGCTGTCGTACCAGACGTCGATCACCTCGGGCACCCGGTGCGCGGTCGCGCCGCAGGTCGGGCAGGCGATGGTGACCTCGTCGACAAACGGGCGGTGCGGGTCGAGCTCGGCGAGATCGCGCCCGGCGAGCTCGGACAGCTCCGCGATCGAACCGACGCAGACGAGATGGTCCGGGTCGTCGTCGCAGCGCCAGACCGGCAGCGGCGTGCCCCAGTAGCGGTTACGGGACAGCGCCCAGTCGACGTTGCCGCGCAGCCACTCGCCGTAGCGGCCGTTCTTGATCCGCTCCGGGTGCCAGTCCGTCGCCGCGTTCTGGGCCAGCAGCTGGTCGCGGATCATCGTGGTACGGATGTACCAGGACGGCAGCGGGTAGTAGATCAGCGGGGTGTGGCAGCGCCAGCAGTGCGGGTAGCTGTGGGTGTAGGTCTGGGCCCGCCACAGCCGGCCCCGCTCGCGCAGGTCGGCGATCAGCGGGGCGTCGGCGTCCTTGAAGAACATCCCGCCGACCAGCGGGGTGTCGGCGAGGAACCGGCCGTCGGTGCCGATCGGGTTGACCACGGGCAGGCCGGCGGCGCGGCAGACCGCGAGGTCCTCCGCGCCGAACGCCGGCGACTGGTGCACCAGGCCGGTGCCGTCGGTGGTGGTGACGTAGTCGGCGAGCACCACCGAGTGCGGCGTGCCGGTGCCGGCGGCGAACCGCTCGACTTCCAGCAGCTCGAACGGGCGGGCGTAACGGGCGCCGGCGAGCGCCGCGCCGCGGAAGCGCTCGACGACCTCGGCGTCCTCGCCGACGGCGGCGGCGATCAGCGGCTCGGCGACGACGAACAGCTCGCCGCCGGCAGCGCGGACCAGCGCGTAGTCGACGTCCGGGTGGACGGCGACGGCGGTGTTCGACACCAGCGTCCACGGCGTCGTCGTCCACACGAGCAGCTGCGCGCCGCGCTCGGCGAGCCCGAGGGCGTCGGCGACCAGCGGGAAACGGACGTAGACCGACGGGTCGTCCACGTCGGCGTAGCCCTGGGAGACCTCGTGGTCGCTCAGCGGTGTCTCGTCGCGCGGGCAGTAGGGGGTGACGCGGAAGTCCTCGACCAGCAGACCTTTGTCGAAGATCTGCTTCAGCGACCACCAGACGCTCTCGATGTAGCTGGTGTCCATCGTGCGGTAGGCGCCGTCGAGGTCGACCCAGTAGCCCATCCGCTCGGTCATCGCGGAGAAGTCGGCGACGTGGCGCAGCACCGACTCGCGGCAGCGGGCGTTGAACTCGGCGATGCCGTAGGCCTCGATGTCGTTCTTGCTGGTGAAGCCGAGTTCCTTCTCCACCGCGAGCTCGACGGGCAGCCCGTGGCAGTCCCAGCCGGCGCGGCGGGGAACTTGGAAGCCCTTCATCGTCCGGTACCGGGGGAACAGGTCCTTGAAGACCCGCGCCTCGACATGGTGGGCGCCCGGCTTGCCGTTCGCGGTCGGCGGCCCCTCGTAGAAGACCCACAGCGGGCGGTCCGCCGTGGACTCCAGCGAACGGTGGAAGATCTTGGCGTCACGCCAGCGGGCGAGCGTCTCGCGTTCGAAGGCGGGCAGATCCACCTGCCCGGGCAGCGGGGCGAAGGTGGGGGTACGCGGGGCGGTGGTCATCGTGGCGGACCCGGTCTTCCTCGGTCGTGGCTGGCGTCGGACCAACGGAGGGACGACGCCTCACCGGCCGCGCGGAGGCGATGGCCGGCGAGCCTGCCCGCCGCCACGTCCCGCCCGGGACCGGGGGGTACCGCGGTACCACCCTCCTTGCACGCCCCGCCCGACCGATCCGCCGGTGGCGGACCGGGCCGTGGGACGGCCTCTCGTCAAAGCTCGCGGCGGCCGGATCTACTGGGGCACCGCCGGCTCGCGCCCGCGGGATCCCGTTCTGCCGACGGCTCGGGGGTGATCTTCGCAGCGCGCTGGCCACCGGGCTTCCACCAACCCCGGCTCGCTCAGGCTGCGCCCGCCGCTACTCGTCCCCGTCGACGCCGTGCCGCTGCGGAGAAGTCTAGTCGACCGTTCGGCGGCTCGGTCGGTGCCAGGCGGGGAGCGCCGGCGCTCCCCGTGCGCGCCGGCCCGTAGAGTGGATCGGGTGGGAGAGGCGATGACCATCGGGAGCAGCGTGTCCGAAGATCCCGTCGGCCGTGGGTCGGCCGCGACGAGCGGCGGCGTGGGCGCGTCGCGGCGTCCGGTGGTCACGCTGACGGCGGCCGCCGTCGTGATCCTGCTTCTCGACATCGTCACCAAGCACATTGCGGTGGCCCAGCTGTCCGACCGTGGTCCCGTCAACGTCATCCCCGGTGTTCTCGACCTACAGCTGACCCGCAACTCCGGGGCCGCGTTCAGCCTGGCCGGCGGGGCGACCGTCGTGCTCAGCCTCGTCGCGCTCGCCGTGATAGCGGTCGTGGTCTTCGCTGCCCGCCGGCTGCGGTCGGTGGGCTGGGCGATCGTGCTCGGCGCCCTGCTCGGCGGCGCGCTGGGCAATCTCACCGACCGAATCTTCCGCGCCCCCGGCCCGCTGCGCGGCCACGTCGTCGACTTCGTCCACCTGCACCACTGGCCGATCTTCAATGCCGCCGACTCGGCGATCGTCTGCGGCGGCATCCTCGCCGTCGTGTTGTCGTTGCTGGGCATCGGGCTGGACGGCACCCGCTACGGCGACTCCGGCGAGGCCGGCTCCGGCGCGGGTGAGGCCGCGCCCGGCGCCGATAGCCGTGGCGTCGCGCCGGTCGCCGGGGACGGCGGTGTGATCCGGGCCGATCCGCCCGCCGGCCGAGGCGGCGTCGGGCCGGGCGGGCCGTGACCGGCGTCGGCGGAGACCTGCGTTCGCTGCCGGTCCCGGACGGACTCGACGGCTTCCGCCTGGACGCCGCGATCGCGCGGATGTTCGGGCTGTCGCGGACCGCGGCCGCCACCCTCATCGACGACGGCCAGGCCAGCCTCGACGGCCGGATCCGGGGTCGGTCCGACCGGGTCAGCGGCGGCGCCTGGCTGGAGGTGCGGTTACCCGCCCCGCCGCGCCCGATGACCGTGGAGCTGACCCCGGTGGGGGGGCTCGGCATCCTGCATGACGACGACGACATCGTGGTGGTCGACAAGCCGCCCGGCGTGGCCGTCCACCCGGCCCCCGGCTTCACCGGGCCGACCGTGATCGGGGCGTTGGCCGCGGCCGGCTATCGCATCTCCACCTCGGGCGCCGCGGAGCGGCAGGGGGTCGTGCACCGCCTCGACGTCGGCACTTCCGGGGCCATGGTCGTCGCTAAGAGCGAGCGTGCCTACACGCTGTTGAAGCGGGCCTTCCGTGAACGCCAGGTGGACAAGCGCTACCGCGCCGTCGTGCAGGGCCATCCCGACCCGCTCAGCGGCACCGTCGACGCGCCGACCGACCGCCATCCCCGCCGGCCGGGCCTGTTCGCCGTCGTCGCGGACGGCAAGCCCAGCGTGACCCACTACGACCTGGAGGAGGCGTTCCGCTCGGCGTCGCTGCTGTCGATACGCCTGGAGACCGGCCGGACCCATCAGATCCGGGTGCACATGTCGGCCCTGCGTCATCCTTGCCTCGGTGACCTGGCCTATGGGGCCGATCCCACCCTCGCCGAGCGCCTCGGCCTGACCCGGCAATGGCTGCACGCGGCCCGCCTGTCGTTCGATCATCCCGGTCACGGCGGCCTCGTCGAGTTCACCAGCCCGGATCCGGCCGACCTGGCGGAGGCGGTGGATCGGCTGCGGGAGCAGGCATGACCGAACCGGCGGCGGTCGAGAAGCCGTCCCCGCCGATTCCCGACGCCGCTGCGGCCGTGCCCGCGCAGGCGCCGCTGTCCCCGCTCGACCGGCTCGACGACGCCGTGCTGCCGGCGGTGTTCCGCGCCCTCGACGCCGCCCGGTCCCGCCTCGCAGACCCCGCCGATCGTGAGGCCGGCCGGGCCCGGCGGCTAGCCGAGCGGGCCCGGCACGGGCGGGCGGGCGACGACGAGCCGGTCGACACCGAGACCGGCGGCTCGCCGGCCCTGCTCGACGTGGTCGGCGTCGCACCCGGGGGCGTGGTGGACCGCGGGGCGCGGGTGCTCGTCCTCGGTCTCGTCGCGCTGATCGTGGTGAGTGCGGCGGCGGCGATGCTGCAGAGCGTCGACCGGGACCGGCCGTCCAACGCGACGGCGCCCGCGGCCGCGCCGACGGGCTCCCCACCGGCGGCCACCCCACCGGCGGCGCAGCCCGTGACACCGACGGTGACGATCGGCCCCGGTGCCCACGACTCGGTCGCCGAGTACCTCGGGGCGAGCCGGCAGAACCTCGCGTCCCTGACCGCCGCCGCACCCGCCGCGGACCTCTACGCCGTCGCGAGCCTCACCGGCCCGGCCACCCCCGACCAGTTGATCGACCTTTTCGGCAGCTACCGGGCCGTGCAGGTGTTCTTCACCGCCGGGACCGGCGGGCAGGTCGAGCAGGCCACGGTGCGTGACCCGGTCGCCGACGTCCACGCCGCGTTCGCTTCGGCGGCGGCGCAGGCGCAGGCGCGCGCCGCGAGCGAGGCGCGAGCCGGCGACGCCGGTGCGGACAACCGGGACCGCCAGGCCGCGGCGCAGCTGCGGGCCGGGTGCGCGTGCCTGTTCGCCGCCGTGGTCCGGGCGCCGGCCGGCCGGTTGTCGCAGCTGGCGGCCGATCCGCGGGTTCGGACCGACGAGCGTGAGATTCATCCCACTGCCGCCGGATCGCCGCTGATTTCGGGCGCGGCGTCCTTCATTATCTGGCCGGGTCACTGCCATCCGGCCGAGGTGGCGTGGAGCTCGCGGGCCGCCGCCATCGTCGCCCCCTGGCACGGTCACGGCGGGCACGAGGGAGGATGAGGCACAACGCCCTCGTCAGCGCGGGGTTGCCCGGGCTCGGGGACGACGCCGGGCTTGGGGACGATGCCGGTCGCGGCGATGCGGGCAAGCATCCTTGAACGGCACCGGACAATGATCGACAACCGGGCGGGCACGACAACCCGACGATGACGACTACAGGACGATAAGGAGCCCAGGGGTGAAGTTGGCGAAAGGCACCCGAGAGGTCTTCGACGCGGAGAGCCTGGTGGAGGAGTACCTGGGCCCCCGCAAGCGCGGGCTGCGTTACGCCTACCCCTACTACGACGGACTGGTCACCAACGACGACCCGGACCTGCTGTGCACGGGCGACCTGCTCGCACCCAGCCTGCTCGGCGTGCACGTCGACGTCGACCGGATGCACACCCTGACCGCGCTCACGCCGCTGTTGCAACGGGCGCTGGACAAGCTGCCGCCCGGCATCGAACTGATCGAGGCCGAGGAGGTGACCCTCGACCTGGTTGCCGCGCTCTACGACCCGCTCGACGACCCCGACGTCTCCGACCGCGACGTCAAGGGCTCGCTGATCGCCAAGGTGCTGCATCGTAAGCGGCCCGCGCTCGTCCCCCTGTTCGACTCCAAGGTCCGGATCTTCTACCAGCACGAGGACTGCGTCCCGCCCTCCCCGCGCGACGGCCGCAGCTGGCGGCAGTACATGGGGTTGCTCGTCCGGGCCATGCAGTACGACCTTCGGGAGAACGCCGAGGAGTTCCGCCGGCTCGCCGCGCTGGTGCCGTCGACCGGCCCGCAGGTCACCCCGCTGCGCATGCTTGACGTCGTGGTGTGGATGAGCAGCGCAGTGTGACTCGTCCCCGACGACGGCCCGGGGCCATCGCCCGCAGCCGGCTGCGAGAATGGGCGACGTGCTGAGCTACGCCGTCCGCGGGCTCACCCGACGACATGGGGTGGGCGAGCACTCCGTCCTCGCCAACGACCGGATCGACCTCGACATCCGGCAGGGCGAGGTGTTCGGGGTGCTCGGCCCGAACGGCGCCGGGAAGACCACGCTGGTCCGTCAACTGATGGGTCTGCTGCGCCCCGACTCCGGGTCGATCATGATGTTCGGTCGCGACGTCCGCGCCGCCCCGGACCTGCCCGCCCGGCTGACCGGCTACCTCGGCCAGGACGACCTCGCTCTGGCCGAGCTGCCCGTCGCCACCGCGGTGGCGACCACCGCGCGGATGCGCGGCGTTTCCCGCGCGGCCGTGCGGGAGGTCCGGGACGCCATCCTCGACGAACTCGGCCTCACCGCGGTGGCGGACCGGCCGCTGGCCCGGCTCTCCGGCGGGCAGCGGCGGCTGGCCTGCGTGGCCACGGCGCTGGTCGGCGACCGCCCGGTCCTCGTCCTCGACGAGCCGACCACCGGGCTCGACCCGGCCGCCCGCCGAGCGGTGTGGGGGGCGTTACAGCACCGCCGGGACACGACGGGTACCACCGTCGTGCTGATCACCCACAACGTCCTGGAGGCGGAGTCGGTGCTCGACCGGGTCGCCGTCCTGGATTCCGGGCGGGTGATCGCCTGCGACACCCCCGGCCAGCTCAAGGCGTCGGTCTCCGGCGGCGTCCGGCTCGACCTCGCCTGGCGGCACGAACCGCCCTTCGACGACCCCACCGTCGCCATGCTCGCCGGCATCGCGACGACCAACGGCCGGCGCTGGACGGTCCGCCTGGACCCGGCGACCGCCCGGGAGGCCCTCGGACGGCTGACCACCGGCGCGGCCCTCGCCGCGCTGGACGATTTCAGCCTCGCCACCCCGTCCCTCGAGGACGTCTACCTCACCCTCGGCGGGGCGTCTCGAGACCTGGAGCGGACATGACTGTGCACGTGCGTCGTCCGGGCCAGCAGGAGTGGTCCCGATGACGATCGTCCCCGATGAGCGTAACGCGCCCGCGATCCTCTCGGCACTGCAGCCGGAACCGTCCCTGGAACCGTCGTCGGGGCCGTCCACGGTGCTGTTGCCGATTCCGATGCCGGCGAGGCTCGGGCCGCCGAAGATGCCGCTGGCCACCCCGTTCGGCACGGCGTTCGGCGCGGTCTACCGCGGGCAGCTCGCCCGGTCAAAGGTCGGCCGCATTCCGTTGCTGTTCGTGGCGTCGTTCCAGTCGATCGGAATCCTCGTCCTGCTGCGCGGCATCCTCGACGTCGACAACTCCATCGCCGCCGGCCAGGTCGTCGCGGGCTCCACCGTGCTGGTGGTCGCGTTCGTCGCGCTGAACCTGCTCGCCCAGCGCTTCGGCGCCCTGCGGGCGGCCGGCGCCCTCGACTACTACCTGACCTTGCCGATCCCGCCGGTGGCGGTCGTGCTGGGCACGGCCGCCTCCTACGCGACGTTCGCCGCGCCCGGCACGGTCATCACCGCCGTGGTCGGCGTCCTGCTCTACAACCTGCCGATAACGGGGCTGTGGCTGCTGCTGCCCGTCGTCGTGCTCTCCGGAGTGTGCCTGGCGGGTCTCGGAGCCGTGGTCGGCCTGATGGCCCCGCGTCCGGAGCTGGCGACCATCGCCGGTCAGCTCGGGATGAGCATCGTGCTGTTCCTCGGGGTCATCCCGGCGGACCGGCTGCCCGAGATCGGGCGGGTGGCCCGGGATGTGCTGCCGAGCAGCTACGCCGTGGACGCCCTCGCGGCCGCCTTCCAACCCGGTGTGGACTGGTCGAAGGTGGTTCTCGACCTCGCCGTCTGCGCGGCTGTGGGGATAGCGGCGCTGACCGTCGCGGCGGTGACGCTGCGCCGCGTCGGAACTGCCTGACCCGAGCGCGCCGCCCGTGCCGGAGGCCAGGCCTGTGGCTGTGACCTGTGCCTATGCCCGCGGCTGTGGGCAGCTCCCGGAACCACTGTCGCACCCAGTGTGGTCGGGCTGGCCGCCCGGCAGGATAGTGTCAACCGTCCGCGGTGGCCGGCGCCGCCGCCGAACGTCATGCGGGCGGGGAGACGGACACCTCTTGGCGGGGCGGGCGACGTGACCGAGCGTTCATCGGATTTCCGGGGGGTCCCGACGGACCGACCGGGAGTCGAGACGTCCCCGGACTCCCCGTCGCCGGCCCGCTCGCGGCGGCCGGTGCCGCTCGGTGTCCGTCCGGACCTGCTCGTGGGGCTGATCTGCGCGGTGGCGATGGCGGTCGTCGGATTCCCCCTCGGCCTGCTGTGGGCCGTCGTCGCGCCGCACCTCGACATCACCGGCGCTCTGCACGGCAACGAGTCGGCGTTCGCGGTCCAGAGCGACATCGACGCCCGCTTCGCGATGATCTGTGCGATCGCCGGGCTCGTCGGTGGTCTGCTGGCGTTCTGGCGGGCCCGGGACGCGGGTTTCCCGGTGCCGCTCGGGCTCGCCGCGGGCGGCACCGGCGGTGCGCTGATCGCCGGCTGGATCGGCCACCTGCGCCGCTCCCCGGACCTGCTGCACAGCCTGCCGCCCAACGCCTCGCCGATGCTCGTGGACCTGGTCGACCTGCGGGTCCGCGCGCACGGGCTCTACCTGGTCATGCCGGTGGTCGCGCTGGGGGCCTTCGCGATCGGCCTGTGGGCGACCTCCCGGCCGAGCCGGCGCCTGCGCGCCGACGGCTCGCAGCCGCCCGACCCCTTCGCCGGTCCGGACGGCGCCGAGCCCGGACCCGCGGGCAAGGTCAAGGCCTCGGACGAGCTGCGGAGCCCGGCGGACGCCACGGGTCTGCAGACCTGGCCGGCGAGCGGGTCCCGGCCCGACGGCCCCCGGGCACCCGATTGACCCTGGCCGGTCACCCCTGGGCCCGGTGATGATCGTCGAGCCGGAGAACGGTGACTAACCTCCAGCAACTGGAGCCGCGTCCTGCGGTGCGGCGGCGGGTCAGTTCGGGCTCGGGTCGACCCGGCGCAGTTCGCTGGATCCGATGGTGGTGATCTTCTTGAGCAGGCCGACCTCACGGCGCAGAAGTGCCCGCTCGACGCGCAGCCGGGTGGCCGCGTCCGCCGTCGCGAGCAGGCCCTGGCGCTCGGTGAGGTCGGTGACGGCCGCCGCGGCGATCACGTAGGACAGGGCGATGGGATCGTCAGGCAGATCCGGCAGGGAGATCTGCACCGTGCCGGTGGCGGCCAGCCGCTCGGCGTAGGCGAGCATCAGCCGCTGCACGGGCACCACGCACTCGCGGGCGGCCTCGGCGTCACCGAGCTCGTCGGGCAGGAACTCTACCTCCCCCACCAGGTAGGGCGCGCTGTGCTGATCCACCGCGCCGACGCGGAAGCGCCGCCCGCCGACGGTGATCAGGGAGAAGCGGCCGTCCGGATGCTCCTGCACCCGGCGCAGCACCGCCGTGCAGCCGACGTCGTGGACCGCGGGCAACGCCGGCCCCGTCTCGCGGCCCCGCCGGATGGCCACGACCCCGAAACTGCGCGCCTCGTCGGCGGGCTGGGTGAGCAGCTCCCGGACCAGCGCGCGGTAGCGCTCCTCGAAGATCTCCAGTGGCAGCACGAGCCCGGGGAGCAGGACGGTGCCGAGCGGGAACAGCGGGAGCCGCGCGTCCATCGCCGGTACCCCCCCTTCTGACCCACCCAGGGTTGCGCTTCGCCCGAGTCGTGGATCGCCGATCGGCCGGCACCGCGGGGGTGCGCACCGCGGCGGGTCCACCGCGGCTAGCCGGGCGTGTGACATCAACCCTGTCTCGTGCCGGTCGCGGTGTCCATTCGCCGACCCCTGTGATTCTCGCCGAACGAGGGCGTGTCGGCGCCCCCGGTTGTCCGCCGGGGGTGGTGCCACCGGGCCCGGGGCTCCCCCCGACGGCCGTTCGGGCGAGAATGGGCCGGTGTGGGGAACCGAACGGGAGCTGCTGGTCGTCCTCGAGCATCCTGGCCGCGCCGAGGGTCCGCTGGCCGCGTTGGCCGAGTTCGGACGGGTGACCTCGGCGCTGCCGCCGCGGCTGGCGCTGCTGGCGGTGCCGGCGTCGCGGGCGGCGGAGGTGGGGGCCGGCGCGGGCGTGCGCGGCGTCTTCGTCGACGGGGTGCCCTCGGCGCTGCGGGAGACCCTCAGCCCCGCAGAGGTCCTGTTCGTCGACGGCTGGCTGGCGCGCCGCAGCGACAAGGACCGTCCCGCCCAGGGACGCCCCTGGGACGCCCCTGGGACCTTCCCCCCCGACCCGCCGCCGCCCGGCGCAGGCGCCGCCGACCCCGCCTGCTAGAACACCCGGCGCGGGGTCGACCAGGTCGCCCCCGACCCGGAGGAGCGCCACACCATGTGTAGCTCGTCGCCGACGCGGGCGAGGACCTCCAGGTGGCCGTCGAAGTTGCTCTGGATCATCGAGACGGCGTCGACCTTGCCCAGGGCGGCGGCGAACGGGCGCGGCCCGCTCCAGAACGGCGTCGGCACGCTGTTGTTCCGGTAGTAGTGGATGAGCCCGCCGCCGGAGGCGGGGACGACCACCTCGAAGTTTCGTGCGCCGCCGGCGAAGGTGCTCTGGATCAGCGCCGGGTTGCCCGCCACGCCCTGGCCGAATTCGGGCCCGGTCCGCCACACCGCGGCGTTGTCCCGGGTCAGGTGCACCAGCCGGCTGCCGATCCGGGCGACGGCCTCGAGCATGCCCGGACCGCCGCCGAGGGTGCCGTGGATGAGGCTGACCGCGTCGACCCGGCCCAGGTTCGCGCCGAACAGCCGTGGCGCGCTCCAGGGATAGCCGTAGACGTCGTGGTTGCGCCACAGGTGCAGGATGCCGACGTCTGCGGCCGGGATGAGCAGCTCGAAGTTGCCCTTCGTCCCCAGCCGGCTCTGGACGAGCGAGGGCACCCCGCTGACGCCCTGGGTGAGCTGCTTGGGGTCGTGCCAGGCGAACACCCCGGTGCTGTCGCGCCACAGGAAGGACAGCGTCGAGCCGACCCGGACGGCGACCTCCAGCGGCCCGGGGTTGGCCAGGGTGCTCTGGACCATGGTGAGGGCGTCGACGCGACCGAGGCCCTGCGCGGTCTGCCACGGGTCGCGCCAGGGGAAGCCGGTGGTGTCGTTGTCCCGCCACACGTGGGTGAGCCCCGCGAACGTCGACGGCACGACGACGTCGAAGTTGCCGGCGGTGCCGAGGCCCTTCGACTGGACCAGCGCCGGATTGCCGCCGACGCCGTGGCCCCAGCCGATGTGGCTGGGGGTGTACCGGCACAGCGCGAAGCTGTTGGAGCGCATCAGGCAGTCCACCGGTGCCGGGGCGCACGAGTCGCAGTTGCCGTTCGGGGCGGCGAACGCGCCCCACTGGCCGCCGCAGTCGCAGCCGGCGCCGCCGTACTCGTCCGGGGCGCCGAAGATGTGCCCGGTCTCGTGGGTGAAGACGCGGTCGATGTTGTCCGGGCCCCAGCCGTCGTTGGCGTACGACATGACGATCCGGGGGCCGCCGACCGACGAGTAGGCGAAGTAGCCCAGCGGGTACTTGGTGAAGAACGCGCAGTAGGCCCACTGGGTGCCGAGCCGGGCGCGCAGCGCGTCGACGTAGTCGTAGACGCCGTCGAAGTTGGCCGCGTGGCCGAGCCGGCTCATCGTCGGGTCCCGCCAGAGGGCCTCCAGATCGGTCGCCTTCGGGTCCGCCGGCACGGGCAGGCGCACGATCTGGATGTCGTAGTGGAACGTGAGGTCGGCCGCCGGGTTCGTGGTGGCGTACCAGGACAGCCCGTTCTGCACCTCGGCCACGACCTTGGTCCGCTCGGCCGCCGTGAACTGAAGATCGGCGCTCGGCCCCTCGACGAGGATCAGGCCGACGGCGACGGCGCCTTCCAGCTTCGAGCTGGTTGGGGAGCCGGCGGTGCCGGCGGTCGAGCTGGTGTCGGCTGCGCCCGCCGCGGTCAGCGTCATCAGTGGGCTCTGCCGGCCGGACCGGCCGTTGGCGGCGGCGAGCGGGGCCGAGTGGTCGGGATCCGGCCCGGTGGATCCTCGCGGCGGCGGGACGTCGGTGCAGGGCCGGTCCATGTCCCATGGATGGCCGTCACGGGGGCGGTCCTGCTTGAGCCGGCGGTAGGCGGTGCTGGCGCGCGCAGCCGGAAGGCGTCCAGACCCAGCGTCTCCGCCCGGTTCAGGCCGGGGGAGACGCCCGTGGTCGACACCACGTTGCCGTCGGCCGGGGGCAGCAGGCCCGCGCCGGTACGGGCCGCGAGCAGCCCCGCGCCATCGGGGGCGTCGCTCCGTGGGCGGCCGAGCACCTGGACCTGGCCGTAACGGTGCAGGATCCATTCACTACCGGTGACGGTGGGTGCCTCGTCGCCGGATGCCGGGTGGTCACTGTCGGCCGGGTCGGACACGCCGGCCCCGGCGAGAGCCGTCCGCAGCGAACGGCCGCCCGCCGGGTCGGTCGGGGTGATCAGGGCGCGTTCATCGACCGGTACGTCCCCCGCCATGCGTGATCGTTTTCCCTTCGGTGAGGAATGGCTGTGCGGAGTTGTATCGTGTTGCGGTGTTGTTGTGTCGGCTTTTGCGGAAGCAAGCGTCGGGCGTGCTGATCCGACCTGTTAGTTCCGGTTTGTCCCCATGATGTCCGCGCGGGTCGCCGCGCCCGGCGGTCGCCGGCAGGTCAGCCGACCGCCGGCGGGAGCGTCATCGCTCGGGTGGGAAGGGGTTCTGCCCGGGGGAAACGTCCGACCAGGGGGAGCCGACGGCTGACCGGTCCGGCGCACCCATCGACGGACCGCCCAGCGCGGCGCCGCCGGTCGCGGGACCATGCAGCCCGGATCCACCCGCCGGGGGCGCTGACATCGCGTCGGCGACCTTGCGCATGATTGCCTCGACCAGGCGGACGGCCTGGGGGGTCGAGAGGTTCAGCACAATCTCCGAATCCCCCGCGACCTGGAATCGCACCGAAACGTCCGCCATGACGAGTTCCCCTTCTTCGTGGCTCGCCACCCCTGCGCAGGGTGCGTTGCCAGGGGTGACGTTACGGGGCGAAGGGTGCGTCGCGTGCGGGACCTCGGCACGTCGGCTGGCACCGTGACCGGCTGACAGGCGACCGCGACCGTGCGGGTAGGGTCACCGTGATGAGCACCAGGTTGGCAACGGTCGGTGACTGCGTGGCCGTCTTGGAGCGGGCGTACCCGCCGGCCTGGGCGCAGTCGTGGGACGCGGTGGGGCTGGCCGTCGGCGACCCCGAGGCCCCCGTCTCCGCGGTGCTGTTCGCCGTCGATCCCACCGTCGAGGTGGCCGTCGAGGCGGCGGGCGGTGCCCAGCTGCTCGTCACCCACCACCCCCTGTTCCTGCGCGGGACCCACGGGGTGGCCGAGACCGGACCGGGCGGGCGGGTCGTCGCCACCCTGATCCGAGCCGGAGTCGCGCTGTACACAGCGCACACCAACGCCGACGTCGCGGACCCGGGCGTCAGCGACGCGCTGGCCGCGGCAATCGGCCTGTGCCGGGTCGGCCCGCTGGACCAGGGCCCGGCGCAGGCGGAGAACTCGGCGCCGACGGTGTGTCGGGGGCTGGGGCGCGTCGGTGAGCTGCCCGAGCCCGAGCCGCTGGACCGTTTCTGTGCCCGCGTCGCCCGGGCGCTGCCCGCGACGGCCGGCGGGGTGCGCGCGACCGGGGCCGCGGCCCAGCTCGTGCGTCGGGTCGCGGTATGCGGCGGTTCGGGCGGGGAACTGGCCGGTGCGGCCCGGGCCGCGGGCGCCGATGTCCTGGTCACCGCCGACGGACGGCATCACCATGTGCTCGACGCGGTGGGGGAGCATCCGATCGCCGTCGTCGACGTCGCCCACTGGGCGAGCGAGTGGCCGTGGCTCGCGCAGGCCGCAGCGCGTCTGGAAGCCGGACTGCGGACCCGGGGACGTACGGTGAGTGCATCGGTGTCCGCTATCGTGACCGATCCCTGGCGGTTGCACATTCCGTCCCGGTAGTCGGCGCCCCAGATGCGGATGCCCGGCTCGTCGGGCCGAGTTCGTGGCCGACGCCGATGAAGGACACACCGGTGAGGAGTTCATGAAGGCCGACCCAGCAATCCAGCTTCGCCTGCTCGACCTGCAGGCCCTCGACGCCGGCCTCGACCGGCTGGTCGCTCGTCGGCGTGGGCTGCCCGAGTTCGCCGTCATCACCGAACGCACCGCGGCCCTGAGCACCGTCGACGACGAGGTCGTCGGAGTGCGCACCGAGCTGGGGGACGTCACTCGCGCCCAGCGCAAGCTGGAAAACGAAATCGAGCTCGTCCGGACCCGCTCGGCCCGCGATTCGCAGCGGCTGGAGTCCGGGGCGGTGGCGAACTCCCGCGAGCTGGAGAACCTTCAGGCGGAGCTCGCCTCCCTGGCGCGGCGCCAGGGTGTCCTCGAGGACGACGCCCTGGAGAAGATGGAGGCCGTCGAGGGCCTGGAGGGGCAGCTCGCGACCCTCGCCCAGCGCCGCGCCGACCTGCAGGCCGAGGTCGACGCCGCGACCACCGCCCGCGACAAGACCTGCGCCGAGATCGACGCCGAGTCCGCCCGGCTGCGCCAGGACCGGGCGGCCCTCGCCCCGCAACTGCCCGAAGCGCTGGTGGCGTTGTACGAGCGGATCCGGGCCTCCTCCGGAGGGGTCGGTGCCGCGCCGCTGCTGCGCCGGCGCTGCCAGGGCTGCCATCTGGAGCTCTCCGGTGGCGACCTGCGAGCGGTCGCCGCGGCTCCCGCCGACGAGGTCGTGCGGTGCGAGGAATGTCGGCGCATCCTGGTCCGTACCCCCGAGTCGGGGCTGTAGCGGCAGGTCGGTTCGGGCAGGGCGAGGGGAGTCGTAGATGAGCACGGTGCGCAGGCTGATCGTCGAGGCCGACGGCGGATCCCGGGGTAATCCGGGCCCGGCCGGCTACGGCGCCCTGGTCCGGGACGCCGCGGACGGGACGGTCCTCGCCGAGCGCGCCGCTTCGATCGGCCATGCCACGAACAACGTCGCCGAGTACTCGGGCCTCATCGCCGGGCTGCGGGCCGCCGCCGAGATCGCCCCGGACGCCGAGGTGGAGGCCCGGTTGGATTCCAAGCTCGTCGTCGAGCAGATGAGCGGCCGCTGGAAGATCAAGCACCCGTCGATGCGTCCCCTGGCCGACGAGGCGGCCGCGATCGCCCGCACCCTGCGCTCCGTGCGCTACCAGTGGGTGCCCCGCGCCCGCAACGCCGACGCCGACCGTCTCGCCAACGAGGCGATGGACGCCGCCGCGGCCGGGCGGAGCTGGGAACCGTCGGTCCCGCAGTCGCCGGACCCGACGCCGCACCGCGCCCCCACGACCAATCGGCTCTCCGGCTGGATGGCCCCGCCCGCGCCGCCGACGACGACCGTGCTGCTGCGCCACGGCCAGACGCCACTGTCGGTCGACAAGCGGTTCAGCGGCACGGTGGAGGCCTCGCTGACCGACCTGGGGATGAGCCAGGCCGCCGCGGTCGCCGATCGGCTGCGCGACGAGCCGTTCGACCTGATCGTCAGCTCGCCGCTGAAGCGGGCCCGGCAGACCGCCGAGGCGCTGGGCCGCGACTACGTCGTCGACGACGACCTGCGGGAGACCAGCTTCGGTGCCTGGGAGGGGATGACCTTCGGCGAGGTGCGCGAACGATTCCCCGACGAGCTCAACGCCTGGCTCGCGGACCCGAACGTGCCGCCGCCGGGCGGGGAGAGCCTGATCTCCACGGTGACCCGGGTGGCCCGGGTCCGCGACCGGCTGCTCGTCGAGCAGCCCAGCAAGCGGGTCCTCGTCGTCTCGCACGTCACGCCGATCAAGGGCCTTACCCAGCTCGCGCTGGGCGCCGAGCCGATCGTCCTGTACCGCCTGCACCTGGACCTGGTCTCGCTGACCACGATCGACTGGTACTCCGACGGCCCTGCCGTGCTACGCGGCTTCAACGACACCCACCACGTCACCAACCACACCACCTACGGCGAGTAGGCCCGCGCGGCCGTCCCCGGGCCGGGACGGAGCGACTTCGGAACCGAGCGAGGCCGGGGCGGAGCCCTTTGCACTCGGTGCGGTGCCGTTCGTGCTCGGGACGATGCCGTTCGTGCTCGGGCCGGTGCCGATTGCGGTGCGTTCTGTATGGTCTCACCCAGAACGCACCGCAACGCTGCCCGCGCACCGCGACTGGTGGCTACTGGGCGCGGATCGCGGCCGGCCTGATCGGCCCCCTTTGGCTCAGTGGGCTGCCTGCCAGGCTGCCCGATCGCGGGTGCCGACGTCGTAGACGGGGCGGTCGGCGAGGGGACGGGCGAGGACGATGCCGATCCACCATCGCCGTTGAACTCCACCGTGACGGGCGTTCCGGCCGTGAGCGGTACCGGGCACATTCCTGATGCGGATCGGTCGTGACGGCTGTCGCTGGTCGATGCCGACGCGGACCTCGACCCGTGCGCGGTCAACGGTGGTTTCCCCGGGTTGAAAGGTGGTCGGGTCGCACGCAGGGCCGCGCGAAGGTCACTTTCCGTGCTGACTGGTTACTCTGGGTTGTGAGGAATGT
>NZ_CADCWT010000066.1 GCF_902806485.1 Candidatus Frankia alpina | reverse complement strand
GAAACCCAACACACCAACACAACATTGATGTCACGCAAAGCGACAAAACGCTACCGGGAAAGGCTCAGTGGCATCGTCATCGAGTGGACGGCGGCCTTGGCCATCGCGGCGGACACGACGAACGCCGAACCCGTCCAGACCCAGGTCGTCAGGTTGGACAGGATGGTGCCGGGCAGGCCGTCGGCGATCCAGCGCCGTGCCGCGGCCGTGCTGGTGAAGAACGAGCCGTCCATGATCGTGCTGGTCACGGCGTGGAAGGCGCGTGGGCTGAGATCTTCGGTGCGGGCGATGAAGTTCGCCCCCGCGTTGTTGACGACGCTGGTGAGCGGCCCGTGTTCGGCCCAGATGGCCTGCATCCCCTCGTCCACCTGGTCGAACTGGCGAATGTCGACGGTGTCTACGTGCACTCTGCCCGGTCGCCCTGCCGACGCCTCTTCGGCCGCCTCGCGCAACATGCCCTCGCGGCGCCCCCACAGGTGCACGTCGGCGCCCTGCGCGACCAGGTGACCGGCGTAGGGCGCGGCCGAGTCCGCTGCCGCCGCCGGTCACGAGGATGCGCTTGCCGGCCAACGCCTCGCTGGCGAACGGTGAAGGTGCTGACACCGCTGGATGCCCAGTCATTTCGGCGTTCTCAGTTGCCGCGGTAGGCGGAGAAGTCGGGAGCGCGCTTCTCGTTGAAGGCGGTGATGCCCTCCTTGGCCTCCGGGGTCTCGCCGAACATCTTGAGGTTCGAGTAGGCCATCTGGCCGATGCCGGCGAAGTGCTCGGTGTCGGTGTTGAACGACTGCTTGAGCACCTTCAGCGCGGTGGGGGACAGGCGCAGGATCTTGTCCGCCCACGACCGGACCTCCTTGCGCAGCTGGTCGGCCGGGACGACCTTGTTCACCAGTCCCCACTCGGACGCCTGCTGGGCCGAGTACTGCCGGCAGAGGAACCAGATCTCGCGCGCCCGCTTCTCACCGATCGCGCGTGCCAGTAGCCCCGTGCCGAACCCGGCGTCGAACGAGCCGACGCGCGGGCCGTTCTGGCCGAACTTGGCGTTCTCCGCGGCAATGGTGAGGTCGCAGAGCAGGTGCAGCACGTGACCGCCACCGATCGTGAAGCCGTTGACCGCCGCGATCACCGGCTTGGGCACATAACGGATCACCCGGTGCAGCGAGTCGACCTCGAACAGACCGCTGGCCGACGGGCCGTAGTCGCCGGTCTCCATGCGCTGCTTCTGGTCGCCGCCGGTGCAGAACGCCTTCTCCCCGGCGCCGGTGAGGGCGATCACGCCGACGTCGTCGCTGCCCCAGGCTCGCTTGAAGCTGAGCACGAGTTCGTCGACGGTGCGTGCGCGGAAGGAGTTATAGCGTTCCGGCCGGTTGATCGTGATCCACGCGAGCCCGTTGTCGACCTCGTACGTGACGTCGGTGAAGTCGTCCATCGACTATCGGTCCTCTCTCACGGTCGGATGCCAGCATTTAGGACTGACCATTAGCAGACTTTACGCGGGCGAGTGAGTCGTATCAACCGGTTGCCGGCCAGGCCCGGCCAGCCACCTGCTCGGCGGGTACTCGGCCGTTGTCAGCGCCCTCGCCGCAGCAGCGTCGGCTGGTAGGCGTACGACCGGCTGCGGCTGTGGGCGGACTCGAAGATGCCGGTGCCCGCCGTACGGTCCCAGGTGAAACCGGTCAGCCGGTCGGTCAGCGCCGTGTTCAGCGAGTGCGGCGAAACAGTGCCGTCGAGCGGGTAGACCTCGTGCTCGAGGTGGTCCCGCCCGCGCTCGCGACCGTGCTGGGCGTCATACCCGCCACCGGCCATGAAGCCGCCGCCGGCCGACGCCTCGCAGTCGATGACGTAGGTCCGCCCAGCCCCCGTCGTCACCTCGACGGTGCCTGACTGCAGGTCGAGGTCGTCCCCGAACCGCAGGTCGTGACGCACGTCGATGATTGCGTTGAGACCGCCGTCGCCGGCGTCGGCGTCCGCCCCGGATCCGTCCGCGTGCATCACCGCGCCCTCGAGCAGGACGCGCCCGCCGTGGCGGTCCTCGACGAGCAGGAATCCGACGGAACGGTCGGGGAACTGGGCCTGGAACCAGATGTGCAGTCCCTGCCCGCCCGACATGGTGCGCACGCCGCGGGACCGGTCGCGCTGGCCGTACCAGCCGTCGACCGTCAGCGTGCCGTGGTGGAAGCCGGACTGCACGAGGTGTTCGAACCGGGTCGGGGTGCCGTCGTCGCTGTTGTGCACGTCGATGTCGCCGACCCAGGCCGGTGTGCGCGCCCGCCAGGTGAGGGCGAACGTCAGTCCGCTCGGGTTGTCGTCGAGGACGAGGCACCAGGCGCGGTTCGCCTCGAGTACCTCGAACCGGAACGGCCCGCCCCCGCGCCAGTCCGTCGTATCCAGCTCGGTGGACCAGCGCAGATTACGCTGCTCGGCCTCGGTCACGACGATCGCGAAGCCGTCGATCACGTTGCGGGTGGGGTAGAGCCCGCAGCCGAGCAGGATCGACGGCGCGGTGCGGTCCACCGGGTGGGCGTTGAACATGAAGCGGTCGAAGAACCGGTCGGGCAGTGCGTCCGTCGCGGTCCTCCCGGGCGCGACCGGCTCGTCGTGGAACTCGGCGATTTCGGTGATCTCGGTGATCTCGGTGATCTCGGTGATCTCGGTGATCTCGGTCATGTGGTTGCTCCCGATTCGGGACGGGGATGCCCGAGGGGCGCCAGGCCGGCCGTACGGTGCGCCGCGTCGAGGAAGGAGCGCACCAGGGCGGGGTCGGCGTAGTAGGGGTCGCCGATGTCCCGCTCCGCGCGCCGGCGGCTGTACTCGTACAGTGCGGCCAGCTTCCACAGCGCGAGCGTGGTGTACCAGGTCAGCCTCGACAGCGTGGGTCCGCCCAGGTCGCGGCCGGTGCGTTCGGCGTAGCGGGCGGCGAGCTCGGCGCGGCTGGGGTAGCCGTCCTCGAGCTGCGCCGCCCCGAGCAGCTGGGTGGGGGTGAGCGGCTGGCCCGGCTCCGGTACGGCGGCGAGGAAGTAGCCGACGTCGAATAGCGGGTCGCCGACGGTCGCGAGCTCCCAGTCGAGCACCGCGGCGACGCGGCCCGGCGGGTCCGGAGCGAGGATCACGTTGCCCAGGCGGTAGTCGTTGTGCACGATCGACGCGCTCGACTCGGCCGGCACGTGCTCACGCAGCCACGCCTCGGCCACGGCGAACTCCGGCGGCAGGGCGCCCTGCGCATCCGCGACCAGCCGGCCGAGCCGCCGGACGTGGCGGGCGTTGAACCCCTCGGGCCGGCCGAGGTCGCCCAGGCCCCTGCCCTGCCAGTCGACCGCATGGAGCTCGGCCAGGGTGTCGATCAGCGATTCGCCGATCTCCCGGCGGGAGGCGGGGGTGGCCAACGGGGCGGGGGTCGACGTGGTGACGACCGGCCCGTCGGCGAAGCTCATGACGTAGAGCGGCACGTCGAGCACGTCCCCCGGCTGCGCGGTCGCCAGGACCGCGGGTACCGGCACCGCAGAGTCGCGCAGCGCGCCCACCAGCCGGGCCTCGCGCAGCACGTCGTGACCGCCGGGCGGCACCGGAGGTGGCGGCGGGCGGCGTACGACGACGTGGCTGGTTCCGTCGGAGACCAGGTAGGTGAGGTTGGAGTGGCCGTCGCCGATGCGGCGGGTGCGCACGGGTCCGTCGCAGAGGCCGCGTTCGGCGAGGAATCGCTCGAGCCGCGGGCGGGTGGCGGCGTCCCAGTCCCAGGCCGGCGGGGCGGCGGTACCGTTCCCAGTGTCAGGCCCGTGCCCGGCCACCGGGTGGCTCGTCGCCGCTGCGGTGCCGCTCAACGGCCCGTGAAATGCGCCGGGCGCTTCGCCTTGAAGGCCGCGAGGGCCTCAGGCATGTCCTCGGTGCGGGTCAGCAGTGCCTGGCCCCGGTTCTCCAGCTCGAGCGCCGCGGCGTAGGAGGTGATCTCGAGGTTGCGCTGGATCGCGCGCTTGGACAGCCGCACCCCGCCCGGGGAGTTCGCGGCGATCGTCCGGGCGGTCGCGAGGGTCTCGTCGAGCAGCGACTCGCTGGGCACGACCCGGTTCACCAGCCCGATGCGCTCGGCTTCCTCGGCCCCGACCAGCCGGCCGGTGTAGCCGATCTCGGCTGCGTGGGCCGGCCCGACCAGCCGGGAGAGGGTGAACGAGGTGCCGAGCTCGCCGACGGACAGGCCCACCCGGACGAACGCGGCGCTGAACTTCGCGGTGGGCGCGGCGTAGCGGATGTCGGCGGCGAGTGCTAGCGCCAGGCCGCCGCCGGCGGCCGGGCCGTGGACCGCGGCGAGCACGGGGAACGGCAGGTGCCGGATGGCCGCGATGCCGCCCGTCGCGGTCTCCTGGAACGCGAGGAACTCCCGGACGCCCATCTGCGTGATGACCTCGATCTCGTCGAGGTCGAAGCCGGCGCAGAAAGCCCGGGTGCCCGAGCCGGTGAGGACCAGGGCCCGCAGCCCGCTGTCCCGCAGCGCCAGTGCCGCCTCGCCGAACTCGTGGAACATCCGGACGGTCTGGGAGTTCATCCGCTGCGGCCGGTTGACCCGCAGGATCGCGATGCCGCCGTCGAGTACCTCGATGGCGAGCGTCTCGAACTCGGGCAGGGTCAGGCCGGGGGCGTTCGGGGCCGTCCCACTCGACCGGGCCGTCCCGTTTAATGTGGTGGACACGGCGTCACTCTCCTTTGAAGACAGGCGTGCGTTTCTCCCGGAAGGCTGCCAGTGCTTCGGGCATGTCCTGGCTACGGGTCAGCAGCGCCTGGCCGCGGTTTTCCAGTTCGAGCGCGGCTGCGTACGAACCGACTTCAAGGTTGGCCTGCAGCGCCCGCTTGGACAGCTGCACCCCAGCGGGGGAGTTCGCGGCGATCTGCTCGGTGAGCCGGAACACGCCGCCCAGCAGATCGCCGGTTTCGCTCACCTGGTTGACGAGCCCGATGTGCTCGGCCTCGCTCGCGTCGACAATGCGGCCCGTGAAGCAGATCTCGCTGGCGACAGCCGGACTGACCAGCCGGGTGAGCAGCCAGGACACGCCCAGGTCACCGGCCGACAGGCCGATGCGTACGAATGCCGCGTTGAACTTCGCCGCCGGCGAGGCGACCCGGATGTCCGCCGCGAGCGCGAGGGAGAGCCCGCCACCAGCTGCCGGACCGTTGACGGCGGCCACGACGGGCACCTTCAGCGACCGGATGGCCAGTAGGGCCCGAGCCGCGCGTTCCTGCTGGTCGAGCATGCCCAGTGCCCCCAGGCTGGGCAGGTTTTCGGCGTCGGCGAGGTCGTAGCCCGCGCAGAAGGCCCGGCCGGCACCGGTGATGACCAGGACCCGCTTGCGGCTGTCGGCGTCGAGCCGACGCGCGAACTCCTCGAGCTCGACGAACATCGTGTTGGCCATGGCGTTGTAGCGGGCCGGCCGGTTCAGCGTGAGCAGCACGACGCCGGGCCGAGGCTCGTCGATCAGGAACGTCTCGTACGTCGGCGCCGTCATCTGTTCCCCTCCTGTTGTCTGTGACGATCGGTTCGTCGGGCCTGAGCAGGGCCGGCTCGGCGAGCGGTGCGCGCTGGCCGGTCGGCCACTCAGGCGAAGCGGGGCGGCCGTTTGCTGACGAACGCCCGGATGCCCTCGGTCGCCTCGCCGGTTTCGAACAGTGCCTGCTCTTGGGCGACTTCGTAGCGGAACCCCTCGGCGAGCGGGAGGTCGCCGGCAGCGTCCACGGTGCGCACGATCGCGAGCTGTGCCGGCAGCGACGGGCCGATCAGTTCACCGGCCAGGGCCAGCGCGCTGGTCTCGGCGTCCGCGTCGTCGTCGGCCAGCCGGTCGACGAGTCCGATCAGGTGAGCCTCGGCGGCCGGCACCTGGCGGGCGGTGAGCATGATGTCGAGCGCACGCGAGCGCCCGACCAGACGGGTCAGCCGCTGGGTGCCGCCGGCTCCCGGGATCAGGCCGATCTTCACCTCCGGCAGGCCGAGCGCCGCTCGCCGACCGGCGACCCGCAGCGTGCAGGCCATCGCCAGCTCGAGCCCGCGGCCGAGGGCCAGCCCGTCGATCGCGGCGATGGAAAGGAAGGGAGCCGCGGCGAGCCGGTCGTTGACGGCACGCATCCGGTCGCCGTAGGCGGTGAACGAGGCGGCGTCGATCGTGGCGAGGTGCTTGATGTCCGCGCCCGCCGCGAAGAAGCCGTGCAGCGCCGAGGTGATGACCACGACCTTGGTGCCACCGGCCGCTGCGTCGTCGATCGCGCGGCGCAGCCCGTCGAGCAGCGGCACGCCCAGGGCATTGGCGGGCGGGCGGGCCATCGTCACGCCCCGGATGCCCGGCGCCTGGGTCCGCCAGGTCACGACCTGGCCCGCCTGCTCGTCCTGCCCGGCCGGCGAAGCCGGCACCGTCGAGGTGGGTGGAGTGGGCACGGCCGTCACGCCATCGTCAGGCCGCCGGAAACCGACAGCGTCTGTCCGGTGACGAAGCCGGCGCCGTCGGAGGCGAAGAACGCCACGGCCGGACCGACGTCCTCGGGGGTGCCGAGCCGCTTCATCGGGACGGCCCGCGCCATCCCGGCGATCACCTTCTCGGCGTCGGCGCCGCCGTCACCGCGCTGCGCGAAGGCACGCAGCGCCGGGGTGTCGGTCGGGCCGGGGCAGACCGTGTTGACCGTGACGCCCTTGGTCGCGACCTCACGGGCCAGCGTCTTGGTGAACGCGATGATCCCGCCCTTCGCGCCCGAGTACACGGCCTCCAGGGAGGAGCCCACCCGCCCGGCATCCGAACCGATGTTGACGATCCGGCCGAAGCGGCGCTCGAGCATCCCCGGCAGGACGGCCTGGGTGACGCGCAGTGCGCCCTTGAAGTTGACGTCGAGGATCTTGTCCCAGAACTCCTCCGTGGTTGCCACGAACGGCATGAAGTCGTCCCACCCGGCGTTGTTGACCAGGACCTCGACGGGCCCGAGGCCGGCTTCGACCGCCTCGACGGCGCTGCGTACCGAGGCTGTGTCGGTGACGTTGATCTCGACGGGGATCGCGGTCCCGCTCGCCGCGGTGATGTCCTTCGCGGTGCGGGCCGCGGCCTCGGCGTTGAGGTCGGCGACGGCGACCTGGAAACCGGCTTCGACGAGCGAGGCGGCGATACCCCGGCCGATTCCCTGTGCTGCACCGGTGACGAGGGCGACACAGTTGGTCATGAACACTCCTGTCGGTTCTGGGGAAGCTGTGTGGTCGGCGGGGACGTCCGCCGCTGCCGAGGTCCTGCCCTCGGCAGCGGGCCGTGGTCGGGGCCGTGGTCAGCAGACGACGCGATGGTCGGCGGGCAGCGCGTCCCACGGGATCGGGCCGGCGATGATGGAGTGACTGGTGAGCCGGCGGCCCAGGGTGGCCTGGGCGTCGCGCGCCGCCGCGACGAGCGCGGGCAGGTCCACGCCGGTGGCCACGCCCATCTCGTGGAACATGCTCACCAGGTCCTCGGTGGCGATGTTCCCGGTCGAGCCGGCCGGCACCGGGCAGCCGCCGAGCTCACCGAAGCTGGACTCGAAGCTGGTGCATCCCGCCTCGAGCGCGGCGTAGGCGTTGGCCAGGCCCTGGCCCCGAGTGTTGTGGAAGTGCGCGGTCACCTCGACGCCGGGCAGTCGGTCGAGCGCCGCCGCGAAGAACCGCCTGGCGTAGGCCGGGTTCGCCATGCCGGTCGTGTCACCGAACCCCACCTCGACGGCACCGGCTTCGGCGAACTGCTCGGAGAGGTCGAGCACCCGGGTCATCGGCACCGGCCCCTCGTAGGGGCAGCCGAAGGAGGTGGCGATGACGGCGCACAGCCGCAGGCCCTCGGCGAGGACGCGCTTGCCCATCACGGCGACATCCGCCATCGTCTGCTCGACGGTCCGGTTGATGTTGCGCTGGTTGTGGGTCTGGGAGGCGCTGACGAACAGCCCGACGGCCTCGAACAGCTCACGGTGGCGCAGCGCGTTGTCGAGTCCCCTGCTGTTGGGGACCAGCACCATCCGCTCGACGCCCTCGGGGAGGTCGACGCCGCGCAGCACCTCGACCCCGTCGGAGAGCTGCGGGATGACGTCGGGACGCACGAAGCTGGCGATCTCGATGCGGGTGAACCCGGCCCGCCCGAGCGCGTCGGTCAGGCGGATCTTGTCTGCGGTCGGTATCGTCTCGGGCTCGTTCTGGAAGCCGTCACGCGGACCGACCTCGCGGATGTGTACTCGGCGCTGCTCACCCGGGGTCGCATTTGGGTAGCTGGTCATCTGAGGTCCTCCTGCTCAACGAGGTTTTTGTGCAGCTGCTCCTGGTGGTGGGGTGCGGCGATGTGGATCAGGCGTCGGGCGCTTTCGGCCACCGTCTGCCCGGTCAGCCGGGCGACACCGTGTTCGGTGACGACCGCGTCCACGTCGACGCGGGCGGTGGTGACCACCCGCCCGTGCAGCACCGGTGTGATCGTCGACTCGCCGCCGGACTCCGAGCGCAGCGCGATCACCGATCGCGCCCCGGTCAGGGACGCCGCCCGGCTGAAGTCGACCTGACCGCCGACCGCTCCGATGCGCACGCCCCGGCGGATCTCCGCCCCGACCTGGCCGAGCAGGTCGACCTCGATGGCCGAGTTGACTGAGACCAGCGACCGCAGGTGGGAGAGCACCTCCGGGGCGTGCGTGTAGCTCGCCGGGCGAAACTCGACCGGGTAGTCGGCGAGCCGGTCGTAGAGCGCTGTTGACCCGAGCGCCGCCCCGGTCACGACCAGGCCCTGGTCGATCTCCTTGCGCGCGCCGGTCACGACACCCTTCTCGACCAGGTCGAGTACGCCGTCTGTGATCATCCCGCTGTGCACGTCCAGATCGCTGTGGGCGCCGAGGGCCTCGAGCACCGCCGTCGGCAGCGTGCCCACGCCGACCTGTATAACGTCGCCGTCGTGCACGAGGCTGGCGACATGTTCGGCGATCGTCCTGTCGACGGCGTCCGACTCCCGGGGAACCGCTTCGAGTAGCGGACGGTCCGTCTCGACCGTCGCCGCGAAGGCGTCGAGTGGTAGCCGGGGCGCGCCGCGGGTCGCCGGCATACGGTGGTTGATCTCGGCGACCAGCAGCCGGGTGTGCGCCAGCGCGTCGGCGATGTACTCGACCCCGATGCCCAGCGAGACCATGCCCTCGGCATCCGGCGCGGACACCTGCACCAGGCCGACGTCGCAGGGCAGCATGCCGGCGGCGAACATGCGGGGGAGCGAGGAGTAGTGGCACGGGACGACGTCGAGGCGGCCGTGCCGACTCAGGAAGCGAAGCTCACCGAGCCCGCCGTAGGACAGTACCGTCAGCTCGTCGGGCAGCTCACGGGTCAGGCGCCCGTTCCAGGTCAGGCCGAAGAAGGCCCGGACGGGCCCGATCGAGGCGACCTGGTCGAGCAGCGCGTCGACCAGCACCGACGGCTCCGCGCCCGCCTGTCCCCACCAGACTCCGTCGCCTGGCCGCAGGTACGACGCGAAATCGATCATGCTGCTACCCGTTGCACCAGTGTCGCGGTTCCCAGCCCGCCGCCGCAGCACATCGTGACCAGACCCAGCTCGACGTCGCGTCGCTCCATCTCGGCGAGCAGCGTCGCGAACAGCCGTGCGCCGGTGGCGCCCACCGGATGGCCGAGCGCGATCGCCCCGCCGTTGACGTTCACCCGGTCCATGTCCGGGCGCAGCTCGGCCTCCCAGGCCAGCACGACCGAGCTGAACGCCTCGTTGATCTCGATCAGGTCGATGTCGCCGATCGCCAGCCCGTTGCGCTTGAGCAGCTTGCGGGTGGCCGGGATCGGCCCGGTGAGCATGATGATCGGGTCGACCCCGACGGTGGTCTGGTCGAGGATGCGGGCGCGCGGGGTCAGGCCGTGCTCGGCGACCGCCCGCGGCGAGGCGAGCAGTACGCCGGCCGCCCCGTCGCAGATCGGCGACGACGACCCCGCGGTCACCCGCCCCTCGGCGGGCGGCCGGAAGACCGGCTTCAGGCCGGCGAGGACCTCGGCCGTGGTGCCGGGCCGGATCGTCTGGTCGCTCGCCCGGCGCGCGCCGTCCAGGTCGAGTGGAATCATCTCCCGGTCGAACCGTCCCGCCTCGACCGCGGCGGCGGTCAGCGCGTGGGAACGGGCCGCGAACTCGTCCATCTCGGCGCGCGAGACGCCCCAGCGGTCGGCGATCAGCTCCGCGCTCTCGCCCTGCGGTACGAATGCATAGCGCGCGCAGCGCGGGCGGCCACGGATCGCCGTAGAGTTCGGAGATCTTGGCGGGCGAGTCCATCGGCACGTGGTGCATGTGCTCGACGCCGCCGGCGAGGACGATGTCGTGAGTACCCGACGAGACCAGGGCGGCTGCCATCTCCACCGCGGTCTGGGCGCTGCCGCACCGCCGGTCGAGGACGGCGGCGGGTAGCCGGCCTGTAGCCAGGCGTTGCGGGCGATATTGCGCGACTGCTCCCCGAAGGGCGCGGTGCAGCCCACCACCAGGTCCTCGACCGCATCCGGGGCGAGCCTGGTGGCGGTGAGCAGCGACGAGCAGACCGCGCCGAGCATCTCGTTCGGGTGGACGTCGCGGTACCAGCCCCGCTGTGCGTGGGAGCGGCCGATCGGCGTGCGCAGGGCATCCACGATCAGCGCGTCACGCCCGACCGAGGCGAAGGGAGCGGCGGATCGCGCCGGCAGGGGCGCCACCTCACATCACCGTCCCGCCGTCGACCGGGAGCACCTGGCCGGTGATGTAGGAGGCCGCGTCGGAGGCGAAGAACACGAAGCTGCTGGCGATCTCCTCCGCCTCGGCCCAGCGGCCGAGCGGGATGCGGGCCAGCGTGAGCGCGGCGAGCTTCTCGTTGCCCCGGATGTTCGCCGTCATCGAGGTGGCCGCCAGCGGGGCGAGCGCGTTCACGGTGATGCGGCGCCGAGCGAGTTCGCGGGCGAGCGACTTGGTGACACCCACGACGCCGGCCTTGGCGGCGCTGTAGTTGACCTGGCCGATCGTGCTGACCAGGCCGGCGGCCGAGGTCACGTTGATGATCCGCCCGGTGCCGTCGTCGGGCAGGAAGGGCAGCGCGGCCTGGCTGACGGTGAAGGTGCCGCCCAGGTGGATGGCGACCACCTTCTCGAACTGCCCGGGGTCCATCTTGTCGAACATCGCCGGGGAGATGGCGCCCGCGTTGTTCACGACGATGTTGAGCGCGCCGCCGCCGAGGTGGGCGGCCTGTTCGGCGGCGTCGCGGGCGGCCGCGGCGTCGCAGACGTCGAGCACGGCGGATCCGGCTCGGCCACCGGCCGCGACGATGCCGGTCGCGACGGCCGCGGCGGCATCCTTGTCGACGTCGGTGACCAGCACCGCTGCACCGGCGCGCGCGAACGCGCGGGCGACGGCCGCCCCGATGCCGTTGCCCGCGCCGGTGACCAGGGCTGACCGGCCTACCAGCGAAAACGGTGACGGCGACGGCGCAGAGGGCGGAGTCGGAGTGTTGTCCGGCATCAGTAGCTCCTCGGCAGGCCGAGCACGTGCGAGCCCAGGTAGTTGAGGACCATCTCCTGGCTCAGCGGCGCGATGCGCAGCAGGCGAGCCTCGCGGAAGTAGCGGGACACGTGGTACTCCTCGGCATAACCCATGCCGCCGTGTGTCTGCAGCGCACGGTCGGCCGCCTGGAAACCAGCGTCGGCGCACAGGTACTTCGCGGTGTTCGCCTCCCGGCCACACGGCAACCCTTTGTCGTAACTCCACGTCGCCTTGCGCAGCACCAGCTCGGCCGCGTCCAATCGGGCAAGGGAGTCCGCCAGCGGGAACTGCAGACCCTGGTTCATCCCGATCGGTCGGCCGAAGACCTCCCGCTCGTTGCCGTAGCGCACTGCTCGTCGCAGCGCGGCCCGGCCGAGCCCGAGCGCCTCGGCGGCGACCAGCATCCGCTCGGGGTTGAGCCCGTCGAGCAGGTAGGTGAAGCCCTTGCCTTCCTCTCCGACGCGGTGCTCGGCCGGCACCCGCAGGTCGTCGATGAACAACTCGTTCGAGCTGACCGCGTTGCGGCCCATCTTCTTGATGGGACGGATATCGGCATGGTCGCGGTCCAGGTCGGTGAGGAACAGCGTCATGCCGTCGGTCTTGCGGGCCGAGTCCTCGAACTTGGCGGTGCGGGTGAGCAGGAGGATCTTCTCGGATTCCAGCGCCTTCGAGATCCATACCTTCCGGCCGCTGATGACGTAGTCGGAGCCGTCGCGCCGAGCGAACGTCCAGATCCGGGTGGTGTCGAGCCCCGCTTCCGGTTCGGTCACGCCGAAGCAGACGTGCAGGTCGCCGTTGACGACGCGGGGGAGAGTCTCCCGCTTGAGCTGCTCGGAGCCGTGCACGACGACCGGATGCATGCCGAAGATCGACAAATGCATGGAGCTGGCGGCGTTCATGCCACCGCCGGCCGCGGAGACCTCCTCGAGGAGCAGTGACGCCTCCGTGATGCCGAAGCCGTGTCCGCCGTACTCCTCCGGGATGGTCATCCCGAGCCAGCCGCCTTCGGCGAACGCCCGGTAGAACTCGACCGGGAACTCGTGGTCCTCGTCCCGCTTCATCCAGTAGTCGTCGTCGAACTTGGCCGCAAGCTCGGCCACCGCCCTGCGGATCGTCGTCTGCTCGTCTGTGAGATCGAAATCCATGCCAGCCTCCCTCCACTAATTAAAACAACCATGGCTAATGGACTGACCAAATAGCTAGATGGCGGGGAGTAGGTGGTTGGCCAGGATCTTGTTCCAGGCCGTCGGGCTGCCGCACAGGAACTCGTCGAGCTTCGCCCGCTTGTAGAACAGCTGCAGGTCGTGCTCCCACGTGTAGCCGATGGCGCCGTGCATGGTGAGCGCCGAGTCCGCCGCCGCGTGCGCGATCGCCTGTGGATCGCCGTTCTGGACCGACGCGGCGGCGAAGTAGACCACGGAGCGGGCGGCCTCGACTCCCACCAGGATCGTCGCGGCGGCATGCTTGACCGTCTGGAACGAACCGATGGGTGCGCCGAACTGGCGGCGTTGCAGGCTGTAGGCCACGGCCAGGTCGAGCATCCGCTCGCTCGCGCCGAGCGAGTCGGCCGCGACCAGCACCGCCGCTCGCGCGGCGGCGGCGAGCAGCTCGGCGGCCCCGGCCCGGCCGTCCCCGCCCGGGCCGGCCAGCGGCTCGGACGGGGCGCCGTCGAGGGCCACATCAGCAACCGAACGGGAGCGGTCCAGCAGGCTGCGCGGTGTGATCCGAACTCCCGGCCCGGCCGGGTCGACCAGGTGCAGTGCCGTCGCGCTGCCGGCGGCCACCGGCACCACCAGGCAGCCGACCTCCCCGGCGGCGAGCACCCGAGACACTGCGCCGCTGACGCGGCCGGCCGCGTCGACGGCGAGCGGCCGGAAGTCCGAGATGACCGACTCGGCGCTGACCGCCAGTGCCGCTCCGGTGCCGCCGATGGCCCGTGCCAAGGCCTGCGGGTGCCCTTCGAGCGCGGGCAACGCAAGCACGGTGGCGAGCCACGCCGCCGACGGGGCCGTGTGACGGGCCAGTTCCTCGGCCGTCAGCGCGAGTTCCACCATGCCACCGCCCTGGCCACCGACGTCCTCGGCAACCCCGACGCCCGACCAGCCGTCCGCGCGCAAGCGCCTGGTGAACTCCGTGGGATCGCCGGAGTCCAGCCAGGACCGCACGACGGCGGCCGGTGCGACGTCGCCGAGCCAGTCGTGCAGCGCCTTGCGGTACGCGGTCTGCTCCTCCGACAAGCTCCACTGCATGGTGAACCTTTCGTTGTGCCCCGGCGGCGGGTCGGGCCGTCGACAGATCGACTGCTAGATTAGGTACGATCTAATACCAGGACTTTGGGGGCGTGATGGCCGCTGAGGGCCGCCCGGCTCCGCGGGATCGTCATGCGGTTCGGCTGGAACCCATGCAGGTGCCCAAGGCTTCGGACGTCCTCGCGGAGGACCTGCGGGAGCGGATTCTGCGGGGGCATGGTGCTGCCGCCGGAGCGCGAGCTCGTCGTGCAGACCCAGATGAGCCGAACCACTGTTCGTGAGGCGCTGCGCATCCTCGAGGTGCAGGGCCTGGTTCGGATCAGGGCAGGCCGCTCCGGTGGCGCCTACGTGCAGGTGCCGGGCGGGGAGTCGGTCGCGAGTTCCGTCAGCCTGATGATCCGTGGCCGCCAGATCCGGTTGGCGGCTCTGTTCGAGACGCGTGAGGCGATCGAGCCCGCCTGCGCTCGGCTGGCCGCGAGGTACCGCACGGACGCCGACCTCACCGCCCTCGAGAAGGCCAACGAGGCGATCTCCGTGGAGAGCGGTTCCCGTACCGATTTCCTGCAGGCCAACGTCGACTGGCATGTCGCGGTCGCGGTCGCCAGCCACAACGAGTTGTTCACCGGGTTCATGAGCGCGCTCTCGCGGGCCATCTACGCGTCCACCGACAACCAGGACTTCATCGACACCGAGGTCCGGCGTCTGACGGTCCGGGCGCACCGGGGCATCACCGAGGCTATCCGGAGCCGGGACGCCGAGCGGGCCGTGCGACGCATGAACCGGCATGTGCACGCCTATGCCGAAGCGGTGCTCAAGGTGGATGAGCGCACCGCCATCGACGTGCCCGGGGACTGACCTGCCGGCCCGGTGGTTCCCACCGGGCGCCCGGCCGGCCGGGGTCCGGTTCACCGCAGGCCCTTCACCTGGGCCCGGATCGTCTCGACCGCCTCCGGGTTCTCGGCACCTGACAGGTCACCGGGATCGATGTCCAGGACGGCGGCACGCACCGCCCGGCGCAGGATCTTGGCTGAGCGGGTCCTGGGCAGCGCCTCCACCCGCACGACCTGGGTCGGGACGAAGGGTTTGCCGACCTCCGCGGCGACCCGGTCACGTAACCGCCGTGCGACGCCCTCGATACCCTCGATGCCCTCGCCGGGGCGAGCCACCCAGAACGCCCAGACCGCCTCGTTCTTCGTGGGGTCCGGGATGCCGACGACGGCGCTCTCGGCCACCGCCGGGTCCGCGGCGAGCACCGACTCGATCTCGGTCGGCGCGACGCGCTTGCCCGAGACGTTCATGACGTCGTCGGAACGGCCGAGCACATACCAGCCGCGGTGCTCGTCGACGAGCGCGAAATCGCCCTGGCGCCACAGGCCGGGGAAGGTCGACCAGTATGTCTCGAGGTAGCGCTCGTCGTCGCGCCACACCCCTCGGGTCATGGCCGGCCACGGCTGGCGGCATACCAGCTCGCCGGTCACGCCCCGCACCTGCCGGCCGTCCTCGCCGACCACGTCGACGTCCATCCCGAGCGCCGGCCCGCCGAGCGAGCAGCTGGCGATGTCCTCGACCGGGTAGGGGCACAGCAGCGAGCCGCCGACCTCGGTGCCTCCGGAGAAGTTCACGACCGGCACCCGCCCGGTGAAGACGTCGCGGGCCAGCCACTCGTAGGACTCTGGGTCCCATGGCTCGCCGGTGGAGCCCAGCACCCGGACCGACGAGAGGTCCTGCGTGGGCAGGCCGTCCGCGGCCACCCGCAGCGTGCGGACCAGGGTCGGGGACACTCCGAGCGTCGTCACCCGGTGGCGTGCCACCAGCTGCCACACCCGGGTGCTGTCGGGGGTGTCCGGGGAGCCCTCGTACAGCACCAGGCTGCCGCCGCAGGCGTGGGTGCCGAGAACGGCCAGCGGCCCCATGATCCAGCCCATGTCGGTGATCCAGCACAACGAGCGGCCGGGGCCGAGCTCGAAGCCGTAGGGGAGCTCGCTGGCGACCTTCGTCAGGAACCCGGCGTGGGTGTGCACGGCTCCCTTCGGCCGGCCGGTCGTCCCGGACGTGTAGCCCAGCAGCAGGACGTCCGACGCCGCGGTGGGCGCGATATCCGGGTCGGGCGGCCCGGCCAGCAGGCTGCTCCAGCGCACCACTGCCGGCTCGCCCGCCTCATCGGCCGGGGGATTGTCGGTCGGGCCGACCGCGGCCCCGGCCAGGTTCTCGACGGTGACGACCAGTCGTACCCCCGGGAAGGCCGCGATCGCCTCGTCCAGCTGCGGCCGCATCCGCACAGTACGGCCGCGGCGCACGGTGCCGTCCGCCGTGATGACCGCCTTCACCTCGGCGTCGCGCAGCCGTGCCGCGATGGCCCCGGGCGCGAAGCCGGAGAACAGCGGCACGGCGATGGCTCCCAGGCTGGCCACCGCGTAGAGCGCCACGACCGCCTCGGGGATCATCGGCAGGTAGAGCGCGACGGCGTCGCCCGGGCCGATCAGGTTCCGGCGCAGCCCGCCGCGTACCCGGGCGACCTGGTCCGCGAGCTCGGCATATGACAGCTGTCGCACCAGGCCGGCCTCGGTCTCGTGCACGACTGCCGGTGCGGCGGGGCTCTGCTCGGCCCACCGGTCCAGGCATGCGTCCGTCACGTTCAGTTCGCCCCCGACGAACCACTCGGGGAACTGCGGCCCGCTGGCGGTGTCCAGCACGCGGCGATACGGCCGACGGAACCGGATGCCCAGGTCCGTGACGACCGCGTCCCAGAAGGCGCCGACGTCGGCGACGGACACCGCCCGCAGGGCGTCAGCGTCGGCCACGCCGAAGTGGCGCATCAGCCGGACGACGTTCGCGTTCTCCGAGTATTCCTGGTTCGGGCGCCAGATGTAGGTCACGTCAGCTCCGAGGCATGCCGAGGATGCGCTCGGCGACGATGTTGCGCTGGATGAAGGTGGAGCCCCCGGCGATCGCGGTGCCCCGTGCCTGGTAGGCCAGCCGCAGCCAGTGGTCGGCGGCGGCGCCCTCGTCGGCTGGCCTGAACTGGTCGCCGAGCGGCTCGAGCGAGAGCCGGAAGTCGGCGAGGTCCTCGACGAGGGGGCAGAAGTAGAGCTTGCCGATCGAGGTGACCGGGCCCGGGGGTTCGCCGGCCGCCGCGGCCGAGACCACCCGCTGGCTGATCGCCCGGTGCACGAGTGCTCGGCCCCAGAGGTCGGCGCCCCGCTGGCGGACCAGGGGGTCGGCGGCGAGCGGGGTGCCGTCCGCGGTGGTACGGGAGCGGATGGCGGCGAGGATCTCCTCGACCGCCTTCGTGGTGTTGACCCGGCCGGTCGCGATCGCCACCCGTTCGAAGGCCAGCGTGCCCATGGCGACCTTCCAGCCGCCGTCGACCTCGCCGACCACCGGCGTCGTCGGGAACGAGGACCTCGTCGAGGAACACCTCGTTGAACTCGGCCTCGCCCAGCATGTGCGCGAGCGGTCGCACCGTGATGCCAGGGGAGTCCATCGGCAGGAGGAAGTAGGTGATGCCGCGATGACGCTCCCCGCCACCGGTGCGGGCGAGCAGAATGGCCTGGGTGGCGAGCTGCGCCCGGCTGGTCCAGATCTTCTGGCCGCTGATGCGCCAGCCACCGTCGACCTTCGTGGCCCTGGTGCGCAGCGAGGCCAGGTCGGAGCCGGAGTCGGGTTCGGAGAAGAGCTGGCACCAGATCTGCTCGCCGGTCAGGATCGGCCGCAGTAGTCGCCGTTTCTGGTCGGCGGTGCCGAAATGCGCGATCGTCGGCCCGGCGAAGTCCTCCCCGATGATGTTCAGTCGTTCGGGCGCGCCGACCCGGTCGCACTCCTCGGTGAAGATCGTCCGCATGCGTTCGTCGAGTCCCTGGCCGCCGAACTCGGCTGGCCAGGTGAGGCCGGCGTAGCCCGCGGCGAACACCGCCGCCTGCCACTGGCGCCAGAAGGGCGCCTTCGCCACCAGGTCGACTGGTTCGGGCCACGGTAACCGGGGGAGCTCGCGATCGAGCCAGGCGCGCGCGTCGGCGCGGAAGCGAGCCTCGTCCGGTGCGTCGGCGAGATCCATGGACACCACCTCCAGGGTGCGTCATCTGACCTAACGGTACTATAGGTCAGGCCAAATAGTCGCCGGCGGCGATCTGCCGCCGACCGCTGGCCGTGGGTGTCGTCGTATCGGCGTGGGCGCCCCGAGCCAGGTCGACCGCGTCTACCGGCCCGACCAGCGAGGTTCCCGCTTCTCCCGGAACGCGGCCACGCCCTCCTTGATGTCCTCGGTGGCGAAGGCAAGCGCGAGCTGGCCCTGCAGGTGGGCCAGGGCGGCATCGAGCGGCTGATCGCGGGTCGCGTCGAGGGCGTTCTTGCCCATCCGCATGAGCAGCGGTGAACGGGACGCGATCAGTCCCGCCCAGCGGTCGACCTCGGCGGCGAACTGCTCGCCGGGCACCACCGCGTTGACCAGGTGCAGCCGCTCCGCCTCGGCGGCGGAGATCAGACTGCCGGTCATCATGAGCTCGTTCGCCCTGGCTCTCGGCACGCTCCGGTAGATGAGCGCCGAGATCATGAACGGGAAGACCCCGACGTTGATCTCAGGGCAGCCGAACCGCACACCCTCGCGGGCGATGATCAGATCGCAGGCGAGGGCGAGGCCGAAGGCGCCCGCCAGTACATCGCCGCCCGCCGCGCAGATGCTCGGCTTGCCGAGCTGCCCGAGCAGTCGGTAGATGCGGGGAAAACGGTCCAGGCCGACGTACTTCTCGACCGTCGGAGTGTCGTTGGCGAACGCCTTGAGGTTGCCGCCGCTGGAGAACACCCGGTCGTCGCTGGATGTCAGGACGACCACCCGCACCGAGCCGTCCGCCCGGGCCTGCCCGAGCCGGCCGATCAGCTCATCGAGTAGCCGGTCGCTTAGGGCATTGCGGGTCGCGGGGTCGTCCAGGGTGATGGTGGCGACGCCTCGGGCATCGAGGTCGTAACGGACGAGGGCGGCTGGCATGGTCTTCCTCCTGCTCGGGGCACGGGCCGGGCCGGATGCGAATGCCGCCGGACACTGCTTGCCGATGCTCAGTCGTGCATCAGAACAATCTTTCCGAACCCGGTGCCCGCCTCAAGATGTTCGTGCGCGAGCGCGGCCTGCGCCAGCGGGAACGTGCGGTCGACGACCGGCGGCGTGACCGTGTGGTCGTCGAGGAAACGCAGGAGCCCGGCCATGTCGCGAGGGCTGCCCATCGTCGTGCCGATGAGTTCGTACTGGCCGAAGTAGAAGGGGCGGACCGGTAGCGTCGCGTGCTGCGCGGCGCTGGCGCCGAGCACCACGCACCGCCCGCCGGGCGTGAGGCAGCGCACCGACTCCGCCCACCGCTCGACGCTGTCGAGCACGAGGTCGAAGCCCGCCAGCCGGGGAGTCAGAGCCCGCGCCGCCTCGATCCAGTCGGCCGCGGTGTGGTCGACGCCGTCGGCCGCGCCCAGCTCCCGGGCGGCGTCGATCTTCCGCGGGTCGCCCGAGGTGACGACCACCCGCGCACCGGCCGTGGCGGCGAGCGAGACGGCCATGGTCGCGACTCCCCCGCTGGCCCCGAGCACGAGCAGTGACTCCCCGGCCGTGAGCCGTCTCCGGCTGAACAGCGCCTGGAACGTCGTCACTCCGACCAGCGGCAAGGCGGCGGCCTGGGCCAGGCTCAGCCCAGGTGGCCGGGGGACCGCGCACTCGGCGGGCACGGTCACCATCTCGGCGTACGTGCCGGGCCGGTGGTCGCCCAGGATCTCCCAGCCCCCGTCGGGCGCGGCGTCGCCCTCGCCCCAGGACAGCGACGGCAGCACGACGACCGGCTCACCGGTGTCCGTGCGCGTACCTGCCCCGTCGGCGCCGGGGACGTGGGGGAGCGGGGAGGCGTACTGCCCCCGGCGCACCAGAACGTCGTGCCAGTTGAGGGCGCTCGCCGTCAGCCGTACGGTCACCCAGCCGGCACGCTCCGCAGGAGCCGGCACGTCCTCGGGTCGCAACACCGACGGCGGACCGTACGCCTCCATGACGATCGCGCGCACCTCTGCTCCTCCACGGTGTGGTGACCCGCCCGCCCTAAATCTATATGGTCATACCATTGCCATTCAACATGGTTTGGAGTAGGTGGCAAGGGAGTTCTTAGTGACGTCTGCCGCATATAGGGAATTTTTGGACAGAGCGGACGGAGTGCTGTGCGTGGCCGCGGCGACCTTCGGGATAGCCGCTCCACGCCTTCGTGCCGACCGGACCGACCCGGGACAACTCGCCCATCCGCTCAGAGAGGCGGAGCTGGCTGTGGCCGCAACCGCCAGGTCTCGCCAGGATCTGCTGGCGGCCGCCGCCGTCGTGGCCGTGGAACTGGCCGCCGTCCGGCTCGACCTCACGGTGTGGGAGGCGCGGCGTGGGCAGCAGGCCACCCAGCTGATGGCACGAGCGTTGCGGCGGTGCCGGACCGCGACGTCGGTGGACGAGATGGCCGAGATGATTCCGGGCACGACCGCGGACCTCGGGTACTACCGGGTGCTGTTCTCGTCGGTCGACCGGGGCCGCTGGATCCCTCGCACGGCCTGCACCCGCACCGACCCACAGGAGGCCGCGATGATCGTGGCGGCCGGACACGCCCCGGCCTGCCGCAGGGTCGACGGCCTGCTCGAGGAGGAGGTGGTCCGGACGAAGTCGACAATCCTGGTTCGGGACGTCCAGGGCAATCCCCGAGTACACGCTGCGCTGGTGGCCGTCACCGGAAGTCACTCCTACGCCGCCGCCCCGGTGCTCTTCTGTCGCAGAGTGGTCGGTCTGCTGCATGTCGACCGCAACGTCGAGTACGGCACGATGGGCGAGTTCGACCGTGACCTGATCGCGTTACTGGCCGAAGGCCTCGGGCTCGCGCTCGAGCGGCTCGCGGTGCTCGCCGACATGGCGGCCGTGCACGCGGTGGTCGCGGACCAGTCCGCCGCGCTTGTGGACGTGCTCGGTCGTCTCGGGCACGAACCGGTCCCCGGCCCGTGCCCGGCCGGCCCCGCGTCCGTCGCGGTGGGGCGGGCGCCGGCCGTCGTCGAGCCCGGCTCCCGGCGCGGTGAGCCCCGCCCGGCTGACTCGGGGTACCGATGGCCAGGTATCTCACAACCTGTGAGCGGCCCGCAGCTCGCGGCCGCGTCACCGGGCGGCACCATGATGAACCGGCACCTGCCGCCGCACGGTCAGCCGCCGCCCGGTCGCCCGCTTGACGTGACGCTGGTCGACGTGCACCGGTTACCCGGCGCGCCGGACGCCTGGCGCGACGTGCTGACCCGCCGGGAGGAGCAGGTGCTGCGCCTGATCGCGACCGGCCTGACGAACGCACAGATCGGCACGCACCTCTGCGTCGCCGAGAGCACCGTCAAGTCCCACGCCAAGAGCCTGATGCGCAAGCTGGGCGTGGCCACCCGCTCGGAGGCCGGCTCGGTCTACCACCAGCACATCGTCAGGGGAGCGCCCTCGATCGCAGGCCGTTCGAGGGGGTAGAAAAGCCTTCCTTCCGGATGATGAGTTGGATGTGATGCCACTCACATGATGGTCGCAATCCACCTGGAGTCGGGCCCGCCGCCGTGATCGGACGGCTCTCGCCCCTGACGCATGGAGCGCCTCATGACCATCACGGATACCACTCCGATCGTTGACGTCCCCGAGGAGATCGCCAGGCGAGTGGTGCTTCCCGAGGGCCACCGGGACGAAGCGTCGCTGTTCGAGGCGTACCGGTGGCTGCGTGAGAACGCTCCGTTGGCGAAGGTCGCCGTCGAGGGATACGAGCCGATCTGGCTCGTCACCAAGCACGCGGACATCATGGAGATCGAGCGGCAGCCGGCGATCTTCACCAGTGGTGGCGGCGAGGCCCCCGGCTCGCACAATCCGATCCTGCAGAACCAGGCCGGCGACGCGTTCACGAAGTCGTTGACGGGCGGCAGCCTGCGCATCCTCGAGACGCTCACCTACCTCGACCCGCCCGAGCACACGATGGTCAAGGACATCGCCAACGAGTGGTTTCGGCCGGCCTCCCTGAAGAAGTGGGAGGACCGCATCCGGGCGCTGGCCCGCCGCGCGATCGCCGACCACCTGCGGCCGGGAGCGAACGACCTGGAGCTGGTCGCCGACTTCACGCTCGGCTATCCACTGCACGTCATCATGACGCTGTTCGGCGTACCGGCCGAGGACGAACCGCGGATGATGGCGCTCAC
>NZ_CADCWT010000065.1 GCF_902806485.1 Candidatus Frankia alpina | reverse complement strand
ACGAACTGTTGAGCACCCCCAACAACCGAAGATACTCCTCTTCGATCGCACTATCCGCCAACTTGATTGCCGGCGCCGACTGCTTGATTGCCGGCGCCGACTGCTTGAATACTTTGCCGCCACGATCAAAAGCGAAGTTGTTGTGCGTAGCCACAAAAGAGAACCCAATGGAACACGAGACCGTATAGCGCTTCGCAAAGAACATGCTATGATCGAACCAGCGAAGCCCGCGTTGTTCCGGGGTACTTCCAAAGTCAACCCGGCGCGCCAGGTGAGTCCGCGTGCGAAAAAAATCTCCGCTCAACTTCATCGATCGCCCGCTCAGCACCGTCCGATGCGTAGGGGAACAATGTGACCGTTGGAGCTTCGAGCAAATAGTCTCTGATATCCTCACCCAACACTATGGGAGCGCAGAAACGAGCTAGCCCCCGGGTGTTGCTTGCCGCACCGGGAAGATAGAAGGCATCATCAAGCCCCGTATGCGTCGTTCTTCCAACAACATCAATAACCCCGCCAAGTTTGTCACTATGGGCTTCAATCAATGACAGAAGATCTGCCGCACCACCGCCTCCAATACTCCACGGATATCGAAAGAACACAGCACGCTGAACATCCAACACGCTTATCCACTCGAATTCCGATCCGGAGTGCCCAAACTGAGCCATAATAGCCGACCAGACTTGGCCTTTTCGGGGTTCTACCGGCACCCCGGGCTCCCCTCGCACACCAAGTACTGCGCGCACAGCGTCGGACCGACCAGCTCTTTTTGGGCGCCCAAAAATAATAACCGTTGGCGTGCCATGGCCAGGAATAAATGCACCGGCGGAATCGATAACCATCGACACCTCGACCCGGTTCGCAAGAAATTCTTCGATGAACCTCTTATCGAATTCACGCTTCATAAATGAGTTTGCCGTTATTTGACCAACCAGTCCAGCCCCATTGCCTTCACTGTCCGCCTCTTTGGCTAGCTCGAAACAGTCTCTGCGCGAACGGCACCGACAGTGCATACGCGCCCTTACACGCGTCGTACATCCGACGGTAGTGGGCGTTAAGCTTCTTGTCATTCACGGTGATGTACGGGGAGTTGCCGACGACGGCGTGGTAGGTGCCCTCCTTGAGGATGCCGGGGAAGTCGGCGAGGTCCTCGGTGGTGTAGGAGAAGTCGGCGACGTCGGTCAGGTCGGCGGTGAACATGTCCTGCTGGGTCTGCTTGAGCAGGGAGTCGCCGATGGCGATGTTGAGGGGGAAGGTGTAGCCGGTGGTGTTGGCGAGGGTGGTGAAGCCGGCGGCGCGCAGGGCGGCGACCATCAGGCGAAAGCGGGCGATGGCGACGGCGAACGGGTTGAGGTCGACGCCGTGCACGGCCTGCAACGCGAGGCGAACCCGCTCGAACGGCTCCCGGTTCGGGGCATGCTCGGCCCACTGAGCGAGCAGGCGGTGGAAGGCGCCGAGGACGAAGTGGCCGGAGCCACAGGCCGGGTCGATCATCCGGACCACGTCGTAGCCGAACTCGTCGATCGCCGGGGTGAGCGTCAGATCGAGGATGAACTCCTCGACGAAGTCGGAGGTCTGCAACAGCGCGTAACGTTTACGCGCGTCCTCGGACAGGTCCTGGTACAGGTCGCCGAGAAACCGGGTGTCAAGATCGGCGTCGGTGAAGTCGTGGACGAGCGTGCCGTCGGCGCCGCGGCGGCGCCAGAAGGCGATGAGCGCCTTGGCCGCGTCGTGGGAGACGGGGATCTGGAACAGGGCGTTGTGGCGCCGGCCGGGACGGCGCCGATCGCGTCGAAGCCGTGGATCAGCCAGCCGCGGTCGGTCTCCCCCGGATCGACGTGGAAGAACTCGTCCTGCAGCTCCTCGGCGAGCGCCATCCGAGCCGGGTCCGGACCAGCGAGGAACGGGTCGAGCAGCAGGCCGTTGTCCTCGCAGAACCGGACGAAGACGGTGCCGAGCACCCACGCCGCCGCCACCTGGATGATGCGCTCGCCGAGCCACGGCTGCCAGTCCGCCGCGGTGCGCTCCACCTGGAACGCCTCGTCGTACTCGGCGCGCAGCCGGTTGTGCACCTCACCGAGGGCGTTCACCTGCTCGCCGAGGTCACGTTCCAGCGCCTTCACCTGGCGCTGCAGGTCCTTCAGCAGATCCGCCCGCTTGATCGTCACGCCTTGCCTCTCCACAGCCGTTGCCCGCATCCACCCTGCCCTACCCGCCGCCGCACCCGCCGAGGTCAGGCGCCGAGGTCGCCGATGGCGTCGCGATGCTCCCCCCGCACCCAGGCGTCGGGCAGGCGAATCCACTCGTTCTCCGTCTGCACCTCGACGAGCGCCCCGTCGAGCCGGGGCTGCTCCCCCGGGTCCGCCGCCGGGCACAGCACCCACGTCGGCCGCTGCCCGGACCGGGCCAGCTCGGCCATCGCGTAGAGCACGTCGAGGCCCCGGTACCGCCCGAACGGACCGGCGTCGACCAGCAGCAGCGGCCGGGCGGGGCCGGCACCGGCGGCCGGGTCGCGGCGGATCGCGGCGAGCAACCGAGGCCGGGCCGCCGCCCAGGCGGCCTCGACGTATTCGGAGATCTTCCGCGCGGCGCGGGTGCCGGGCGGGGCTGCATCGGCCGCGAGAACGGTCTCCCACGTCGGCAGCGGCCGCGGGTCGACCTGCTCGTGCAGGGCGGCGAGGAACACGGCGGCGACGTTCAGCGGCTCGGCGCCGAACCGGGCGGCGAGCCGGTGCGCGGCAGAGACGGTCAGGGTACGCCGGACGCTGAGGGCGCGGAACCCGTCGCCGTCCGCGGCCCCGGCGAGCCGCTGCTCGGCGGCCGCGGCCTGGGCCAGCTCGGGCCGGTCGGCGAGGTAGCGGTAGGCGCCGAGCGCGGTCGGCCCGCGCCCGGCGCCGCCGGTGGCAAGGCTCGTCACGGTGATCGACGCGAGCAGGTGACCGGACAGCTCGTAGCACCGGTGCTGCGGGACCAGTCCAGCTCGAAGCCGGCCTCGCGCAGCGCGGTGTCCAGGGCGGGCCGCGGCGGCAGCTCCGCCGCCAGCTCCGGGAAACGGGTGCGCACCCGAGCACGCACCTGCGCCTCGTCGAGCTGGCGCGAGCGCTCCAGCCCGGGACGCGGGGAGACCAGGCCGGCCTGGGCCAGCCGCAGGGCCCGCACGGCGTCGAGGTCCCGCGGGTAGATCTCCAGCCTGGGAGTCACGGCAGCGTTACGGGAGGCCGCCGCGGCGAGCCGGACCAGGCGACGCTCGTCGAGCAGGCCGATCCGACCGCCCGGCTCACCCGCCACGGCGGCCTCGGCGTCCGGGTCCATCCCACCGGTCGCCAACGACTCGCCGGCGCCGCCCGACACGTCGATCGACGCGAGGTCGGAGACGGACTCGGGGTGGACGGAAGTGGACGCGTCGGCCGTCGGGCGAGCCGGGGGCGACAGGCGGCGGTTGGCGCTGGACAATCCGGCGGTGCTGATCCCGGCCAGGGTCCGCAGCACGGTCGCCGACGACGGCAGGACCTCGGCGGCCGCGAGCCGGTCGGCGGCGGCACCGAGCGCGTAGGCGTAGTCGAGCAGCGCCGGTGCGGGCGGGGTCGTCGGATCGTCGAACTCGGCGACCTCCAGGGCGACGAGGATCCGGTCGCCCTGGCGACGGGTGCGCAGGCGCGGTTCGTCGGCGACCTCGTCGGTCTCGACCGCCGCCCGCACCACCGCGGTGGCGATCGCCCGCCGCAGCTCCTCCCCGTCGACGACCGCGCCACGCCGGCCGAGCAGGGCCGCGGCCAGTTCCCCGACGCTCATCACCCGCCCGGAGGCGGCCAGCAGTTCGATCAGCTCACGCAGCACGTTGCCGACCACGGGCTGCCGGCTCCAGGCCCGACGCTGCTTGACCAGCACCTGCGCGATCCGCGCCGGGGTCACGTCCAGCCGCTCGGCGACGAGCCGGTGCTGGGGCCACGCCGGCAGTCCCGCCAGCGCGCCGTTGTCGTCCGGCAGGCCCAGCAGCAGCCGGGTCGCCGCCACCTCGGTGGCGTTGCGGCCGGTGCGCTGCACGGCCGGCACGAGCAGCGCGGCGATGTCGTCCAGGCCGATCTGGGCGAGGTCGGCGGCGAAGACGCGCGGTGGCCGGCCGTCCTCGGGAGGCGCGCCAAGTCGGGCACGCCACTCGCGGATGCGACTCTGGAGCTCGCGGCGGGTCTTCACCCCCATCCCGAGCTTGCTGATGAGCTGCTTCGGGGTGAGGGGCAAGCAGGTCGGCCACGGTCACCGCGGCCAGCTCGTGGGCGGCGGACAGCGTCCGTGGCGACAGCCCCGCCGCCTCGAGCGGGGTGGTCGCCGTGGCCTGCGCCGCCAGCTCGTCGCGGGCCCGCCAGGCCAGGCGCTCCGCCTCGTCGGCCAGCGGCTCGGCGTCGGTGCCGGCCGGCGCCGACGGCGGCCCGCCCGTCTCGGCTCCATCCGGCTCTCCCCCCCTACCGCCCCTACCGCGCTCGAGGGCGTCTGCGGGGTCGATGGAGGTCGGGATGGCGACGTCGGCGGCACGGAACACGGCTGTCCAGGCGTCCCGCATCTCCTTGAGCGTGGTGAACCTGCGGCGGGCGTCGCGTTCGAACGCCCGCAGAAAGAAGGCGGTGAGCCCGTCGCGGATCGCCGGATCGAACGCCTCGACGGCGAGCTGCGGCGGTCCGTCGGTCTGCCGCGCCGACTCGGACTGGCCGTCGCCACACACGGGCAGCTCGGCCGAGGCCATCTCGTGCAGAGTGACGGCCAGGGCGTACCGCTCGGCGGCGGCGGCGTAGACGGGACGCAGCGGCGGCCCGAGGAACGGGTCGAGGTAGCGGGGCGTACCCGCCTCCAGCTCCTGCACCGAGATCCCGGCCAGCGAGAAGTCGATGAGCACGAGCTGCCGGCTCCGATTCTTACGGATCTTGATGGCGATGTTGTCCGGCTTGAGATCGCGGTGAGTGACGCCCTCGCCGTCGAGGTAGTCGGCCGCGCCGAACAGGTAGTCGCTGAACGTCTCCAGCTCGTCGACGGTCAGCCGGCCCTCGTCGCGAAGCTTGCGCGCGACGGTCCGCTCCCCGGCATGGGCGAGGACCAGCACCGTGCGCCCACCAACGCGGATCGGCTCCTGGCGGGCCAGGCGGATGATCCGCGAGTCGGCGAGGCCGCGCAGCACCCGCGCCTCATGCTCCAGCCGGGGCGCCTTGTCCTCGGACAGCGCGACCTTGAGGACCTCGTCGGCGTCGGTGCGGACGTTGTGGGCGAGGAACGCCCGCGAGGTCGACCCGGTGCCCAGCCGCTTGGCGATCCGCCACTCGCCGCCGACGAGATCGCCGCGGCGGGCCTCCAGCGGGTCGGGCTCGGGTTCGTCGTCGGACGCACCCCCGTTCCCGCCATCGCCGGTATCGCCGCCGTCGCCGGTGGATCCGCCCGCAGCGCCGCCCGCCGCCGGTGGTGTGAGGCTGGTGGGAGCGGTCAGATCCTCCTCGACGACGCTCAGGTACTCGACGAACTCGCTGACCGTCGCGAACCGATCCACCGGCCGGCGGCGGGTGGCGCACCAGACCAGCTCGTTGGCCAGCGCGGAAACGGCGTCGGTCTGGCCGGCCGGCCGCAGCCCCTCGGCCTCCTCCAACCGCGCGGACAGCTCCAACCGCGAGGTCGCCGGCGGCTGCCCGGTGAGGATCAGATACGACACCGTGCCGAGACCGAACACGTCCAGCGCGACCGCGTCGGGCGCTGGCTCGGTGAGCTCCGGGGCAAGGTAGCCGACCGCGGCGCGCTCGAGATGCGGCACGACCTGGCCCACCGAGCTGGTCCGCACCGACACGCTCGGCGTCGCGCTGCCCTCCGTCCCGGTCCCCCGCGTCGCCGCCTGCCAGTCGCTGATCTGCAGGTGGGGGGCGAGCCAACGGGCATCCTGATCGCCCGCGTCGCCCGCGTCGGCTCCGTCGGCTCCGCGCCGACGCTGGCGGGGAGCCGGGGTGACGAGGATGCTGCGGGCGGACAACGCGCGATGATGCAGATGCCGGCCGTGTGCGTAGCGCATCGCCTCGGCGAGCTGGCGGACCAGGTCCAACCTGGTCAGGGCGTCGAGCCGGTCACCGAAACGGGCGAGGAAGTGGTCGAGGCGCAACGCCTGCGGGTCGTGGCGGAACACCAGCGCCGGGCCCGCCTCATGCGACTCCATCGAGTCGACCTGGACGATGCCGGGATGGCTGATGCCGTGCAGGGACATCATCTCCCGGCGGGCCGCCCGCTCCACGCCGTCCCGCGCCGACTGGCCGACTTCCCGTTCCACCAGGTAGATGCGCACCCGCCGGTGCTCACGGGAAAGCTGGGCGTGGGTGGCGTGATGATCCTGCCAGGTCGGACCGGTGTCGAACGGCGGGAAGGCGAGCTGCCAGGCACCGACGCTGAAGTGCCGGCGGCTGCAGGCGATCCCCACCGCGCGCAGCAGATCCGTTAACGCCTTCGACTGCTCTTGGCGGACCCGGTCGCGTTCCTCCCGCGGCGCCTGCCCGAGCAGCCCGGTGACGATCGGGGGTAGCACGCCCCGGGCCGGCTGGCCGGTCTCCGGTTCGGGCCCGAACACCCGGACGAGCTGATGGTCGGGCAGCACGATGGTGAGCTCCGCGACCGAGAGGAACACGGCGGCCTGGATGAACGGGATCCGCACCCGCTTGCTCGGCGGCAGGGCGTTCGACCGGCGGGTCAGCAGCGAGCGCAGCTGCCTGGCCTTCGATTCCGCCAGATGCAGTGGGTTGTCGAACACCCGCTCGCGGCCGTTCGGCGCCCGCTGGATCCAGTTCGATCCGCTGGCGTACAGCCGGCCGTGCAGGCTCTTGACCTCGACGAGGTAGAGGCCGCCGGGAGCGGCGACGAACAGGTCCACCTCGCGGACGTGGCCGGTGTCGGCGGTGAAGGTGAAGTTCGACCAGGCCCGGTAGGGCTCGGCGTCCGGCAGCCTCGTCTGGATATGCTGCAGCGCCTCCCGCTCATGAGCGAACTGGGAGGCGGTGACCGTCGTCCACCTACCTTCACGCACCCGGCGTCCCGCCCTCCCCACGCTCCTGACAGGTCCCCGGCTGCCCGCCCGCACCACCCTCCCGGGTGCCGGCCGGCGCTCCCTAGCGACATCCCGCCCCGCGCCGAGGCCAGCGAGGCGACCATCCGATCCTCCACATTCTGGCAGGACTCGGCGGCGGCAGCCGCGGCACCCGGCCGTGGGACGGAAGCGCAGAGTGCCGCGCCGCGGCAGACCAGCCCTGAGGGCAGAGTCGCCGCGGCGCGGCACGGAGGTTTGTCGTCTTCCTGGGCGCCACCTCGCCCTGGTTCTGCGGGCAGGTCCGAGCGCCGCCAGGTCGTTCGGGGGCATTGGGCGATCAGTTGGCGGGCTCGAGGGCCCAGCCGCGGTCCTCGCCGAAGACAGGCGACAGGGCGACCATCGGCGGGAAGATCAGCGCCGGGTGCAGGCCGAGGGTGAGCTCGTTCTCCACGACGCCGATATTGACCGTGCCCGGCCGAGGCCCGTCGGTGATCCGCCATTCGCGGGGCTCGGGGAGGGGGCGGACCCGCTCGAACACGTCCGGGGAGCCTTCGAAACCGACGAACAGCGGCGCGGAGGTCTGGCGGATCGTGTAGGTGCTGTCGCCGTTCTGCCCGTTTCCGGACTGCCTGATCTCCCATTCCTGGCCGGGGCCCTCGCCCGGCAGGAGGAAGATGTTGTTGCGGTCGGGCGAGCTCAGGGTCAGATTGTCCCGGCCGTCGATGCGGATCCGGTAGACGCCGTCAGCGATTTTTCCCACGGTCAACCCCGTTTCTGGTCGTCAAACAGCCGGCCGTGACACGGCCGGCCTCGGGCGGGATGGTGCCGCGCCGCGGCAGGATGCCTCCTCTCGCGGCCGATGCCAGCATGGTGCCGGTGCGGCGGGTACTATGACGGCCCACGGGCAGACGGATACGCGATGAACGTGCGGTTCGGAGACAAAGTGCGCCGCCCGTGGCGCCGGACACCATCATGCCTGCGTCCGGACCGGCAGACCGCGAACGCCACACGTCTATTCCACGGGGCGCCGACGACGACCGCAAGCGGTCAATGTGGTTTCCGGCCAACTCGGCCGAGGAGAATTCACCCGACAATGCCGGGAAATGCGGCACGATCCGCTCCCGGCCTGGGCGGCCGCGGCTACTCGACGCTCTCGAAGCTCCAGCCACGGTCCTCGCCGAAGATCGGCGAAAGCGCGATCAGCGGCGGGTAGATGAGCGCCGGGTGCAGACCCAGGGTGAGCTGGTTTTCCGGCACCCCGAGGGGGAAGGTACCGGAATGGGGGCCGTCGGTGATCCGCCACTCCCGCGGCTGGGGTAGCACCTGGACCCACTCGAAGATCTCCGGCTCGCCGTCGAAACCGAGAAACCTCGGCGAGTTCGCCTGCCGGATCACCCAGGTCTCGTTGTCCGCCCGCTGCACCTGCCGCTCCTGCTGGCCGGACTGCTCCGGCAGGAGGACGACGTTGCTCCCACCGGCAGCGGTCAGAATCTGCCGTCCGTCGAGCGTGATCCGATAAATTCCATTGTTCACACCAGCCACGATCCACCCCGTTTCCTGGCCCGCAGCCGACCCGGCGATGGAGCAACCGGTCTTACACCAACAATCCTTTATATCTATGGTTTGTCAGTGGTGCAGTCCGCGCGGAAGGGACCACCAGGCCTGGCGTGGGCGAGCGGGGACGTCGGCGGTGCCGGCCGGGGCGGGTGGTATCCCCCGGCGAATGCGCATCGCCCAGCGTGCGGGCATGGCGGCTCGCTCGGTGGGCGAGTAGGCCGGCCGTGGCCACGACGCCCGCCACGGCACGGCGAAGGCACGGGCCGGCCGGGCGGAAACGGGACGGCGCAGGGCGGGGATGGTTCCGGCGAGCGCGCCGAGGGCGAGGGCGGCGGTGTGGCCGATCCCGTCGAGGTCGCCGTCGGTGACGCCGTACATCATCGCCGGGGCGACGACGACGAGGGTGACGGCGGCGACGGTGCGCAGCCGGTGGGAGGTGGGCAGCGCGACCAGGGCGGCCAGGGCTGCACCGGCAACGTAGCTCGGGCCGACGTCGAGGACGTGCAGCTCGCTGGACGGCAGGTCGCCGGTCACGACCCGAAGCCCCAGGATCCCTTCGGAGATCAGCGTCGCCGCGGTGTGACCGCCGAACACGACCGCGAGCGTCGCCACGCTCCCGACCGTGGCCTCCAACCCGCCGACGGCCAAGGCGGCGAACGCCAGCCACGGCGCCACCGGCCCGTCGGTCACCCAGGGGATGCTGCCGACGAGGACGCCGAGGGGGTGGTGCAGCATCTGGTGCAACGTCGTGCTCGTCGCCCACTGCCAGCGGGTGGCGCGATCCGGGTCAACCCCGCGTAGCACCCGCGCCGCGAGGAGCACTGCGAGCAGGACGGTCGTCACCGGGAAGTGCCGCGGCGCCGCATGCAGCCACGACGTCGCGCTGCTGCGCAGCGAAGCAGCTTTCAGGTGCTGAGCGTCGCGACGTCCACCCGACAGCATCACGGAACACCCCCGCCCCACGAGGATCACTGTCACCGTCATGACGTCGTGGCCTGCCAAGGCATTCCCCGCCACCTGTCGCGGCAGCGTGGATGTGCCCACCGCCACACCCCCCACGGCAGACGACGGGACGACACAGGGTGTCCCCCAGCGCCTCGTGGTCGCCGAGGCCGCAGTCGAACCAGATGCGCACCGGCGGGTCCGTGTCCGTGTACGACCGCCGTCCGAGCCCGCTCACCAGCCCCGGTCAGGGGCCGTCCGGCAACTGCGTCCGGTCCTCCTCAGGCAGGTGGCACTCACGGCGGGGGCGGCGGGCGGCGGCGAGCAGCGCGCCGGGGCGAGGAAGGTGGTCGCGCCAGCGGGGCCAGACGAGGAACGCCTCGGCCTCGAGCATCGCCAGGGCGATCCGCGGCAGTTCGGCGGTCGCCGGATAGCACACGAAGCGGGGCTGCCAGGTGGGCTGGAACTTGGCGTTGAACCGGTAGAGGCTGTCGATCTGGAACCAGCGCGACAGGAACAGCAGCGTGCCGCGCCAGGAGCGGACCACCGGCCCCGCGCCCAGGCGCTCGCCGCGTTCGAGGGCGGAGCGGAAGAACGCGAAGTTCAACGACACCCGCGTCACGCCGAGCTGCGGCGCCTGGCGCAGGGTGCTGACGATGAGGAACTCGTTCAGACCGTTGTCGGCCGCACGGTCGCGCCGCATGGCGTCGAGGGACAGTCCGTCACGCCCCCACGGCACGAAGTGCAGCAGCGCGCGCAGCCGCGGCTCCGCGTCGGACGGAACCCCTGCGCCGGAGGCCGACTCGTCGGGCGCAGCCACGGTGCCGGTGTCCCGCGCCGTGCTCTCGTAGGCGAGGACGACGACGCAGTCGCCGTCCTCGCCGTCGCCCAGCCGGCCGAGTGCCATCGAGAAGCCGCGTTCGGTCTCGCTGCCGCGCCAGGCCGCCGCCTGCGCCTTCAGCCCCGCGACGTCGGGCGGCGCAAGATCGCGGACCCGGCGGGCGACGGCCGTGTACCCGGCGCGCTCGACCCGCGCGACAGCCTGGCGGACGTTGCGCATCGCCCGGCCGTCCAGGGTGAAGGTGGCGGCGTCGACCACGGCCTCGTCGCCGAACTCCAGCGCGGTCAGCCCGGCGCGGGTCCATGCCGTGCCACCGGCCTCCGAACAGCCGATCACCGCCGGGGTCCAGGCGTGGTCGGCCGCCTCGCGCAGGAACTCACCGATCGCCCCCGGCCACGCCTCCCGGTCCCCGAGCGGATCGCCGCTGGCGAGCATCACCCCGGAGATCACACGGTAGGCCACGCACGCCTTGCCGGACGGGGACCAGATCACCGATTTGTCGGAACGCAGCACGAAGTAGCCGAGCGAGTCGGCGTCGCCGTGCCGGTCGAGCAGCGTCCGCACCCGCGCCTGGTCGTCCTCGGTCAGCCGCGGCCGCGGCTGCGGTGGACGCAGCGCCAGGTAGCCGGTGGTGCCGATGGTCACCAGGCCCAGGGTGAGCAGCACCCGGTCGGCGAGGTCGGCGAAGCGGTCGGAGGTGAAGTGCAGCGGGCCGGGGACGCCGACGAGCCCCAACACGATCTGTTCGAGCTGGGCCGACCAGGCATGCGGGCCGGCGATGCGGTGCTCGCGCAGGTGCAGCAGCAGGAAGCCGATCCCGATCGACCCGGCGGTCAGCAGCAGGGCGGCTCCGAGTGCCCGCCAGCGGGTCGTCGGGTCGCCCTTGGCCCGAAACTCACCGCGGACCAGTACCAGCACGCCGAGCAGCGCGGCCGACGCCGCCGCCTCGTCGTAGTCGAGCCCCTTGGCGACGTGCAGCGCGACGCTCAGCCCGAGCAGGACGACGGCCGCCCGCCACGCCCGGCGCTTGCGCCGGCGCAGGCCGGCGGCAAGCAGGACCAGCAGCATGCCGATGACGACCGTGAACGCCGCGGCCTGCCGGGAGGCCGCCGCGGGCAGCAGCACCCGCAGGTCCGCCAGCCGGGACCGCCACTCCGGGGTCAGCGCGGACACCACGTCGAGCAGGCCCACGGCGAGGGTCAGCAACGCTGCGACCCGCGGCACCCACGGCCGGCCCCACGCGGGCAGCCCCGGCCGCCGCCGACGCCCGACTCCACCGGCAGCCGGCCCGTCGCCGACGCCGCTACCGCTCCCCGCGCCGCGACCAGCTCCCGCGCCACGACCGGCTCCGGCGGAACGCCTGGCTCCGGCGGCATCCCGGCCCGCACGGCCCGCACCGGATCCGGGCACCGTGGTCGCCCGGATGGTTTGACCCACGGTCCGGCCGAGCTCCGTGCCGGGCCCAACCCCACTCGAGGTACCCATGTATCGCATCGTCCCCCGAGACAGTGGCAGTGACAGCACCGGAGTCGCCGGGACGATAGACCGCTGTTCGACGACGTCCGCGGCGCACTGCCGGAACGTAACCGGTCTCGCCGGAAGGCCGGCACGTAGGGGTGGGAACGCGCGGACCGCCGGACGGCCATGACATCCGGATCACCCATCGTGGTCCCAATATGGCGTCGGTCGCACCACTGCCGGTCAAGGCGTACGCATCGCCGCCACCCGGCACGAATCCTTGCCCATGGCGGGCCCGCATCCCGTGATGTGCTGTCCACCGCGAGTCACACCGTGGGAACGGGTGGCACCGGAGCGACGGGGGGAAACCGGATGATCCGGTCAGCAACCGAGCATGGGGGCGGGCCGCCGTGCGCGTGATCTCGGTCGTGAACTACAAGGGCGGGGTCGGGAAGACCACGCTGACCGCGAACATCGGCGCGCAGATCGCCGCCTGGGGGAAGCGCGTCCTACTCATCGACCTGGATCCGCAGGCCAGCCTGACCTTCTCGTTCTACCGGCCGGAGCAGCGGCGGGCGGAACTCGCCGACAACCAGACGATCAAGCAGTGGTTCGAGGCGTGGCGGATGGACGCCCCGGTGCCACCGCTGGCCCCCCTGGTCACCTCGCCTCCGATGGTGAATTCCCGGATCGCGCAGGGCAGCGGCGCGCTCGACCTCATCACCTCCCACCTGTCACTCGGCGATGTCGAGATGAACCTTGCCGCGCGCCTCGGCGGCGCGGAGGTACACCGCTCGACGCGGCACTACTTCGACGTCTACCTGCGGCTCGCCGCGGGGCTGGCGACCCTGCCGCCGAACGCCTACGACCTGGTCCTGCTCGACTGCCCGCCGAATTTCGGCGTCATCACCCGCGCCGCGGTCGCGGCCAGCGACCAACTGCTGATCCCCGCCCGTCCGGACGAGCTGTCCACCCTCGGCATCGAGCACCTGCAGGCCCGACTGCGCCGGTTCATCTGGGAATTCAACCGGATCGTCGACCTGCAGTCGGACCTGCATCCGGCGGTGAAGAAGCTGGAACCGATCATCCTCGGCGTGGTCTTCACGATGGTGCAGTACTACTCGGGCAAGCCGATCGCGGCCCTGCGTCCCTACATCGCCCAGACCCGGCAGCTCGGACTGCCGGTCTTCGAGGCGATGGTCCGGGAGAGCAACCACCACTTCGCCGGCGCGGCTCGCACCCAGCTTCCCGTCATCCTCTCCGACCAGGTCACCCCCGCTCTCGCCTGGGAGTTGCACCGCCTCGTCGAGGAGTTCCTCAAGCGAATCAGGACGCTTCACCCATGAGCATCGCCCCTGAAGCCGCCCGGCTGAGCACGCTGCTCCTACGCCAGCTCGCCGATCTGGTGGCCGGCCTGAACGAGCACCAGGTCGGCGAGCTGCTGGCCGGACGGACGCGGCTGACCCTCACGGCCGCGCAGGATGGCCGGGCAGCGAGACCCGCACCCCAGGCGAAAGCGGCGCTGCCGGCCGCGGTGGATGTCGAGGTGCTACGGACGGCGCTGCTCGGCGCGACGAGCCGGGAGGAGGCCGCCGAGCGCCTGGCCGCCCTCGGCCGGGTGTCGGTGCCGCAGCTTCGGGCGCTGGCCGGCGCCCTCGGCGTGGACGGGGTGGGCGGTAAGGACCCGAAGGCGAGCGTCATCCGCAAGATTGTTGATGGGACCGTCGGCTTCCGGCTCAGCTCGCAGGCGATGCTGAGCGAGGAGACCGACCTTTGAGGTCGCGCCGGACCGGTGCGGGCCCTGCGGGGGCCCGCACCGGCGAGGTCAGCCCACGTGTGCCGGGGCACCCTCCACGTTCACCGCGGACTCCCGCCCGGCACGGATGAACACGAAGATCACCACCGCGGCGACCGCGATGAGGATCGCGCCCCACAGGAACGCCGTGGTGTACCCCTCGATCTGCGACTGCGCGAGGGCCGCCTTGCCGTGGCCGTGGCCGTCGAGGTAGCTGCCGATGGCGGTCGCGTAGACGGTGTTGAGCAGGGCGGTGCCCAGCGAGCCGCCGATCTGCTGGGTGGTGTTGACCAGGGCGCTCGCGACCCCGGCATCGTGCGCGGCGACACCGACGAGGGCCAGGTTCGACAGCGGGACGAACGAGAAGCCCATGCCGATGCTGATGAGCAGCTCGGACGGCAGCACATGGGCGACATAGCTGGAATCGACCTCGATGGACAACAGCAGCGCCATGCCGACCGCGGCCAACGTCGTCCCGACCCCGGCGAGCACCCGCGGGCCGATGCGCGGCAGCAGCTGGCTGGCCGTGCCGGCGGAGAGGATGATCCCGGCGCTGAACGGCAGGAAGGCGAACCCGGTCTTCAGCGCGCTGTAGCCCAGGGTCTGCTGGAAGTAGTAGGTCAGGAACAGGAACATCGCGAACAGGCCGGCGCCGATCAGCAGCGAGGCCAGGAACGATCCGCCACGGTTGCGTTCCCAGGCGACCCGCAGCGGCAGCAACGGCGCAACGGCGCGCGACTCGATGACGACGAACGCGGCGAGCAGTACTACCGAGCCGACGAGCAGGCCGAGGGTGCGGGCGTCGCTCCAGCCGTCCTCGGCGGCCACCGTGAAGCCGTAGACGAGGGCGACGAGCCCGGCGGTGACCGTGACCGCGCCGGGCAGGTCGTAGCGGGCCTCGCCCTGCGCGCGGCTCTCCCGCACCACCGGCACCGCGAAGAACGCGGTGGCAAGCGCGATCGGCACGTTTACCAGCAGACACCACCGCCAGGAGGCGTACTCGGTGAGCAGGCCGCCGAGGATGAGCCCGATCGCCGCGCCACCGCCGGAGATCGCGCCGTACACCCCGAACGCCTTGGCCCGCTCGCGGCTCTCCGTGAACGCAACGGTGATCAGCGAAAGCGCGGCCGGGGCGAGCAGCGCCGCGAACGCGCCCTGCAGGGCGCGGGCGGCGAACAGCAGGGCGGCGTTCGGCGCCAGCCCGCCGAGCGCCGAGGCGAGCGCGAAGCCGAACAGCCCCCAGACGAAGGCCCGCTTGCGGCCCAGGTAGTCGGCGATGCGCCCGCCGAGCAGCAGCAGGCCGCCGAAGGCGAGGGTGTACGCGGTGACCATCCACTGCCGATTCGCGGTGGAGATGCCCAGGTCGGCCTGGGCGTGGGGCATCGCGATGGTCACGATCGAGGCGTCGAGGACGACCATGAGCTGCGCGACGGCGATGATGCTCAGCGCCAGCCACCGCCGAGGATCAGGGGCGTCGTCGGCCAGGCCTACCGAGGGATCTTTGGCCTGGCGGGCGGCAGTTGTGGTCACAGAGGGGCTCCTTCCCGGAGAAGTCGAGCTGCCGGGACATCGAACGGGTAGGTGTTCCCGGGCGTGAGCAGGGGCGACCGACGCGCGGGGCGCAGACGAGGCGGCGGCGGGCAGAGGCGGTTGTGACTCCGCCTTCGCGCAGGTGTTCGAGACCATATTAGCTCAGGTGTTCGAGGTAGCCGCGGGCGGGGCCGGCCGGCCGGCGAGCAGTGGAAGCACGACGTCGTCGACGATGTGGTCGGCGAACGCCTCGTCCAGCGGCTCACCCGTGACGAGCAGGCGCGTGAAGATCATCGCCAGGATGACCTCGATGAGCAGCGCCGGTTCGGCCTTCGCGAGCAGGTCCCCCCGCCGCATCGCCCGCTCGAGCAGGCAGCGGCCGAGATCTACCTTGCGTTGCAGGAGGTTGGCCTGGATCACCGCGGCCAGTCGAGGGGACTCGCTGGCCGCCCGCAGGACGCCGACGAGCAGCGCCCCCTCCGGGCCGGAGACAGCATTGATCATGAGGCGGACCTCGGCGGCTACATCGTCCCGCAGGCAGCCGGTGTCCGCGGGGACGTGCTCGGCGGGACCGTGGCGACGCAGCGCCTCCACGACCATCTCGTCCTTACAGGACCACCGCCGATAGATCGTCGCCTTGCTGGCCCGGGCCCGGGCCGCGACGGCGACCATGCTCATCCGGTCATAGCCGACCTCGACGAGCAGCTCCAGCGCCGCGTCCAGAATCGCCTGCTCACGGGACTCGTCCCGTGGCCGACCCCGACCGGAGGCGAAATGGTCTGCCACTCCTTCCCCTCGGACCGACGGCCCAGCGAACACACCGGGGCGGACCACAGACCCCGCCACGGGGCCTTCGGCACCATCACAAAAAACGGTACCGCGCTGTACCGAAAAGGTCTCCCAGAGAACCACATGGCGCCGCTCACATTCCGTCCGCACCACGATCCGCCCCCGAGCCGGACTGACGATATAATCGCCCGAATGGCGCAGGCATGATGGTACGCGACCAGCCAGTCGCCCGGTCCGGCAGCCGCCGCCCGGCCCCGAGAGGATCGCCGACATTTACCACGTCCCGCACCGTCTCATGGCCGCGGCCACCTGCGGCCTGCTCGCCCTGGGGCTCGCCGTCGCCGCCTGCTCCCGGCACGACTCCACCCGACCGGAGACATCGGCGCCGACCAGCAGCCCCGGCCGGGCGGGCGGCCTGGCCGAGGGGTCCGACGAGGTCGACGGGATGTGGGTCCGGCGGGATGTGGCCTACGCGCCGGTGTCACCCGCCCAGCGCCTGGACCTCTACCGGCCCACGCCGCCGCCGGCGGCCGACGCTGCCGCCCGCGACGGGTCGGGACTGCCGGTGGTCATCACCATCCACGGCGGCGCGTTCGCACTCGGCGACAAGCGCGACGACCTGCCCGTGATCCGCACGCTGGTCCGCGCCGGGTACGCCGTCGCCAGCCTGAACTACCGGCTGTCCGCCGAGGCCCGCTTCCCCGCCGCCGTCCAGGACGTCAAGGCCGCCGTGCGCTGGGTGCGTGCCCATGCCGCCGACCACGACCTGGACCCGGACCGGATCGCGGCAAGCGGCGCATCGGCGGGGGCGTACCTCGCGGTCATGCTGGGGACGACGCCGGGGGTGGCGATGTACGACGACCCGGCGCTGGGGAATCCGGGCGTCTCCAGCGCCGTGCAGGCCGTCGTCGACTTCTACGGCCCGATCAACTTCGCCTCGATGGACGACCAGGTTCGCGCGAACGAGCGCTGTGCGGTGTCCGACGCCTCACACGGCCGTCCCGACTCGCCGGAGTCCCGCTTCCTTGGCCGCACGGTGGCCGCCGTGCCCCAGCTCGTCCGGGTCGCGAGCCCCCTGAACTACCTCGGCCGCGCTCCTCTGCCGCCATTCCTCATCGAGCACGGCGACGCCGACTGCACCGTGCCGCACCGCCAGTCCCTCGAGCTCGCCGACGCGCTGCGGGCCGCCGGCGCACCGGCCGCCGACGTCACGATCGTGCCCGGCGCCGGCCACGGCGGGGCCTTCCCGACCGCCGAACGGATGCCCGCCGTCCTCGCCTTCCTCTCCCACACCCTCGGTTCCCACAGCCTCGGTCACTGACGCTGGAAACGGATACGGTTCAAGGGCCCTCTGGCCCGTTCCGACCCGGCCAACCGACCGACCCGGCAGCGGCGTTCGGCGCGTCGGCGCAGGTCCACGCACAGGCATGGTGGACGCGGTCAGGGATCGACGGTGTCAGGGATCACAGTAGCGAGAAAGGTGACGACGATGGCGCGAACCACAGGCGAACCGGACGCGGCGGGCCAGTCGGACACGGGCGGCATCGTGGTGGGGGTCGACGGTTCGCCGGGGTCGGTCGCGGCCCTGCGCTGGTCCGTCGACGAGGCGGCGCGGCGCCGGCTGCCGGTGACGGCGGTGCTGGTCTGGGACGCGATCGGGGAGCCGCGTTCGGTCTTCGACGCGGCGAGCAGCGCCGACCGCGCGGGATTGGCGCAGGCGGCGCGGCGGGTGCTCGCGGACACGGTGGCGGCGGTGCACATCCCTGATCCGGCGGTCACGGTGACCGAACGCGTCGAGGAAGGCAGCCCCGTGCCGGAGCTGCTGCGGCTCGCGATCGGCGCGCAGCTCGTCGTCGTCGGCGAACGCGGGCACGGCGCGCTGCACCGGCTGGTGGCCGGGTCGGTGTGCCAGGGGCTCGTGCACCACGCGTCGCTGCCCGTCGTCGTCGTACCCGGCGACGACGACCGGCCCGACGGAGCTGCAGGGGCGGCCGGTCCCGGGGATGCGGCGGGCACAGCGGCGACATCAGTGGCCGAACGCCCGGTCGTCGTCGGCATCGACGGATCGGACGCCTCCCTGCGGGCGCTGCGCTGGGCGGTGGCGGCCGCCACCGTCCGCAAGACCGCCCTGCGCGTCGTGCATGCCTGGCATCTCGAGGTGCCGGTCTACCCGGGGATCTATGGGGACTTCGGCTCCGCGCTCGCCGAGCAGGCGCAGCGCACCCTCAACGACGCCGTGGACACGATCATCGCCGAGCACGGCGGCGGGCTGCCCGTCCAGGTGGCCAAGGAGACCGTCGCGGACAGCCCCGCCCGGGCCCTGCTCCACGCCGCCGCGGCCGCGCAGCTGCTCGTCGTCGGCAGCCGCGGCCGCGGCGGGTTCACCGAGCTGCTGTTGGGCTCGGTCAGCCACCAGTGCGTGACGCACGCCCCCTGCCCGGTGGCCGTCATTCGCTGATCGGATCCGCCGCTCACGCCTCCAGGATAGTTCTGGTACAGATATGCTCTGTACCAGAACTAATTTTTCCTACCCGGTGAGGCGCCGTGAACCCGTTGGCCGAGATCGTCGCCATCACCGCCGTCTGCGTCCTGTCCGGCTGCCTGGGCAGCCTGCTGGGGCTCGGCGGCGGCACCTTCGTCGTCCCGATCCTGACGCTGGCCTTCGGCCTCGACATGCGGCTCGCGATCGGGGCCTCGGTGATCTCGGTGGTCGCCGGCAGCGCCGCGGCCTCGCCGCGCTACCTCGACGAGGGCTTCGCGAACCTGCGTGTCGCGGTCGCCCTGGAGGTGGCGACGGTGAGCGGCGCCATCGCCGGGGCGCTGCTCGCCGGGCACCTGAGCACCCGCGCGCTGTACACGGTGTTCGGGGTCGTGCTGGCGGTCAGCGCGGTCCAGATGCTGCGCCACCGGCAGGATCGCGACGGCCTGGCCGTGCCGGACGATCCCATCGCCGACGCCCTGAGCCTGCACGGAACCGGCACCGGCACGACGGTCCGCGATATCCGTCCCTACCGGGTGACCCGTACCGCCACCGGCCTGACGATGATGACCGCCGCCGGAGCGATCAGCGGCCTGCTCGGTATCGGCTCTGGGGCGATGAAGGTCCCGGCCATGGACCTCGCGATGCGCCTGCCGATCAAGGTGTCGACGGCGACGAGCAACCTCATGATCGGGGTGACCGGCGCCGCGAGCGCCGTCGTCTACCTGCAGCGGGGCGACGTCGTGCCGCTGCTGGCCGGCGCGGTGGCGCTCGGGACGGTCGTCGGCGCGCGCATCGGGTCGCGGTTGCTGGCCGTGGTGCCCGCCGGAGCACTACGGGTGATCTTCCTCGTCGTCCTGCTCATCGTCAGCGTCCAGATGCTGCTGCGGGGCCTCGCGTGAAGGCGGCACCGGGTGCACCCGAGGCGGGCGCCCGTCAGGTCGCGCTGGTGCTACGGATCGGCGGGGGCCTCGGCGCCGCCCTGGTGCTCGCCGGGCTCGCGGTCTCCTTCGCCGAGAGCGGCGGAGGCTGGCTGCACGGCTCGGGCGTCGACCCGCTCGGCGGCGACGCAACGATGCGGCTGTCCGACCTGATCGGCGGGCTGCGCCACGGGCGGGCCGGCGCCATCGTCCTGCTCGGCGCGATCGTCCTGGCTGCGACGCCGGCCGCGGGCGTGGTCACGGCCGGATACACCTGGCTGCGGGCGCGCCGGGCGTGGCTGGCGGGTGTGGCCGTCGTCGTGCTGCTGCTGCTCGTCCTCGCCGCCACCCTCGGCGCCACCGAGTAGCGCGACGCCGGCGCCGGCGAAATTCCGGCGACGGCGGCGCGGGAGTGCGGCATCGTGATCGCCGTGACCGGTGATGAGCCCGCGGCGATCCGCGGCATGGTGCGCACATACGACGCGGAGCGGGGCTGGGGTGTGATCGACGCCCCGGAAGTCCCGGGCGGCTGCTGGGTCCATTACTCCATGATCGCGACGGATGGCTTCCGGGAGCTCATCGCGGACAGGCGGGTGACGTTCAGCTGGGAGTCGGTCGCCAACCAGGACGGCTACCGGTTCCGCGCGCTCACCGTGTGGCCATAGACGAGTGAGTCCGAACCAGGGCAGTGGCAGGTTGCGGTGCGTTCTGCATGGTCTGAGCCCCGGGCTCGTACGCATCGCACCGCAACGCAACGCGCTTCCCACGCATCGCACCGGCCGTTACCGCCGGATTTTCGCGGTCCGAGATTTGACTGCGGGGCAGGCGCGACCACACCACCGTTACTCAACATTGATCGGCTACGACCCCGAGTCGACAGGACTTACTCATCTCGCCGCATGGGCTTTCGGTTCGGCTGTGTTCGCCGGTGTCGCCTCATTGCCGGTGCGTGGTGTTCCGCGGTTCCGCGGAACCGCGGCGCTCGGCCGGATCCCGGCCCGCCGTGGTGATTCCCTCCCAGACCGGGCCCATGCCGTCACCTCGCCGACGAGTGTCACACTCGACGCCGGCAGTGCCGCCCTCCCGCAGGGGATCCGAGGCTTTGCTATGGTCTTTCCCACGTCTTGAGTGTCAGCGTTCAGCCCCGGCTTGCTGGCCGGCAACCCTCCTTATGCAGCGGGGTGCCCCGGGTGGTGACGAGGCCTCGGCAACCCCGCCGACGGCAAGTGCCGACCCTTCATGGGTCTTACCAGGAGCAATGATGATGTCGATCATCTCTGCCGCGCACCCGTCCCCCGGCCGGCAGGATCGCCCCGACCAGTCGACCGGATGGCCAGCCGGTCACCAACCCACCGGCGACGCCGCGCCCGGCGCGCTGCTGGCAGTGCAGGGAGCGGGGCTGGACGTGCCGCTGGTCGGCGGCGGGTGGGCCGAATACGCCAACCTCGACCACGCGGCCAGCGCACCGTGCCTGACCGCGGTGGCCGAGCATGTGGCCCGGATGCTGCCCTACTCGGCGAGCGTGCACCGCGGCGCCGGGTTCGCCTCCCAGGTCTGCACGACCCTCTACGAGGGCGCCCGGCGCGACGTCGCCCGCTTCGTCGGCGCCCGCGACGGCGACCTCGCCCTGTTCACCCGCAACACCACCGACGCCGTCAACCTGCTCGCCCGCTGCCTGCCCGCCGCCGACGCGGTCGGCGGGGTCGGCGGGGTCGTGGTGTTCGACGTGGAGCATCACGCAAACCTGCTGCCCTGGCGCGCCCGCGCGGGCTACCGATCCGTCGCCGCCCGGGCGACCCTGGCCGAGAGCCTCGCCGCGCTCGAGGCCGAGCTGAGCGCCGCGCCCACGGCCCTGCTCGCGGTGACCGGCGCCTCCAACGTCACCGGGGAGACACCCCCGCTGGCCCGGCTCGCCCGGATGGCGCACCGCGCCGGCGCCCGGATCTTCGTCGACGCCGCCCAGCTCGCCCCGCACCGCCGCCTCGACATGGCCGCCGACAATCTCGACTACCTGGCCTTCTCCGGGCACAAGCTGTATGCGCCGTTCGGCGCTGGGGTGCTGGTCGGCCGGCCCGACTGGCTCGACGCCGCACCTCCCTACCTGGCCGGCGGCGGCGCCTGGGCACCTGCGCCGTCCACTGGGCCACCGGCGCCGCCCGCCATGAGGCCGGTACCCCGAACCTCGCCGGCGCGACCGCGATCGCCGCCGCCTGCCGCACGCTCGCCGCACTCCCCCCGGGCGCCTGGGAACGCCACGAGTCGAGCCTGCGCGCGCGGCTGCTGCGCGGGCTCACCGGGCTCGACGGCGTCGTGATCCACCGCATCTGGTCCGACGCCGAGGGCGACAGCGAACCGGACCACGACGGCACCGGGCCGCGACCTCGGATCGGACGCCGACAGCGCGCAGGTCGGCGGTGGTGGCGCCGGGGCGTGGCAGGACGCGGTCGGCGTCGTCGCGTTCTCGCTGCCCGGGCACGACCCGGCCCGGGTGTCGGCGTACCTGTCGGCCGAGCACGGCATCGGGGTGCGCGCCGGCCGGTTCTGCGCGCATCCGCTGCTGGACCGGCTCGGCGCGCCGGGTGGCGCGCTGCGGGCAAGCATCGGCGTGGGCACGACTGTTGACCACGTCGACCGCCTGATCACCGCCGTGGCACGGTATCTTCAGGTCGGGCCCGACCCACGCCCAATACCGGGAACTTAGGTTCTGATTGTGTAGGTTCG
>NZ_CADCWT010000064.1 GCF_902806485.1 Candidatus Frankia alpina | reverse complement strand
GGGCGCGGCCGCCACCGGGAGCGTCGGCACTCGACAGCGCGACGCCGACCCGCCCGCGGCGTCGTTCCGGAGGCCGCAGACATGGCCGATCACCGCAGCAGACCTCACCGGATCCTGCCGCGCGCGGGCTCCGCGCGAGGCCGGTCGGTCGCCGTCGGCATCGCGGCCGCCGGCGTGACTCTGGTCGTGGGCGTCGTGGGCGCCGTCCACTTCAGCGGTCCTGGCGGGGACTCCAGACCACCGGCGTCGGTTGCCGCCGGCGCGTCCGGGCCCGCCACCCTGGCTGCGGGCGTGGAGCCGCTGCAGCCGAATCGGGTCGATGGCGCGGACGCCGCGACCGGGGCCCGGGACACCGTCCCCGGCATCGGATCGGTGATGTCGGCGCGGATCCCCCGGGACGCGCTCCAGGTGATCGTCGCGAGCGGCGCCGGCCGGGAGGCGAACACCAACGACGTGACCCTGTGGCAGCGCGCGAACCCGGACGCCCCCTGGGAGCCGTTCGGCGCCCCGCTGACCGGGCGCAACGGCGCCAACGGGTGGACCTTCGCCCACCGGGAGGGCGACCTGCGCAGCCCGATCGGCGTGTTCAGCCTGACGGCGGCCGGCGGCAAGCTGCCCGATCCGGGCACCGGCCTACCCTACGAGTACCGGCCGGCGTTCTACCGGACGGCGGCCCCGCAGGGGCAGCCGATGGCCGAGGCGTTCAACTACGTCGTCGCCATCGACTACAACCGGCTGCCCGGACGTCCCCCGTCTGACCCGACCCGGCCACTGGGCGACCAGGTCGGCGGCGACATCTGGCTGCACGTCGACCACAAGTCGCCGACCCGGGGCTGCGTCGCCGTCGAGCAGGACGCGCTGACGTCCATCCTGCGCTGGCTGAAGCCCATCGCCCATCCCATGATCGTCATGGGTGACGTGGCCGATCTCGCCGCCGACACCTGACCGGGCTGGGCCGGGCCGAACTGCGGGGCCGAGCTGCTGAGCTCAGCCAGCCTTCGGGGCGTGCTGCTCCGCGTGGCCGCCGAACTGCTTGCGCATCGCCGAGAGCAGCTTGTCCGCGAACAGGCTCTCCCCGCGGGAGCTGAACCGCTCGTACAGGGAGGCGGTCAGCACGTGCGCGGGCACGCCCTCCTCCACCGCCGCGAGCACCGTCCAACGGCCCTCACCCGAGTCGGAGACCCGGCCGCTGAACTCGGCGAGTTCGGGATCCTCCTGCAACGCGGCTGCGGTGAGATCGAGCAGCCAGGAGCTGACGACGCTGCCGCGCCGCCACACCTCCGCGATCGCGGCGGTGTCGAAGTCGTACTGGTAGAACTGCGGGTCGCCCAGCGGGGCCGTCTCGGCGTTGTGCTCCAGGGCCTCATGGCCGATGTTCGCCTTGTCGAGGATGGCGAGACCTTCCGCGAAGGCGGCCATCATGCCGTACTCGATGCCGTTGTGGACCATCTTGACGAAGTGTCCGGCGCCGTTCGGCCCGCAGTACAGGTAGCCCTTCTCGGCCTGGACCGGCTCGCCGTCGCGGCCGGGCGTGCGGGGGATCGTGCCGACGCCGGGGGCAATCGTGTCGAACAACGGCTCCAACCGGGCCACGGCCGCCGGCTCGCCGCCGATCATCAGGCAGTAGCCGCGCTCCAGGCCGAACACCCCGCCGGAGGTGCCGACATCGACGTAATGGATGCCCTTCGTGGTGAGTTCCTTCGCCTTGCTGATGTCATCGCGGTAGTACGAGTTGCCGCCGTCGATGATGATGTCGCCCGGCGCGCAATGCTCGGCGACCGCATCGACGGTCTGCCCGGTCAACCCGGCCGGCACCATGATCCAGGCTGTCCGCGGGGGACGCAGGGCCGCGGCGAACTCGGCGAGCGTCCGCGCCCCCGTGGCACCCTCGGCCTCCAGGGCCTTGATGGCCTCGGCGTTCACGTCGTAGACCACACACTCGTGGCCGTCGCGGATCAGCCGGCGCACCAGGTTGGCGCCCATCCGGCCGAGGCCGACCATCCCGAGCTGCATCTTGTCTCCCCGCTCGTTTCGTCCCGGTGGCCCGACGCGAGGCGGCTACGCCGCGCACCGGGCCCTGCTTCGCGCTCCCGCCATTGTTCCCTTGACACCCTGCGCCTCCCGGCTGTGGGCGGCGCGCCGTCCGTTCGGGCCAGGTGCTTCTCGTCACCGCCTTGGCGCGTACGGTACGGCGGGGTCGCCCCCCGGCCATCCTGCCGGGGGGCGGGTGACGGTTCGGAGTCGACGGGATGGCGTGTCTCTGGCGGCCGCCCGCCCGGCCCGGCGGCAGCGACGATCCGGCGGGGTCGGTGGGGAGGCACGGGCGTGGACCAGGACGCAGCTGTGGACGTGATCGTGATCGGCGCGGGACCCGCTGGGGAAAACGTCGCCGGCCGGTGCGCCGACGCGGGGCTCGCCGTGACCATCGTCGAACGGGAGCTCGTCGGCGGCGAGTGCAGCTACTGGGGCTGCATCCCGAGTAAGACCCTCATCCGGCCGGGGGAGGTGCTCGCTGCGGCGCGCCGCGTGCCGGGCGCCGCGGCGGCGGTCACCGGCTCGCTGGACGCCGCGGCGGCGTTCGCGCGGCGAGACTCGCTGGTCGGCGGCTTTTCGGACGACTCCCAGGTGCCGTGGCTGACCGACAAGGGCGTGCGGCTCGTCCGCGGAACTGGCCGGCTGACCGGTCGGCCGCGCCACGTCGAGGTCACCGCCGCCGACGGCGCCCGCCGGGTGCTGACCGCGTCGCGTGCGGTGGTCGTGGCCACGGGCAGCCGGGCGACGGTCCCGCCGATCCCGGGGCTCGTCGACGCCGATCCCTGGGACAACCGTTCGGCGACCGCCGCCACCTCGGTGCCGCGGCGCCTCGTGGTGCTCGGCGGTGGGGCCGTCGGGGCGGAGCTCGCCCAGGCGTTCCGCCGGCTCGGCAGCGCGGAGGTCACCGTCGTCGAGGGCTCGCCCCGGCTGCTCGCCCGGGAGGAGGAGTTCGCCGGGGAGGAGGTCCGGGCGGCGTTCGAGGCGGACGGTATCGCGGTGCGGCTCGGTACCCGGGCCGTCGAGGTGCATCGGAGCCGCGACGACGCCGCGGCGCCGCGCGGCTTGGTGACCGTCACCTTGGCCGGCCCGGCGGGGCCGAAGTCCGCGGGCGACACGGTCGTGGCGGACGAGGTTCTGGTGGCGGTCGGGCGTACCCCGGCGACCGGGGACCTGGGGCTGGCGGCCATCGGGTTGCCACCCGGGAAGTTCATCGACGTCGACGACCGTCTCCTGGCGGTCGGGGTGAGCGACGGCTGGCTGTACGCGGTCGGCGACGTCTGCGGACGCGCCCTGCTCACCCACATGGGCAAGTACCAGGCGTGGATCGTCGCCGACGTCATCACCGGCCGCCGCGACGCCGCCGGCGAGCCTGCCCGCGACGTGGCGGACCACCTCGGCGTCCCGCGGGTGACCTTCACCGATCCCCAGGTCAGCGCGGTCGGGCTCACCGAGCGGGCGGCGCGGGAGGCGGGCCTGCCGGTGCGGGCGGTCAGCGTCGCGACCAGTGGGGTGGCGGGGGCGTCGGTGCGCGGTGAGGGGATCACCGGCACCTCGAAGATCGTCGTCGATGAATCCCGGCGGGTCCTGGTGGGCGCGACGTTCACCGGCCCGGACACCCAGGAGATGGTGCACGCGGCGACGGTCGCGATTGTCGGTGCGGTGCCCGTCGAGCGGCTGTGGCACGCGGTGCCTTCGTTTCCGACGGTGAGCGAGGTATGGCTCCGCCTGCTGGAGGAATACGGCCTTTGACGCGTCTGCGCTGGCCGGATTGCCGGGGGAACGAATGCCGGGGGAACGGAGGCCCGTCAACCGGCCTTCGTCAGCTGAAGACGGAAACACCGCCCGGGCCGATGAGTAGGCCGACGACGATGAGCACGATGCCGTAGATGAGACCCCCGCGGACGATCGTGACGACCCCGGCGATGACAAAGATCGCAGCGATGATCCAGAGGATAGTGTCCATGCAGGCGTCCTTCCGCGGACGCGCTCACTAAAACCCGCGTCGTTACGCCGCTTGAACCGTGCCGGTTCCCGTGCCGCCGGTTCCTATGTCGCCGGTTCCCGTGTCGCCCTCAGCTGGCGGCCGGTGCGGGGGCGTAGCGTTCGGTGCGGCCCAGGCGGCGCACGTCCGGCGCGCCGAGCCGGGCCGCGTCGGCGGTGGCGTCGTCGGCCTGCCGCTGGGAGGCCCGTTCGGCCTGTACCCGGGCCAGGTAGTGCTCGACCTCGCGGTCGCGGGCGGCGGTGTCCCAGCCGAGGGTGGGGGCGATGAGCTCGGCGACGTGGCGGGCCGCCTCCACTCCTCGGTCAGCGGTCTCGATCGAGATGCGGGTCCGCCGGGTCAGCACGTCCTCCAGGTGCAGCGCGCCCTCGTGGGTGACCGCGTACACCGCCTCGGCCGCGAGGTAGGTCGGCGCCCCGGGCAGCGGCCGGGCGAGTTCCGCGCGGGAAGCGGCGAGTTCCAGCACCTCCTCGGCGAGGGTGCCGTAGCGGTGCAGCAGGTGTTCGATCCACCCGACGTGCAGCCCGGCCCGGCGGGCGAGGGTCTCCCGGGCGTTCCACAGGGCGGGGAAGCCGTCCGCCCCGAGCAGAGGGATCTTCTCGGTGCACGACGCCGGCACCGCCCGGTTCATCCCGCCCACCGCGGCGTCGACGGCGTCGGCGGCCATCACCCGGTAGGTCGTGTACTTGCCACCGGCGACCATCGTTAGGCCCGACACGGAGGTGACGACGGCGTGCTCGCGGGACAGCTGCGAGGTGTCCTCGGACTCGCCGGCCAGCAGCGGCCGCAGGCCCGCGTACACGCCGGTGATGTCGTCGGCGGTCAGCGGCGTGCGCAGCACCCGGTTGACGGTGGCGAGCAGGTAGTCGATGTCGGCGCTGCTCGCCGCCGGGTGGGCGAGGTCGAGGTTCCATTCGGTGTCGGTGGTGCCGATGATCCAGTGGCTGCCCCAGGGGATGACGAAAAGCACGCTCTTTTCGGTGCGCAGGATCAGCCCCGTCTCGCCGTGGATGCGGTCGCGGGGGACGACGATGTGCACCCCCTTCGAGGCCCGGACGGACAGCCGCCCCCGCCCGCCCACCATCGACTGGATCTCGTCGGTCCACACCCCGGCCGCGTTGATGGTCTGCCGGGCGCGCAGCGCGATCTCGTCGCCGGACTCCAGGTCGCGCACCGTGACGCCGGCGACCCGGTCGCCCTCCCGCAGCAGGCCGGTGACCCGCGCGCTGGTCGCGACGAGCGCCCCGTAGCGCACCGCGGTCCGCGCCACGAACAGGGTGTGCCGGGCATCGTCGACCTGGCCGTCCCAGTACTGGATGGCGCCCACAAGGGCGTCGGAGCGCAGGGACGGGAACGCCCGCAGCGCCGCCTTGCGGCTCAGGTGCCGATGGTGGGGCATGGTCCCGTCGCCGCCCGGCGCGATGCGGGCCAGGCCCTGGCCGAGGGTGTCGTACAGCAGCACGCCGCTGCCGATGTAGGCGCGTTCCCAGCCGTGATGGGTCAGCGGCAACAGGAACGGGACGCTGTGGACGAGGTGCGGGGCCAGGGTGTCCAGCATGAGGGATCGTTCCCGCAGGGCCTCGCGGACCAGCGGGGCGTTGAGCTGCTCGAGGTAGCGCAGCCCTCCGTGGATCAGCTTGCTCGAGCGGCTGGAGGTCCCGGCGGCGAGATCGCGGGCTTCGACGAGGGCCACCGACAGTCCGCGGGTGGCGGCGTCCAGCGCAACTCCCGCGCCGGTCACCCCACCGCCGATCACGGCGATGTCCATCATCTCGGTGCGCATCCGGCGCAGCGTCTCGGTGCGGCGAGCGGGATCGAGGCCCGCGGTCGGCGCTGCGGGCCTGGTCGGCGTCAAGGCGGCTGTCCTCCTTCAGGCGGGCGGGCGGGTCCCGGTTCATGCGGCGGGTCCCGGTTCATGCCGGCGGGTCCGGGCGGTGCTGCGGCGACCGCATCCCCATCGTGCCGGCTGGCGGTGACCGGCGCCTGTGCGCGGGTGAACGACGGGCGTCCGGCGGGGGACGCCGAGGCGGCGCCGGGGTCGGCGAGGCGGCGATCGGCGCACCACGCGGTACGGTCTGGACTGAGCCCGGCTCCCGTGGCGGGCGGCATGCCGACAGGATGGGTTTGGCCACGTGGATCTGAGTTACCCGCCGGAGGCGGAGGAGTTCCGCGCCGAGCTGTGCACCTGGCTCGCCGCGAACATCCCCGCAGCCTGGACCGTACCCGGCTTCTGGGCCACCGTCGGCGAGGACGAGGCGTTCGATCTGCGCCGGGACTGGGAGCGGCGCAAGGCGCTGGCCGGATTCGCCGGGATCGACTGGCCGGTCGAGTACGGCGGCCGCGGCGGCACCCCGGCGATGCGGGCGATCCACGACTCGGAGCTGGTGCGTGCCCACGCCCCCCGCTCGGTGAACAGCCTCGGTCTGGTCTTCCTCGCTCCGACCGTCATGGCGGTGGGCACTCCGCGGCAGAAGGTCGAGATCATCGGGCCGATGCTGCGCAACGAGGTGATCTGGTGCCAGGGCTTCTCGGAGCCGGGCGCGGGGTCCGACCTCGCCGCCCTGCGCACCCACGGGGTGCTCGACGGCGACGAGTACGTCGTCAACGGCCAGAAGGTGTGGACCACGTTCGCCGGCCGCGGGGACAGGATCTTCACGATGGTCCGCACGGAGCCCGGCAGCAGCCGCCACCGCGGCCTGTCGCTGCTGCTCATCGACATGGGCGTCCCTGGAGCCCAGGTGCGTCCGATCCGCCAGATGAGCGGGGTCAGCGAGTTCGGCGAGGTCTTCTTCACCGACGTGCGGGTGCCGGCCTCGCAGTGTCTGGGCGGGATCGGCAACGGCTGGGCGACGGCGATGCTGCTGCTGTCGTTCGAGCGTGGCGCGGCCGGGATCAGCCAGTACACCGCCTACGTGCAGGCCTACGACGAGATCGTGCGGGTGGCGCGGGCGCTGGGCCGCGACGGCGACCCGGTGCTGCGCCAGGAGCTCGCCCGGCGCCGCGTCGAGCTGGAATGCCTGCACTACCAGGCGATGCACGTGCTCACCGAGGTCGAGCGCGGCCATGACCTGGGGGCGGCGTCGTCGGTGACGAAGCTGCAGTGGTCGCAGGCCTACCAGGGCCTGTTCGAAACGTTCGACGAGCTGCTGGGCGCCGAGGTCGCGCTGCTGCGGCCCACCGTGGACCTCGACCTGACCGCGTTGCGCCAGGAGAGCTTCTGGACCAGGTCGGTCACGATCTGGGGTGGATCGTCGCAGGTGCAGCGCACGATCGTCGCCGAACGCGTGCTGGGCCTGCCCCGCGGGTCGTAGGCTGCCGCCCCAACGTCCGCCCCGCCCGGCCATCAGGAGAACCGCGCCGTGTACTTCGCCCTCACCGACGAGCAGCGTGCCCTCGCCGAGACCGTTCGTGCCCTCCTGGCCGACCGCTTCGACCTTCGGGCGGTGCGGGCGGTCGTCGACGACGAGCGGGGCGACGGCCATCCCGCCGACCTGTGGCGGGCGATCGGGGAGCAGGGCTGGCTGTCGGTGTGCGTGCCCCAGGAGCACGGTGGCCTCGGCCTCGGCCTGCTCGACGCCCAGGTGATCGCGCGGGAATTCGGCGCCGGGGTGGTCCCCGGGCCGTGGGCGGCGACGGTGCTCGCCGGGGCGGCGGTCCGGCGGGACGGCTCGCCGGAGCAGGCGGCGGCCGTGCTCGGGCCGCTCGGTGTGGGCGAGCTCGTCTCGACCGTGGCGCTGCGCGGTCCCGGTGGGGGCTTCGGCCCCGGCGGGATCGCCGTGCGCGCCGATGCCGCGGGCCGGCTCGACGGCGCAGCCTCCGGCGTCGAGTACGCCCACGTCGCCGACGTCATCGTGGTCGCGGCCACCGAGCCGAACCCGCCCGGCGTCGATGCCGGCGGTGGCAGCGGCAGGGGCAGCGGCGGTGGCGTCGGCCTGTACCTGCTGGAACGTGGGGAGGCCGGGGTGCGGATCGAGCGGCAGGCGGGCATCGACGGCACCACCCGGCTCGCCGCGTTGACGCTGACCGGGGCACCGGCCGCCCGCCTGCCGGGCTCGGATGCCGCGGCGCTGGCGGACCTGCTGCGCCGTGGCGCCGTGCTGGCCGCCGCGGACCTCGTCGGCGTCGCCCGGGCGGCGCTGGCCCGCACCGTCGCCTACGACACCGAGCGGGTTCAGTTCGGCCGGCCGGTCGGGTCGTTTCAGGCGCTGGCCCACCATCTCGCCGACCTGCACGTCGCCGTGACCATGGCCGAGCATGCCGTGCTCTACGCGGCGCACGCCCTCGACGAGAACCGGCCGGATGCCGACCTCGCCGTTGCCGTGGCGAAGAGCAAGGCGAACCAGGCTGCCGGCGACGCCACCGCCGCGATGGTCCAGTACCACGGCGGGATCGGCTATACCTGGGAGCACGACACCCATTTTTTCTACAAGCGCGCGAAACGCCTCATCGCCGCCTTCGGTGACAGCCGCCAGCACCTGGAACAGATCGCCCGGCTCACCGTCGACACCGTGTCGTGAGGGGTTCTTCATCGTCCACACTTACGGGCCATGAACGGACGCTCGGCGCAGGCGCTGTCGACGGTGATGGTTCGGTGCACCGCCCGGCTACGGGTCGCCCAGGTGGGCTACCTGCTGTTCTTCGTCGCCGCCTGGGCCGACTGGTACCGCGCGCATCCGGCGGCGCTGGCCGGACCGGTCGTCGTGCTGGTGTGGGGAGTGCTGTTCGCCGCGCACCTGCGCCGCCGCCCGCGCCGGGCCATGGTGGTCGCCGACGTGGCCGTGGCGGCCCTCGTCGCCCTGGCCACGGGCTGGCCTGACGCCTGACCCGTCGCGGGGAGACCCCGCGTCGTTCGCCTTCGTCGGCCTGCTCACCGCCGTGGTGGCGGCGGCGTTCGCGCTGCCGTCGCGGGCCTTCGCCGTAGCCACGGCGGTGCTGGTGGCCGCCCAGCTCGTCGGTGCCTTCGGCCACCAGCCCCAGGTGTTCGCCTCGGCGGTGATGCTTGCCGTTCTCGGTGGCCTGCTGCATCACGCCGCCGGGCGGCTGCGCCGGGTCGCGGTCGACGCCGACCGGCAGCACCGCGACGTGACCGCCCGGCGGCGCCGGCAGCTCGTCGCCGAGGGGCGCGAGCTGGACTCCCGCGAGCAGGAGCGGCTCCTGCACGACACGATCCTCAACACCCTCACCGGTCTGGGCATGAGTGAGGATCAGCCGGCCGTCGACCTGCGCCGGCAGTGTGCCGAGAGCGTTCGCGCCGTAGAGGAGCACCTGGCCAGCCGGCCGCAGGCAGTCCCCACCCTCACCGGACGCATCGACCAGGCCGTCGGGGCTGCGAGGGACGCCGGCCTGCGGGTTGCCCTGGACGCCGGCACACCGGGGGACGGGCCGGAGCCGGCGGGCGAGTGGGTGCCCGACGAGGTCGGCGCCGCTGTCACCGCCGCGATGGGCGAGGCGCTGCGCAACGTCCGATCCCACGCCGGCACCGGCGGCGCCCAGGTCCTCGCCCGGTTCAGCCCCGGCCGGCTGGAGGTGTCCGTCATCGACCAAGGACGCGGCTTCCGGCCGGCGGAGCTGGCCGCCGACGGCCGCAGCCTCGGACTGCGGCGCTCGGTGTCCGACCGGATGCAGGCGGTGGGCGGCACCGCCGACATCTGGTCCGAACCCGGGCAGGGCACCCGGATCACGCTGCGATGGGAACTGCCCCCGACGGCTGCCGCCGAACCGGTCGGCGCCGATCAGCTGGAGGAGCAGTTCGCCGCGGCGGCTCGCCGGGCGCTCGCCCTGGCGGTGGTCGTGGGCTGGCTCACCGCTCTCACCCCGGTCATCGTGCATCGTGACGAGGCCCGGTCGATCCTGGCCAGCCTGGGAATCTGGCTGGCCACGGCCGTGGTCATCGGACTGACGGCCCGAGTCGTCGCCCACCGTCCGCTGAGCCGGCGCGAGTCGGTCGGCGTGCTGGTGGCGGCCGTCGCCTCGGCGGTCGCCGGCGCGGTCAACACGGTGGAGCTGCCCGATGAGCTGGTCGTGAGCTGGGGCACCACGATGATCAATCCGCTGTTGGTGGCGCTGGCGGTGCTGTCCCGGCCGCAGCGGGAGCGCTACGCCGCCGCCGGGTTCGCGACGGTGGCCATGGTCGGGATCGTCGCCGGACTCGGCTGCGCCCGCGACCCGCTCGTGTTGGCCAGACTGGCCGCCGCGGTGTACGCGCAGTGGATCGTGCAGGTACTGGTCACGATGTTCGGTCCGGTCCTGCGGGCCAGCGCGCAGGAGCGGGCGCGGGCCGGCGACCTGGAGGCCGACCTGACCAGTCGGCGGGTGCTGGACCGGACCGTCAGCCGGGACCGGCGCCGGCGGTTCGCCGAGCTGGACGTGCGGATCCTGCCGCTGCTGCGCGACATCGCCGCCGGCCGGTGCGATCCGAACCGGCCGGAGGTGCGCGCGCTGTGCACGGCGTGCGCTCGAGCGTTGCGCCGGAATCTCACCGGGGCCGGCCCCGACGCGCTGCGGGACCTGCTCGGGCCGATCGAGCAGACCGAGGCCCGGGGCATCGCCGTCACCGTCCAGACGGACGGCGACCTGCTGGTGCTGCCCGAGCCGGTGCGCCGGGAGTTCCTCGCCCGGGTCTCGGCGGTGCTGGCCGCCGTCCGTCGGGGGCCCGTCATGCTCACCGGCTACCTCAGCGCCGCGCAGGCGAGCGTCTATCTCACCTATCCGGCGCGCCGTGCCCCGGCTCGCTCCGTTTCACCGGCGCAGCGGTCGGGCGAGGAGTCGGTGGCCTCCTGCGCGCCGGTCGACGGGCGGCCCGGGGGACGGGCTGAGAGGCTGGTTGCGGGGCCCGCGATGCCGGGGCGATCCGTCCGCCCCGCGCCGACCCTGGCCGACTTCGGCCGGACGGGCGAGTTCGGCCCCGGCGGCTCGGGGCTGATCCGCGCCGGCGGGACGATCGGCGAGGGCGTCGTGTGCGTCGAGATGCACTGGTCCGCGCCTGCCGAGGCCGGCAACACCCCCGGCGATCCCGCCGGATCTGGCAGCCCCGGCGACGACGGTGGATCCGGCGGTGCCGCGGTCAGCGCGTCACCGCGTGGTCGAACAGCCGGGTGGCGGCGGCGAGGGCCGCGCGGCGCTCGGCGGGAACGAGGCCGATCCGCGAACGCCGGTCCAGCAGGTCCGCCGGATCGAGCGCTCCCTCGTGGCGCACCGCGAACAGCAGCTCCGCCCCCGTGACCGGCACCCCGTCGACGATCGGCGCGAGCAGCCCGGGGTCGTGGTCCGCGTCCGCGAGCACCCGCGGCGCCTCCGTGCCGTACCGCTCGACCAACCGACGCGGCGCGGCGACCGCGGCGAGTACCGATCGCGGCGCGGCGCCGACGAGCCCGAGCCGTCGGGTCCGGCAGGGGCCGGCGGACAGTTCGCCGGCCACGACGGCCGCGTCCACGGCGTCGGCGGCCATCCGCCGGTAGGTCGTGAGCTTCCCGCCGACGACGGTGACCAGGCCGCCCCGATCGGTGCGGACGAGATGGCGCCGGGACAGGTCCGCGGTGCGCCCCGGACGGGCGGCACCGGGGCGGGAGCGTGGGCTGTCGTCGAGCCGGGGGCGGTTGTCGAGGAGGGGACGCAGTCCGGCGAAGGCGCCGAGCAGGTCGGCGCGGTCCAGGGGCGCGGCGAGCACGGCCGACACGACGTCGACAAGCTCGGTGATCTCGCTGTCGTCGGGTTCGGGGATGTCGGTGACCCGGTCGACCGGAACGTCGGTCAGCCCGACGTAGACCCGGCCGTCACCCTGCGGGAGCACCAGCGCGAACCGGTTGCGTTCACCCGGCATCGGCACGGACAGCGCCCCGCGGGCGCCCTTCAGGGCGTCGGAGCGCAACACCAGATGCGTGCCGCGGCTCGGCCGCAGCCGGATGCCGGGGGTCAGGGTCGGAGCCCAGACGCCGGCGGCGTTCACGACAGTCCGGGCGCGCAGCCGGACCTCGTCGCCGGTGAGCTCGTCACGGGCGGTCACCTCGAAGCCGCCGCGATGACGGGCGGCCGTGGTCGCGGCGCCGCCCGCCGCGGCGCGGGCGTCGATGTGCTCGACCCGCAGCCTGGTGAGGATCCGGGCGCCGTGGCCGGCGGCGGTGCGGGCCAGGGCGACGACGAGCCGCGCATCGTCGACGAGTTGGCCGTCCCAGTAGACCAGCCCGCCGCGCAGCCCGGTCTCCCGCAGCGCGGGGGCGAGACCGAGGGTCTCCACCGCCGTCAGCCGGCGCGGCCCCGGCAGCACCGTGTGCGGGGTGCTGGCGGCGCGGCGCATCAGGTCGCCGATCCGTAGCCCGGTGTGCACCAGCGCGGCGGCCGAGTGCGACACCTGCGGTGTCAACGGGGTCACGATCGGCAGTGCCCGGACGAGGTGGGGCGCCGTGTGCCGCATCAGGATGTCGCGTTCCACCGCGCTCTCCCACGCCACCGCGACGTCGCCGCCGGCGAGGTAGCGCAGGCCGCCGTGGACGAGCTTGGAGCTCCACCGGCTGGTACCGAAGGCGAGGTCGTGCGCCTCCGCGAGCGCGACCGACAGGCCGCGCGAGGCGGCGTCCAGGGCGACTCCGGCGCCGGTGACGCCGCTGCCGATCACCAGCACGTCGACCGGTTCGCCGTCGGCGGTGGCGGCCAGCTCCCGGTCGCGCCGCCGCGCGTTGAGGGAGGTGTCTCCCTGCGGGGCCGGCCAGCCGGCGGCGGTCAAGGCGCCGCGTCCTGGAGCGGGCGGGCGGCGCTCGCGGGCGGCGCGGCCGGGGTGTCTGCGGTGTCTGCGGTGTCCGGGGTGAGGTAGCCGCGCAGCAGGCGCCGCAGCTCGGCCGCCAGCGTCGCGGCCGGCACCGGGCCGGCGAGAGCACGCGCCGACAGCACGAACGACTGCACGACGAGCAGCACCATGACCGCCAGCGCTGCCGGGTCCACCGCGCGCACCGTGCCGTGCCGCGCGGCGGCGCCGAGCTGCCCGGTCAGCAGATCGACGATCATCTGCTGGGTGGCGCCGCGCCGCTCGGTCAGGTAGGGCAGCAGCAGCTCCGGATCGGTCTTGATGATCCGCAGATACACTGGGTTCGTCTGAAACGCCTCCACCGTCGCGATGATGCGGTCGACGAGGTCGTCCAGATCGGCGTCGGATCGATCGGGGGGCATCAGGTCCGTCGCCGCCGTGACCATCATCGTCCATTCCCGGGTCATCACGTCGCCGACCAGCGAGCGCAGGTCCGGCCAGCGCCGGTAGAGGGTCATCCGGCTCACCCCGGCGCGGCGGGCGACCCCGGTCAGCGTGGTGCGGCGGACCCCGACCGCCAGTAGCGACGCCTTCGCCGCGTCCAGGACTGCCTCCTCGCCGGACCAGCGCACGGTGGTACCGCCGGGGGCCGCGGAGGCACCGGAGGCACCGAAGGTGTCTGAGGTGTCTGAGGTGGCGGGGCGCCGGTCGGTGTCGAGCATCGTGTGGCCGCCCTCCTGCTCGACTGCCACGATCGCGGCGCGCCGCCGCCGGGGGCGCACCCGCCGCGGCTGTGTCATCGTGGAGCCGAGGTCTTGTGACAGTGTTACATCGACTGTCACACTGTCTCGTGCCGAAGTCCAGCGAGTCGGATCGAGTAGGCGAACCGAGGTGGCGGTGACGAGCACCGACGAAGTGCGCAGGATCGGCCCGACCGAACCCGTCTGGTGGGGTTGGGGGCCCGCGTCGGAGCACGAGCCGCTGCCCGACGGGGCCCGCGCGCTGCTGGCCCGGTTGGGTATCCCCGTGCGGCCCACCGCGCCGGTCGGGCTCGCGCAGGTACGCCTGCCACCGGCCCGGCTGCTCGCGGCGGCGCGAGACGCGCTGGCGGCGATCGTTGGCTCGGGCCACGTCGACACGCACGACGAGGCGCGCATCCGCCACTGCCGCGGGCGGTCCACGACCGATCTGCTGCGCCTGCGCGCGGGCGACGCCAGCGCCGCGCCCGACGCGGTGGTGCTGCCCGAGGACCACGACGAGGTGCTCGCCATGCTGCGCCTGGCGAGCCGGGAGCGCATCGCCGTCGTGCCGTTCGGCGGGGGCACCTCCGTCGTCGGCGGCCTCGAACCCGCCCGGCTCGCGGAGCAGCCGATGGTCGCGCTCGACCTCGCCCGGCTGGACGCGCTGGGCCGGGTGGACCGGGAGTCCGGCACCGCCGAGCTCGGTGCCGGGCTGCGCGGCCCGCGGGCCGCGGCGCTGCTCGCCGAGCACGGCCTGACCCTCGGCCACATCCCGCAGTCCTGGGAGTACGCCACCATCGGCGGTTTTGCCGCCACGCGGTCCAGCGGCCAGGCTTCCGGGGGCTACGGCCGCTTCGACGATCTGGTCGTCGGGCTGCGGGTGGCGACCCCGGTCGGCTCCTGGGAGCTCGGCCGCGCGCCGGCCTCGGCGGCCGGGCCGGACCTGCGCGAGCTGCTGCTCGGCTCCGAGGGCGCCTTCGGTGTGATCACCCAGGTGGTGGCCCGGGTTCGGCCGCTGCCGGCGCGGCGGATCTTCGAGGGTTGGTCGGTGCCGGACTTCGCGACCGGGATCCGGCTGCTGCGCACCCTCGCGGCGGCTGACCTGCGGCCCACGGTCTGCCGCCTGTCCGACGAGACCGAGACCGTCGGGGGCCTCGCCCGTCCGCCGCGCTCGGCCGGGCCGGCGGCGGCGATCGGGACCGGCACGGCTGACGCGGCCCAGAACGCGGCCCAGGGCGGCTGCCATCTCGTCACCGGGTATGAGGGGGCCGAGTCGGCGGTCGAGCGGCGCGCCGCCGAGGTTGCGGGTGTGCTGCTGGCCGGCGGTGCCCGGCGGCTGGACGCAGCGGCCGGACCCGACTGGGAGCGGGGCCGGTTCCGGGCGCCGTACCTGCGCGACGCCCTGCTCGACCTGGGGATCTTCGCCGAGACGCTGGAGACCGCCGGCTTCTGGGCCACGCTGCCGGCGCTCTACGCGGGCGTGCGCGGCGCGCTCGCCGGCTCGCTCAGCTCCGCGGGTCTGTCACCGGTGGTGATGTGCCACATCTCCCACCTGTACGAGACCGGGGCTTCGCTCTACTTCACCGTGGTGTGCGCGCAGGGCGAGGACCCGATCGGGAGCTGGCGGGCGGCCAAGGCGGCGGCCGGCGACGCGATCGTCGCCGCGGGCGGCACGATCACCCATCACCACGCCGTCGGCACCGAGCACCGTCCCTGGCTCGACGCCGAGATCGGCGACCTCGGCGTCGACGTGCTGCGCGCGGTGAAGCGCACCCTCGATCCCGCCGGCATCCTCAATCCCGGGATCCTCGTCGGCTGACGTGGGTATGCAGACGACATGGAGACCTTTGGTGCGGTCGTCATCGCTCTGTTGCTCTTGCTGATCCCGGCGATCCTCGTCAGCGGCGCCCTGGGGTGGGCGTACGTGCGCAGCGCCCCGTTGCGGGCCGCCAACGCGGTGCAGGCCGGCCGGGACGAGCGCGCCCGAACCTGAAAGCGCGGGTCCGTCCGGCAGCAACGCGGCAGACCTGTCGGCCTGTCGGCCGCGACCAACCGCGCGTCGATCCGGCCATCCCCGACATCTCCGGTCGCAGCCTCGGCCAGGATGGGGATATGACCAGCACCGGACCGCGCGAACCGGGCGCCGGGCGCCGTCGGGGCGCGACGCCGTCGGCGAGCCCGCCGGAGCCGGCCGGAGCCTCCGCGGCGGGCGGCTCGTCCACCGCGGCGGGCACGCCGGAGGCTGCTGGGCCGCTGACGCGCGGCCTCATTGTGGTCGGACCGGGCGCGAGCTTCGGCGTCGAGCTGTTGCGCCGATACGGGCGGGAGGGCTTCGCGCTCGGGGTCGTCTCCCGCTCCGCCGACACCCTCAGCCGGATGCGCGACGCGTTGGCCGGGGACGGGCTTCCCGTCGTCGGCGCGGTCGCGGACGTCGCGGACGTCACCGACTCCCCGGCGCTCGCCGACGCGGTCGAGCGGGTCTGCGCCGAGATCGGCGGGCTCACCGTGCTTGTCTACAATGCCAAGCTCAGCATCCGCGGGGCCGCGCTCACGGTGGCGGCGGAGACGTTGAACCAGACCCTCGCGGTCAACGTGACCGGGGCGCTGGCCGCCGTGCAGGTCGCCGCCGGACTGCTCGACGACCGGTTGGCCGCGACGATCATGGTCACCGCGGCGGGCCCCCGCACCGAACCGGTGGCCGGCCGCTTCGCCCTGGCCGTCGGCAAAGCGGGGTTGACCGCCCTCGCCGAGGCGCTGCGCCCGACCCTGGCCGCCCGCGGAATCCGGCTGCGCACCGTCGTCCTCGACGGGTGGGTGAGCCCGGCGGGCCCGCTGCGCCCCGACGAGGTCGCGGACCATTGCTGGCAGGCGTTCGTGGCGCCGCGCGGCGACGTATTTCGGCTTGCGCAGGTCAGACGGGACACCGCGGTGGCGCAGCTGCCGCTTGAGGTGTGAGCTGTCTGTACCGGGCGGTGCCGGGCCGGTGCCGAAGGTGCCCATTCTCTGTCACTTCCGGTGAAGGTCGGTAATCCGACACGCCTGATCCTGGGATGATCGGACCCGTGGGCCTGCCGGAGGCATGGAACGTGCGACGATCCGGCGGAGCCTGGCGCATGACGCCGTCAGGCGGAAGACCACGTAGCGACGGCGTGCTCTGGCGCGGTACGGCAGGAGATGGTCCGGTGAACGACGGACGCGATGGTGACGAGCAGGCGGCGGACAGTACCCAGGTGACGCCTCCCGACGGCAAGGGGGCGCCGTCGGCGGGCGCGGTACCGACGGCGGGGCAGCGCGCTGCCCGGCCGGGGGCGCCGTCCGGGCCGCCGCCACCCGCCGACTCGTTCCGCCCGTCCGGCCCGCCCCCGCCGGCCGACTCGTTCCGGCCGGTGCGCCCGATGGACGCTCCCGGCTCACGTTCCCAAAGCCGGCCCCTCCCCGCGACCGGCCCCGCCGTCGCGCCGACCACGAGCACGGCCGCCGTGCGCCGTCGTGGTGAGGCCGGCCCCGGCTGGTCCGTCCCGGAGGATGCCGCCGAGGGCACGATGATCATTGATCGGGGCGGTGCGGCGGCCGCCGGTCAGCCACGGCCGGGTTCGACCCGGCCCGAGGCCCCCCAGACACAGCAGCCCGAACATCAGCAACCCGAATATCAGCAGCCCGGGTACCCGCAGTCCGACTATGCCCAGCCCGGGTATGCCCAGCCTGGGTACGACCAGGTCGGGTACGGGCAGCAGCAGGGCCATCACCCGGAATACGGCGCGGCGGTCGGCCAGGGCGGGTTGGCCGGGGGCGCCGCGGCGGGGCAGGACGGGGCGTTCGGCGCGGGCGCGCCGCCGACTGGCACCGCTGCCGCCGCGAAGCCGCCGCGGCGGCGTCGGCGGCGCGGTCGGCTGCTGGCGATCGTGCTGGTCGTGCTGGTCGTGCTGGTCGTCCTGCTCGTCGTGGGCGACCGGGTCGGCGTGGTGGTCGCCAAGGGGCAGATGCGCAAGCAGGTCGAGGCGTCCGTTGCCGAGAACATCAAGCCCGGTGACCCGGTGCCCAAGGTGACCGACGTGAGCATCGGCGGGTTCCCCTTCCTCACCCAGGTCCTGTTCGGCAAGTTCACCGACATCGGTGTCGGGATCGACGGCATCCCCACCCCGGGGCCGAAGATCTCCTCGGTGAAGGCGCACCTCAAGGGCCTGCACGTGCCACTAGGGGACGCCCTGACCGACAACGTGGGGCAGGTCCCCGTCGACGACGTGCGGGCCACCGTCGGCATCACCTACGCCGACCTGAACGCCTTCCTCGCGAAGCAGGCGGTGAAGGTCCAGGTCGCCCCGGTGGACGGTGGGAAGAAGGTCGAGCTGAGTGGCACCGTCGACGGCCCCTTCGGGCTGGGCAGTACGAAGGTCAGCGGCATCACCACGTTCGAGGTCACCAACAACGAGCTGACCCTGGTGCCGTCCGCGCTGTCGGTGGTGGGCGGCCTGAACTTCACCATCCCCGTGAGTTTCCAGATACCGGTGCCGATCCCGGTGTCCGGGCTGCCATTCCATCTGCGCATCGTCAAGGCGTCGACGAATGCCACCGGGCTGTCGCTCACCGCGACCGCCAAGGATGTCGTTCTGCCGGCGTCCTGACCTGCCCACTGATGATCATGACTGTCTGGAACCCGATCCTCCCCGGGCTGGCATGATTCCGGCCACATTCTCGGTGCCATCCTGGCCGGTGTCGCCCGCACGGCCGCCTGGGGGGTCGCCGCGCCGGCGCCTCCGAGAGGGTGGTCCGGGGCCGTCCAGGGCCGTCCGGCCGCCCATTCGGGCCGGGTGGGCGCGGCGTGGCTCGTCGCCGTCGCATGGCGTGCTTGCAGGCATTTCCGGGACGCGAAGCAGGCGGCCGCGGTTCTGTTGGGTCCACCGTGTGAATCGGTTGTGTGCGGACGGTCGGATACTTGAAGCCGTTCGGTGCCCTCTCGGTCGGATCGGCGACAGATGCCACTCCCGCAGACCGCCGGCCGGCATTCTCATAGGGTGCCGCACGGGAGTCGCGCGTCATCGCTGTCGCCTCCGTGGCACGGTCGTCGCGGTGGCGGCCCGACCGGGGGGTAACGGCGGAGAAGATCCGTACAGGATAACCGGCATTTCGAGGATCAAGAGGCGGCAGGAAACCGAGAGATGTCCAGAGGTCGAATGCGACGGCGGCCACGCCGTTGGGCTGGCCGGTCAACCGTCACCCGGGGTGGATCAAGGTCATCCCTCGACGCTACGATCGGACATCCGGCATGATCGGTCAACCCGCGTGACCGCTCGGTGTGGCATCACCCGTTGTCCCGGTGGCGCCGCTCGAAGCGGTGACATCGCTCGGCTTGGTGACACGACCTGGCGTAGTTACAAGGTGGAGTTCGGCGGGACAACCCGGCCAGCGTCCCGTCGCGAAGGGGGAAACACGTGCAGACGACCTTCCTGAGAGTCGTCACCGAGGCCGGTGCGGCCACCGTGCCAGCCGAGGCCCAGTTCATCATCGGCCGTGCCCGGACCGCCGACTACGTCATCGCCGACAGCCGGGTCTCCCGCCGCCACCTCCTCCTCGAACAGGCCAGCAGCGGCTGGATCGTCCGGGACATCAGCTCCAACGGCACCTGGATCGACGGGCAGCGGATGCCCGAGTCCGTGCCGGTGCACGACGAGGTGCGGTTGCGGCTGGGCACCCCCACGGGCCCTGAGGTCGTCGTCCACCCCGAGTTCCCGCAGGGCCGCGGCCCGATCGACGAGCCGGCCTACGACCCCGGCTACGACATGCAGACGATGCTGCCCAACGCCGCCGGCTACACCCCGCCGCGGCCCACCTCGGGTCGGGGTAGCCGGGGCCACCAGGGGCCGACGAGCCCGGCGCAGCGCGGTCGCGACTACGACTACGACTACGACGACCGCCGCCGTCGCGACGAGCATGCCGGCGGCTCCACCAGCCTCGAGCAGGAGCACGAGCGGCGCACCACCTACCGGTTGCGCCAGGGCACGATGTCGATCGGCCGCGCCCGGGATAACGACATCGTGATCACCGACCTGCTCGCCTCCCGCCGGCACGCCGAGCTCTACATCGGCCGTTCGGGCCTGCAGATCGCTGACCTCGACTCGGCCAACGGCGTGTTCGTCAACGGCCGCCGGATCAACCGGACGGAGGTCGGCCAGGGCGACGTCATCGCCGTCGGCCACCACGTCTTCCAGCTCGAGGGCGACCAGCTCGTCGAGTACATCGACTCCGGCGACGTCAGCTTCGAGGCCGACGCCCTGAACGTCTGGGCCGGCCAGAAGCAGCTCATGCACGACATGACGTTCAAGCTGCCCGGCCGGGCGCTGCTCGGCGTCGTCGGGCCGTCCGGCGCAGGCAAGTCCACCCTGCTCAACGCCCTCACCGGGTTCCGGCCCGCGGACAAGGGCGCCGTCCGCTACGCCGGCCGTGACCTGTACTCCGACTACGACGAGCTGCGCCGTCGCATCGGCTACGTGCCGCAGGAGGACCTGCTGCACACCTCGCTCACCGTGCGCAAGGCCCTGGAGTACGGCGCCGAGCTTCGCTTCCCGCCGGACGTCACGAAGGCGGAGCGGCGCACCCGCGTCGACGAGGTCCTCGCCGAGCTCGGCCTCACCCAGCACGCGAACACCCAGGTGTCGCGGCTGTCCGGTGGCCAGCGCAAGCGGACCTCGGTGGCCCTGGAGCTGCTGACCCGGCCGACCCTGCTCTACTTGGACGAGCCGACCTCCGGTCTCGACCCGGGCATGGACAAGAACGTCATGGAGTCGCTGCGTAGCCTGGCGGATGACGGCCGGACGGTCATCGTGGTCACCCACAGCGTCGCCCAGCTCGACCTGTGCGACTACATCCTGGTCCTGGCTCCGGGCGGGTACGTCGCCTACTTCGGGCCGCCCCAGGACGCGCTGTCGTTCTTCGGTAAGCGGGACTACCCGGATGTCTTCCTGACTCTGGAGGCAACGCCGGGCGCCGAGTCGGCGGCCCGCTTCCGCAACTCGCGGTACTACGTGCCGGCGTCGATCACGGCCCCGTCGGCCCGGCCGGCGCCGGAGGAGCTGCCTTCGCTGCGCCAGCAGTCGGTGGCCTCCCAGCTCGTCACGCTGAGTCGCCGAACTATGGCCGTTGTGGCGTCTGACAAGTCCTACCTGCGATTGATCATCGCGTTCCCGTTTCTGCTGGGGCTGATACCCAGAGCCATCGGCGGCAACTTCGACCTGACCGCCGAGCAGGCTAAACAGTTCACCCCCAACTCCGACGGGCCCACGATCTTGTTGATCATGGTTCTCTGTGCCTGTTTCATGGGCATGGCGAACTCGGTCCGCGAGATCGTCAAGGAACGGGCGATCTATCGTCGGGAGAGAGCCATCGGCCTGTCCCGCACGGCGTACATCGGGTCGAAGGTCCTCGTCCTGATCCTGATCACGGTGGCGCAGTCGATCCCGTTCACGCTGATCGGGCTGGCCGGGCGAACACCCAAGGCCGGTCTCATCCTCGGCAACTCCCTGCTGGAGATGCTGATCGCGGTGATCGTGGTGTCGCTGGCCTCGGCGATGCTCGGCCTGTTGATCTCGGCGCTGGTCGACAACGCCGACAAGACGATGCCCCTGCTCGTCCTGATCACGATGGCCCAGCTGATCTTCAGTGGTGGCATCGTGCCGGTCAAGGGGACCGCCGGCCTGGAGCAGGTCGCCTACATCGCGCCGGCGCGCTGGGGGTTCGCGTCGATGTCGTCGATCGCCGACATGAACCGGATCACCCTCGCCGGCGTCCTGCGCCCGGACGGCCCCAAGAAGCTGATCAACCCGAAGGCCGTCGTCGACCCGTTCTACGACCACACCGCGTCGACCTACCTCACCGACATCATCGCCGGCGCCGCGATCGGCATCCTGTTCATCATCATCGTCTCGATGCTGATCCGCCGCATGGACCCGAAAACCGTCAAGCGCGCCCCCGCCACCCCCGTCAGCGGCCCCCCGCGCTGACATTCCGGCAAAGGGGGTGCGCGCGCCTTCGCGCCTTCGCTTCGCGCTCTTCTCCGCGTGCCCCGGCGACCGGGGCTGCCATGGCCGGCACTTGCCCGGCGGTGACAGCCCCGGTCGCCGTGTTCATTTCCGTGCAGTGGTGCTGCGTGGCTGATCGCATCTGTGGTCGCTTGCTATGGACAAACCGGGCACGAAACCATCTACAAGGACCACCGTGGTCCCTCTGAATCGCAGCGCCCTGCCCGGCGCTTGGCGCATGCCGTGGGTGGGGGTCGGGTCGGGGTCGCGGTCGGGAGCGGGGATCAGCGTCGGAGGCGGCGTCTATCCGGGGCGGTGGCGTCCGCGAGGGCGGTGCGGACAATCACCGTCGTGCGTCGCGCAGATGGCGTACCGGCGGCTGCGTCCTGCCAGGTGAAGCGGAGGACCTCCCAGTCGAGCCGGACGAGGTCGTTCTGACGGCGCCGGTCGCGGAGTAGGGCCTGCGGGTCACTGTGGGGGCCGACTCCGTCCGCCTCGATGGCCAGACGAAGTGTCGGCCAGGCGAAGTCGAGCCGGGCGATAAATTGTCCGGTCGCTGGATGGTGCACCG
>NZ_CADCWT010000063.1 GCF_902806485.1 Candidatus Frankia alpina | reverse complement strand
GGGCGTGCACTGGGCCATGCCGTTCTTCCTGTTCCTCACGCTGGTCACGACGGGAGTCGGCGTGACACAAAGCCTCTTCGCCTACCTGCTCGCCCACCCGGACGTGCGTCGGCGTCGACGATGGTTCCTCGTCTACGCGTTGTTCGCCGGTTTCTTCTACACCGAGTACAAGAACGCCCTGGCCCGGGTGGCTCAGATCAAAGAAATAGGAGGGGAGCGCCAGTGGCGGGTCACCCCGCGCCAGGTGCCCGTGCCCAGCCCGGCCTACCAGCGGGAATCGGCGTGACCGGCCTGCTCACAACCCCCACCCCCGGGTCCGCGCCCGCGTCTACGTCATCGCCCACGTCATCGCCGACGCCTGCGCCTGGGACGCTGGCGCGCATGGACGACCTCGAGGGATATCGGGGAATCGCCGCCCTGGGGATCGTGGTCTTCCACGCCTACCAGTTCTGCCGGGAGGGCGCCGGCGGGGACACGGCCGGCTCGACCCCCGACGGCTACGCATACGCCGGGACGCCGCTGGGCCATGTGATGCTCAACCTCGACGGCCTCGTCAGCCTGTTCCTCCTGCTGTCGGGCTTCCTGCTCTACGCCCCGGCGGCACGCCAGGTCCTCGCCGGGCGGCGGGTGGGAAGCCCGCGGGTCTTCCTGCTGCGCCGCGCCGTGCGCATCCTGCCGCTGTACTGGTTCGCGACCCTGCTGGTCTGGACCTACCGCAACCCCGAGCTGCCCGGCGACTGGCGCGACCTCGTGGAGCACCTCACCTTCACCCAGATCTTCGACAGCCGCCGCATCTTCTACACCATCGGCCCGGCCTGGTCCCTCTCGGTGGAGATCTTCTTCTACGTCGCGGTGGCGCTCATCCTGCTGGTCCTGCGAGGCTGGAATCCCGCCCGGTCACGCCCGGCGGTCCGGGCGCTGGTGATCGCGACGCCGCCCACCGTGATGCTGGTCGGCTCGCTGGTGTACCACTGGTGGGTGCTCGACATCGCCCACCAGCCGTCGGACCGGTGGGCAATCTGGTTCAACCCCCTGGCCAAGGCGGAGATGTTCGCCATGGGGATGTTCCTCGCCATCCTCCACGCCCGGTGGGGCAACCGGCCCGTGCGGGCGGTCTGGCTCGTCCCCGTCCGGCTCGTGGCGCTGGCCATCCTCGTCTACGGATGCGCCATCCGGGCCGATGACGCCAGGACCTCGACCGAGTTCAACATGCTGTCCATGGTCGCGTTCACCCTGCTGCTCGGCAGCTCGCTGTTCGCCCATCCGCGGGCATGGTGGCGACGGATCCTCGCGGTGCGCCCCCTGATGTTCGCCGGCACCATCAGCTACAGCGTCTACCTGTGGCACGAACCGATCCTGCTCTACCTCGACACCCACCACCTGCTGAGCCACCACGCGACGGCGTTCCCCTGGGTGGCGCTGCTGCTGGTGGCCGTCTCCGTGCCGTTCGGCTGGTTCAGCTACGTCATCCTCGAAAGGCCCTCCGGCGAGCTGAAGGCGCTGTTCCAGTCGGACGGCCGGCTGCGTTCCTACTACGGTCCCCGGCACGAAGGCTGACGGACGCCAACCATGGCCGAACCGACCATGCAGCGAACCCCGCAGCTCGGCGCGATCGTGGCCGCGTCCCGGCCGCGGTCCCGCACGTTCGCGGTTGCCGTGATCGGGCTGCTGTCCGCCGTCGTCGCCGTGTCCATCGTGCTCGGCGTGGTGGGGTCCGGCGCGGACCCGCACGTCTCGGCGTGGCTGACCACCGCGGACGGCACGCGCCACCTGGACCGCCAGCCGGACGTGCGGCTGTCCCCGTCGACCGGTCGAGCCGCAGCCGAGGGAGTCCTGCGGGTCGACCCGGACCAGCGTTTCCAGGTCCTGGAGGGAGTCGGCGCCTCGCTGACCGACTCCTCCGCCTACCTGATCGACACGAGGCTGTCGTCGCGCGAGCGCGGCAAGCTGATGCGCTCGCTGTTCGACCCCGACGCGGGCGCCGGGCTGAGCTTCCTTCGCCAGCCGATCGGCGCCAGCGACTTCTCCCGCGCCGCCGTCACCTACGACGACGTCCCCGCGGGCCAGAGCGACCCGCAGCTGCGGCAATTCAGCGTCGCCCCCGACGAGCAGCACCTGCTGCCGCTGCTACGGCACGCCCGCAAGCTCAATCCGGACCTGCGGGTGATGGCGACCCCCTGGACCGCACCGGCCTGGATGCGCACCGGCGGCACGCTGGCCGGGTCCTCTGGCGGCCCCCTGCGGCCCGAGTACACCGCCGCCTTCGCCGCCTACCTGGCCGCCTACGCCCGCGCCTACGCGGACAGCGGCGTGCCGATCGACCTGATCTCGCCGCTGAACGAGCCGCTGGCGCCGCCCGCGAACCATCCCGCCATGCCGATGACGGCCCAGCAGGAGGCGGCGGTGATCGCCGCGCTAGGTCCGGTGCTGCGCGCGGCCGGGCTGGGCACCCGGATAGCGGTCTCCGATCAGAACTGGGATCTGGGCTCCTACGCCCTGCAGGTCCTCAGCGACCCCGCGGCGGCGCCGTGGATCGCCGGGGTCGCCTCCCACTGCTACGGCGGGGACCCCTCCGCCCAGGCGATGCTACGCGGCCAGGCGCCGAACCTCGCCCAATACGTCACCGAATGCTCCAGCGGATCCTGGTCCAAGGGATTCGGCGACAGCCTGCGCTGGAGCGCGCAGAACATGGTGATCGGCGCGACGCGCAACGGCGCCGCCACGGTCGCCTACTGGAATGTGGCGCTCGACGAGACCGGCGGGCCCAAGCTCGGCGGCTGCCCGAGCTGCCGTGGGCTGGTCACGATCGACGAGCACACCGGAAACGTGGAGTACAGCCCCGAGTACTACGCGCTCGGCCAGCTTGCCAGGGTCACCAAGCCGGGTGCCGTCCGGGTGGACACGGCCTCGCCCGGACCCGGCGGGCTGGAGAACGTCGCCTTCGTGAACCCGGACGGCTCGCGCGCACTGGTCGCCTACAACCCGGGGGCGGCCGAGGCGGCGGTCACCGTCGACGACGGCCGGGTGTCGTTCACCGCGCGGGTCCCGGCCGGCGCCATGGCCTCGTTCTCCTGGCCGGGCCCCCGGCTCGCGGCCGCATCCTCCCCCCCGGCGCCCCCGCGTCGGGTCCCGACACCGCGTCGCGTCCCGCCCCTGGGCATCCCGCCCCCGGGCTCCCGGTACCGGCGGTGAGCTCGTCGGGACGCAGAACCGCATCCGGGTGATGCCGCTGGGGGACTCGCTCGTCGACGGGTTCGTGACCAGCGGCGGCTGGCGCACCCAGCTGTGGCACCGGCTGGTGCAGAACGACGGTGAGCCGGTCGTGTTCGTCGGCTCCCAGCACGGCGGCCCCCCCGACCTGGGCGATCAACGGGAGGAAGGCCATCCCGGCTGGCGACTTGACGCGCTGCAACGCCAGGCGGCCAGCTGGGTCGGCGCAGCCCAGCCCGACGTCGTCCTGCTCATGGCCGGCACCAACGACATCAACGAGGGGGCCACCGCCCAGCAGGCCGCCGCCCGGCTCGGCGAGCTGCTGCGCACCGTCCTGGCCGCCCGCCCCGGCGTCACCGTGCTGGTGTCGACCCTCGTCCCGATGCACAACGGCCACGACGCCACCTGGGCGGCCTTCAACGCGGCGGTCCCCGGCGTCGTCGCCGCCAGCCGGGCCACCGGCGCGAACGTCTCCGTCGTCGACCTGTCCGCGGTGGTCGGCCCCGACCACTACGTCGACGGGCTGCATCCCGACCAGGTCGGCTACAACGCACTCGGTGACGCCTGGTACGCCGCCGTCAAGCCGGTCGTACGCCGCCTGCTCGCTTCCGCCTCTGCCTCCGCCGCCGCCTCCGCTGTGCCCGGACCCCGCATGTCGGCCTCGACGGTCGCGGTGAGCGCCTGCTGCACCGACACCGCGCCCGCCCTCGTCGCCGACGGTCTGCCCGGCACCCGCTGGACCAGCGGCTATCCCCAGGAACCGGGGATGTGGCTACAGGCAGACCTGCGCGCCCCGACGCCGGTCAGCGGCATCGACTTCGACACCGGCCCCAGCGCCGGCGACCAGCCACGTGGCTACGCGGTGCGCGTCTCCCTCGACGGGACCACCTGGCGGACCGTCGCGACCGGCGGCGACGACGGCCCCCACACCACGGTCGCCTTCCCCCCGGCCATCGCCCGCTACGTGCGGGTGGAACTCACCGTTGCCGTGAGCGACCACTGGTGGTCAGTGGCCGGCCTCAAGATCAAGTAAAGTTGAACCGCACCGCATGGAATTTGGGCGCAAATATGTCGCCGATCCGGGGCGGTGACGCGTCACACAAAACGACGGCGCGCCGTGAACCTGCGCCGCTGGGCGACAATTGATGGGCGGCCCCGGTGATCGATGTTCGGGGGGAAACGCGCGGTGCCGGCGGCCGAAATCTCATGAGTACAACAGGTTCGCCCCTGGAGCGACGTTCGTCGATCGGCCCGGCGTGGTCCGCGTGGCGGGAGTACCGACTCCATCCGATCACCCGATCATTCGGCCGAGAATGATGTCATCGCGGCTTGTCGCGCGATAGCGCAGGTCGACGGTCTGCGAACCAACATGCTAGCGTCGCTGTCGTACCTACACGGATCTGTCGCTACTTCTCGTAGGTGGTCAACGGGGGGCGGCACGATCGGCGGGATGGCGCCCGGTCGCAAAATTCTGCCCCATTTTCCGGCGATGACCGTCTCCTTTCTTGCGCACCGACGCATCGACGCATCGGCGTTGTGGCAGGTGATTGCGGTCTTTTTTGTACGTACCCCGGGGGGAAACTGTTGAGCAGTGCCGACGACACGCCGTCGATCAGTATCATCATCCCGACGTTGAACGAGGCGCGTAATCTCGCGCACGTATTCGCCCGGCTTCCCGCCGAGGCCGAGATCATCGTTGTGGACGGTCATTCGACCGACGATACGATCGAGGTTGCGCGCGCGTTGCGTCCGGACGTCGTCATCGTCCATCAGACGCGGCGCGGTAAGGGTAATGCGCTCGCGTGTGGCTTCGCCGTCGCCTCCGGCGACGTCCTGGTCATGTTGGACGCCGACGGCTCGGCCGATCCGGGCGAGATCGACGCCTTCGTGGCCGCGCTGGCCGCGGGGGCGGACTACGCCAAGGGATCCCGGTTCCGCGCCGGCGGCGGCAGCAGCGACATCACCCGCTTCCGCCGGACGGGCAACGCGGCGCTGAACCGGCTGGTCAACGCCCTAATCGGCAGCGAGTACTCGGACCTCTGCTACGGCTACAACGCCTTCTGGCGCCACCGTCTGCCCTTCCTCGGCCTGGATCCGGGCGAGCGTGGGCAGACCACCAGGTGGGGGGACGGCTTCGAGGTCGAGACCTTGATCAACATGCGGGTCTCGATCAACATGCGGGTCTCGCGCGCGGGCCTGCGGGTGGCGGAGGTACCGAGTTTCGAGCATCAGCGGCTGTTCGGCGCCAGCAACCTCAACGCCTTCTCCGACGGGCTGCGGGTGCTGCGCACCATCCTGGTCGAGTCCCGCCGGTCGCGTGGCGACGCCCGCCGCCGCGTGTGCGTGGTCGGCTCCGGCTGGGAATTCGTTTCGGGAATCAGCTACTACACCCACCAGCTGACCCAGGCGTTTGCTCGCCGCGGGGATCTGCTCACCTCCGCCGTTCTGATGCGCCGGCTCCTGACGGCCCGGTTTTATCCGGGGCGGGCGCGGGTCGGCGACACCTCGATAGTTACCCAGCAGTATCCCGAGGCGGTGCCGCTGTTCAACGGGGTTGACTGGTTCTGGGGTTCAACGATGCCGCGAGCGCTGCGATTCGTCGTTCGTGAACGGCCCGACGTTATCGTCCTTCAGTGGTGGACCGGAACCGTTCTGCACAGCTACCTTGCGCTCATCGTCGCCGCCCGGCTGCGCGGCGCCCGAGTCGTCGTCGAGTTCCATGAGACGCAGGACACGGGCGAGACGATTAGGCCCGGTGTCGCGGCTTATGTAAACCACGTGTTTCCGCGACTTCTCCGTTGCACGGACGGCGTGGTGGTTCATTCCGAGCACGACGCCGCCGTTGTCCGGGAAAGGTTCTGGCTGCACGACCGCCCGATCGCGGTGATCCCGCACGGTCCCTACGCCCAACATGCGGGGAGCGCGGGCGTGCCGGGACCGCGGCGGCACGACCAGATCACCGATCTGCTCTTCTTCGGAACGATTCGCCCCTACAAGGGGCTCGAGGATCTCCTGGCCGCCTTCGAGCTGCTGACCGATGACGAGGCGGGCCATTTCCGGCTGACGGTGGTCGGGGAGACCTGGGAGGGCCACACCCTGCCGGCACGGATGATCGAGGAGTCCCGCCACCGCGACCGAATCGTCTTCGTCAACCGGTACGTCAACGACGTGGAGGTGAACTCCTACTTCGCGAACGCGAACGCCGTGGTGCTGCCCTACCGCCGCTCGTCGGCGTCCGGTCCCCTGCACATCACGATGGCGGCGGGGCTGCCGGTCGTCGTCACCGACGTCGGCGGCCTCACCGAGACCGCCGCCCGCTACGACGGTGCCGTCCTCGTTCCGCCGGGCGACGTTCCCGCGCTGCTCGCGGCGCTGTGCGAGCTGCCGGCACGCTGCGGTCGGCGCTACCTCGACGCGTCGTCCTGGGCCGAGTCGGCCGAGCGCTACCAGGCCCTGTTCGACGAGCTGCTCGGCGCGCCGCGGCGCCCCGAACGGCTCAGGACCCGGCCGGCGGACCTTGCGAACACGGCGGACCTCGCGGACACGGCGGCATGACCGTTCCCGAGTCCGGCGGCCCGGATCGGGAGCCGGCGGTGACGGGCGCCGCCGAGGCCCCATGACCAGTGTCAGTACCCCGCGGACCGCGCCGATCGCCGGTGGGGTCGGGCCGACGGTGGCCGCCCGGCCGTCCCGTGACCGCAGGCTGGTGCTGGACGCCTACGCGCTCACGGCGAGCTCCGTCGGGAACGCGCTCACCGGCCTGCTGTGCTATGTGATCTCCGCGCGACTGTTCCCACAGCGCGTGGTCGGCCAGGCCGCCGGTCTCACCTCGGGGCTGGTGCTGCTCTCGGCGATCGCCTCGCTGGACCTGCACACCGCGTTGCAACGGTTCCTGCCGGCGGCCGGCGTGTCCGGCGGCCGGCTGGTGCGAGGCTGCTACGTCACCGTCGCGGCGGCGAGCATGGTGGCGGCGGTTCCCTTCGTCATCCTGTTCGGCACCGACCTGTTCGGCGGGCACCCCGGCCGGGGACTGCTGTGGTACCCGGAGGCGGTGGCGCTCTGGTCGGTCTTCGCGCTGCAGGATGTGGTGCTGCTGGGAATGGGCGCCGCCATGCTCGTGCCGGTCGAGAACCTGGTGTTCGGCTTGCTCCGACTGGTGCTGCTGGTCTGCTTCGTCGGCGGCGCCTTCGCCGTGTTCGCCTCGTGGCTGCTGCCGGTGATCCTGCTCGTGGTCGTGATGAACATCATCATCTGGCGTCGCCTCCTGCCACGCTTCGCGGCGGCCTCGCCGCCCGGGCCACCGGGCTGGGACGCGCGTACCGTCACCCGCTTCGTCAGCGGCAGCCACATCGGCAACCTGGTCGGGGTGGCCAGCGCCAACCTGCTGCCACTGCTGGTGGTGGCGCGGCTGGGCACCGAGGGAAACGCGGTCTTCTTCATCGCCTGGACCATCCCGTACAGCCTACGGATGATCTCGTTCAACTTCGGGGTGTCCCTGCTGGTACACGGCTCGTTGGAACCCGGCCAGATCCCGTCGCTACTGCGGACCATGCTGCGCCGCCAGGCGACGCTGCTCGCCCCGGTTCTCGTCATCCTGATGCTGTTCGCCCACCCCGTCCCCTCCTACACCTGCGCCGCGAACCTGCTACGCCTGCTCGCCCTCAGCCTCGTACCGATGGCCGTCATGTCGGCCTACCTGCTGATCGCACGGGTCAAGGGCCGGTGGATCGAGGCGGTGGCGATCAGCGCGGCGGGCGGGGTGGCGGAGCTCGGCGTCTCCTGGTTCGGCCTGGTGCACCACGGCCTGACCGGCCTGGGACTCGGCTTCTTCGCTGCGGACGGCGCCGTGGCGCTGGTCGTCCTGCCACGCCTGCTGCCCTTCCTGATCCCCTCGACCCGGACCCGCCGCGCGACCGACCCCGCGACCGACCCCGAGCGCACAGTTGGCCTGCGCCCGCAGGCGCCGGGTCAACCCGGGCGGGGCGAGGCGGTCGGCGAGCGGACTCGCGCGGTCGTGGACGCGGCCCTGCTGGCCCTGCTCGTGCTCCTCGTCGGCGTGGTCCTGATCGTGCCCCACTCGGCCCTGCGGCCCCTCGTCGCGATCGTCTGCTTCAGCCTCGTGCCCGGCTGGGCCGTCCTGACCCGGCTTGCCCCGCTGGACCCCTTGACCACCCTGGGGCTCGCCGTGGCCTTCAGCCTCGCCGCGGAGCTGCTCGTGAGCGTGGTGCCCGTGTTTCTCGGGGCCTGGCACGTCGGGGCCTGGTACATCGCCGTGCCGGCGCTCGTACTCGGCCTGCCAAGCGCCGCGCTGATCGGGCTCGACCTGTTCCGACACTGCGGCTCGTTCCGTCCCATCAGATCGACAGGTAAGGACACTGCGTGATGACTGATAGCCGGCAGCCGTGGCAGCGGTCCCGCCCCGTTCCCACCTTCTGCGGGGCGGTCGAACTCGGGGATCCGGTGCTGCCCACCGCGCCGGTCGTCCGGGACGGCGGGGAGCCCTACTCGCAGATCCGGCTGCTCGTCCGGCTGCACACCGAGCCGCTCGGCTACGTCAACCTGCAGTTGACCGACGGCATCCTCAACCACGACGAGTTCTTCGAGACCGCCCACCTGGCGTTCGCCGACCGGATGGCCGTGCACCTGCGCGGCGACGGCCTGCGGATGGTACCGGCGCTCGGCCCGGGGGCGATACCGCCGCGGGAGCAGGTCGCCCACTGCTCCCGGGCCGTGGTGGACCCCACGTCGGTGACCGTCGTCGTGTGCACCCGCAACCGGTCCGCGATGCTGCCGGCCTACCTGTCGGGGCTGCAGGCACTGGACCATCCGGACCTGGAGGTGGTCATCGTCGACAATGCGCCGTCGGACGACTCCACCCGGGCGGTGTTCGACCGGCTCGTCGGCTCGTCGGCTCGTCGCCGCGGTTCCGCTACGTCCGCGAGGACCGCCCCGGGCTGTCCTGCGCGCGCAACCGCGGGGTCGCCGAGGCGCGGGGTGAGGTGATCGCCTTCACCGACGACGACGTGCGCGTCGACGGCGGCTGGATCGCCGGCCTGCTGCGCGGCTTCCGGCAGGGCGCGGGCGTCGGCTGCGTGACCGGCCTGGTCTCGACCGCGACGCTGGAGAACCTGGCCGAGTACTACTTCGACTCCCGGGTGACCTGGGCGTCGAGCTGCCAGCCGCACCTGTACGACATGGACCGCCACCGCCTCGCCCATCCGCTCTACCCGTACTCCGCGGGCGTGTTCGGCGCCGGCGCCAACTTCGCCGTCCGCGCCGACATGATCCGCGAGCTCGGCGGGTTCGACGAGGCCCTCGGCGCCGGCACCCTGACCGAGGGCGGCGAGGACCTCGACGCCTTCGTCCGGGTCCTGCTCGGCGGATACCAGCTCGCCTACGAGCCCGCGGCGCTGGTCTGGCACAGTCACCGCAGCGACCTCGACGCGTTGCGCAAGCAGATGTGGGGCTATGGCACCGGGCTCACCGCCTACCTGGTCAAACACCTCGGCGACCGCCGCAGCCGGACGGACATCCTCACCAGGCTGCCCGTCGGCATGTGGAAGATCTGGAAGATCGGCGACACGACCCGGGAGAGCTACGGACGCGAGCACGCGATGCCCCGCGGCCTGCTTGCCCGTGAACGGGTCGGGATGGTCGCCGGACCGATCCTCTACGCGCAGGCCCGCGCGGCCGCGCAGCGCAGCGGCGGGGTCGATGCCGGGTCTTGACAGCCTGCCGCAGGTGATCCCGCGGCGGGAGGATACCGGCACCGGCACCTACGGCGCCGCGGCCGTCGAGGGGCTGGGCCGGTCCACCGAGCCGTGGTGGCGCGCCGGCCCACGCCGCAACGGGGTGCTGCTCGCCGCGGTCCTGGTCGGGCTGGTCGGCTGGGCCGTCAGCCTGCGCGGCATCGACGTCGACCGGCTCGGTTCCTACGGCCTGCTGGCCGCGCTGCCGGCGCTGTGGTTCGTCGCGCTCGGCGTCCTGGCCATCGCCGCGGTCGTCGCCCTGTCGGCGGTGCGGCCGTCCGGCCCGCTCCTCGCCTGCGTCGGCATTGCCCTGGTGATCGTGCTCTACGCGACGATCCCGGCGGTCACCGACCTGCCGCAGTACGCCTACGTGTACAAGCACATCGGCGTCACCCGGTTCATCGAGGCGCACCACGGCGTCGACCGGTCGGTCGACCTCTACCACCGCTGGCCCGGATTCTTCGCCCTGGCAGCCTTCTTCGGCGAGGTCGCCGGCCGACCCGACCCGGTGACGTTCGCGGCCTGGGCCGAACCGTTCTTCGCCGTCGTCGACCTGTTCCTGGTCGCCGCGCTGGCCCGCACCGTCCTCGGCGGCACCCGCGTGCCATGGCTCGCCGCGTACCTGTTCACCGCGGGAAACTGGATCGGGCAGAACTACTTCGCGCCGCAGGCGATCAGCTTCACCCTCGTCTTGGCGATCTACGTGATCGTGGCCGGCCAGCTCACCCACGGCCCCGGCGGCCCCGGCAGCCCCGGCGGTCGAGGCAGCGGCCGCCGGATGAGGCTGCTGCGCCGGGTGCTCGGCTCCGCCGTCGACGACCCGGGCCCGCCCCGCACCGCGACCTGGCCGGCGGGCGCCACGATTGCCGCGATCCTGGTGCTGACCACGGCGGTCGTGGTCAGCCACCAGCTCACCCCGTACCTGATCGTGCTCACCGTCGGCGTGCTCACGGCGCTGGGCGTCGTCCGGCCCCGCTGGCTGGTGGCGGCCATGGCCGTCATCTCCGTCGCCTACCTGGTGCCCAACCTCGCCTACATCCGCGACCACTTCGGGCTGTTCAGCGGCGCCGACGCCGTCGCCAACGCGACGAACTCCGGCGTCTACGTCGAGCTGCACAAGTCCGCGGGGAAGATCCTCTACGCCCGGGCCGGACTCGCGCTGTTCGGCGGCACCTGGCTCGCCGCCGTCGTCTCCGTCGTCATCCTGCTTCGGCGGCGGGCGACCCGCGGGGTCCTGCTGTGTAGCGGCGCGGTGATCGGCACCGGTCTCGTGCTGTTCCTGCAGATCTACGGCGGGGAGGGGCGGCTACGGGTCTTCCTGTTCTCGCTGCCGTGGTGCGCGATCCTCATCGCCGCCGCGCTGTTGCGCGAGGACTCCCCGCCCCGCCCGCTGCGAGCGGCGGTGACGCTGGGTGCCCTCGTCACCTACCTCGGCCTGTGGCTGTGCGCCTTCTACATCCCGTTCGACGCGAACCACATGACGCGCGGCGACGTCGCCTCCGCCGCCTGGCTCTACGACCACGGCGACCCCCGCATTCCGGTGATGTTCGGGGACACGGACTGGCCCGGCGACTACAGCCCCCGCTACGCCGAGTTCGCCCGGACCCCGAAGCCGTCCTACGCGCTGCTGGAGGACCCGGTGTTCCGTGGCAACGCGCTCGGCCGGGCGCCTGCGACCGAGACCGCTGGGGTGATCTCGACGATGGGTCGGTACGGGCCGCGCGGATACTCGCAGAGCCAGGTGGCCTTCGCCCACTCCTACGGCCTCGCGCCGGACGGCACGATCGCCCGGATCGGCCGCGAGATCCAGGCCGACCGGCACTTCACCGTCGTCTACCGCAACCCGGACGCGACGATCTACCTGTTCACCCGAGACGCGGCGGAGGCACATTGAGCCCGACCCGACGAGTCGTCCCCCGGCCGGCGGCGAGCTGGCCGCTCTCGCCGCGCAACCGCGTCTGGCGGCGCACCGCCATCGTCGGGGTCCTCGGGCCGATGGCGATACCGCGGCCCGACCAGCTACGCGACGCCCTGTACCGGCTCGCCGCCGTCGCCCCGGGCACGCCGCTGCTGCGCGCCCTGGACCCGACGGGGTCCTACTGGCGGCACGTCCCCGCCGACGAACTCGACCAGCACATCGGCCGCATGGTCCGGCCCCTCGACGCCGCGCCGCCCGACCTGGACGGCGTCGGCACGCTCGTCTCAGCCAGGCTGGCCGACCCGCCGGTCGGCCAGCCACTGCGGATCTTCCTCGGCGACGAACACGTGCTGGTCGAGATGAGCCACGTCCTCGGCGACGGCTCGTTCATCAACCGCGTCTGGTCGGACCTGCTGAGCTGCGCCCGCGACGGCGGGGTCCCCGAGCTCGCCGCCGGCGCGGGCCCCGCCCTGCCGCTGGCGCGGGCGTTCGCGGCGACCTTCGGACGCCACCCGGGCCGCCTGCTCGGCGTTGTCCGCAGCTCCCGACCCCAGCCCACCGCCGGCCAGCCCACCGCCGGCCAGTTCGGTGTGGGTGGGTCCGCTGCGGCGGCGGTGCAGCCGTCGGAGGATCTCGCCCGCCCGGCGGCCTTCGGTGCCGGCGTGATCGACCCGGCGTTCGTGTACCGGCAGGCAGGGCCGGAGCTGCTGCGCGCGGTGCGGCGGGCCCGCGCCCAGGGGCCGGCGGCCCCGTCGACGGCCGCCATCATGTTCGCCGCCGCCTGGTCGGCCGCCGCGAAGGCCGGCCTACCGGAGCCGGCCCCCGGGCTGTGGGTGCTGTTCGACGTGCGGCGCTACCTGCCGGGGCCCTGCGTCGCGCTCGGCAACTTCGCCACCGGCGTCTACCTCGAACCAGCCGACCCGGGTGACCCAGGCGCCGTCACCGAGGCGATCCGGGCGGTGCTCGCCAACGGGCGGCCGGTGGCGACGATGGCCGTCGCCGCGGCCAAGCAGCTCGTGCCGCCCGCGCCACCTGCCCCTACTTCCGGGACACCCGCGCCGACACTCGCCGTTAGCTTTCTCACCCGCAACACCGGGTTCGAATCGCTGCCATGGCATCCTGCCACCGACGGTCGCATCCTCGCGTTTGCCTCGACCCCTGGTGGCCCGAGCGGAATCACCGTGACGATGGTCGAGGTTGCCGGGTCGATGCACGTGAGCATCAGCTTCGACGGTGCGGTCCATGACCGGAAGGCGGTCGCCGTGATGGCGGAGCTTCTGTGCACGGACCTCGTGAGCTTGGTGCGGTGAGCCGGTCGGCACGCACGGGTGGCCGCCTGCTCGTCGCCGGTCTCGTGGCCGCGGTCGGCTCCTGTGCCCCGACCTCCGGCGGCCCCGGCGCGGCGCCCTCGGCTGCGGCTGCGACCGGCAGCGACGGGGCCCTGTGGGGCGCGCCGGTGAAGACCGACGATTTCAACGGTTCCGCGGTCGACGCGTCGAAGTGGTTCGTCTACGACAGTCCGACGGGCAGTTTTCCACGGGTGCCGTCCGCGGTGACCGTGGCTGACGGCTCCCTACGTATTACCGGAGGTAACGGCAGTGCGGGCCGGGACGTCTCCGGCGGGCTGGCCAGCCTGCTGCACCAGCAGTACGGCCGCTGGGAAGCCCGGTTCCGGGTCGATCCGGGCGCCGGCTACTCGGCAGTCGTGCTTCTGTGGCCACAGTCGCAGAAGTGGCCGGACGACGGCGAGATCGACATGATCGAGGTGCAGGACGGCACCCGCGGCAGCGCGACGATGGCCGTCCACAACGGGGCGAAGAACGACACCCTGAGCACGCCGACCGCGCTCACCGCCGACTTCACGGCCTGGCACACCGTCGCCGTCGAATGGCTGCCGGGCCGGCTGTCCTACTATCTCGACGGACGCAACGTCTTCACGGTGCTGCCCGCCCGCACCCAGAACGGCGCCGCGACCATCCCGACACCTCGCCGATGCACATGGCGCTCCAGCTCGACACCGGCTGCCACGACGGCATCCCGTGCCGGGACGCCAGCACGCCCGCCCACATCTCCATGTACGTCGACTGGATCCGGACGTACGCCTACGGCGGCTGACCTGCTGCAGGCGCCCACGATCGCGGGCTGGATCGGGCTGGTGGGGCTGGTGGGGATAGCCCGGATTGCCGTCCGGTGAACGTTGTCGCGGACCGTGTTCTCGGGGGCTAGGCCGCCACCCGACGGGGCCGTCGAGGGCCTAGGGTGGGCGTGGTGACATCGCCCGCGAACCCGGATCCGCAGCCCACCGGGCCGAGCCCCACCCCGCCGGCCGAGTCAGGCGCCACCCCGCCGGCCGCTGGCGAGCGGTCCGGCAACAGTGCCCCGGTGAATGGCCGCGAGCGCCGCTACCCGCCGCCGGAGCAGTTCCGCGGTCCGGTCGTCGCCCGCCGCGGCCAGGTCGAGCGGTCCACCACCGACCAGCGGCTGCTCGACACCCGCAGCCCGTCGGGTTTCGTGCACGGCGACCCGTGGCGGGTGATGCGGATCCAGAGCGAGTTCGTCGAGGGCTTCGGGCTGCTCGCGGAGCTGCCGCGGGCCGTGACGGTCTTCGGCTCGGCGCGGATCAGCCCGGACGATCCGATCTACGCGCAGGGTCGTCGTCTCGGGGCCGCGCTCGCCGCGGCCGGCTTCGCCGTCATCACCGGCGGCGGGCCGGGGACGATGGAGGCGGTCAACCGCGGCGCCCAGGAGGCGGGCGGGCTGTCGGTCGGCCTCGGCATCGAGCTGCCGTTCGAGCAGCGGCTCAACGACTGGGTCGACCTGGGCGTCAGCTTCCGGTACTTCTTCGTACGCAAGACGATGTTCGTCAAGTACGCCGAGGCGTTCGTCATCCTGCCCGGCGGGGTCGGCACGCTCGACGAGCTGTTCGAGGCGCTCACCCTCGTCCAGACCGGGAAGGTCACCCGGTTCCCGGTGGTCCTCATCGGGTCGCAGTACTGGTCGGGCCTGGTGGAGTGGCTGCGTTCCACCGTCCTGCCGGCCGGCCTGATCAAGGAGTCCGACCTGCACATCCTGTCGATAACCGACGATGTCGACGAGGCGGTGCGCATCATCGTGCAGGGGACGGCCGGGCACGCCGCGCCGCCCCGCACGGAGGTGCCCGAACCGTGAACATCTGCGTCTACTGCGCGTCCTCGTCCGCGATCGACGCCGCCCACGTGGAGCTGGCGGCCCAGACCGGGGCGGAGCTCGCCCGGCGCGGACACACCCTGGTGTCCGGCGGTGGCTCCGTGTCGTGCATGGGGGCGGTGGCCCGGGCGGCGCGGGCCGGCGGCGCCCGCACCATCGGGGTGATCCCACGCGCGCTGCTGGCACTGGAGGTCAGCGACACCGAGGCGGACGAGCTGATCGTCACGGACACGATGCGGGAGCGCAAGGCGCTGATGGACGCCCGCGCCGACGGCTTCCTCGCGCTGCCCGGCGGGCTGGGCACACTGGAGGAGCTGCTGGAGATCTGGGTGGCCCGGGTGCTGAGCCTGCACACGAAGCCCGTCGTCGTCCTCGACCCCGGCGGGGTCTTCGGTCACCTGCGGCTGCTCGTCGACTCCCTCGTCGCGGGCGGTTTCGTCCGGGACGTCGCCCGCGACACGCTGATCTGGGCGGTCAGCGTGGGCGAGGCACTGGACCGGCTGGAGGCCGCCGCGCTGGCGGGCGTGGTAGCCGCGGGCGCCGCCGGGCCGCAGCCGACCGACCGAGAGATCATCGAAGGCGACTGACAAACCGCAGCGCCGGGACTCGGATGGAGCCGAGGGCGGGTTCAGACGACGCCGCGGCGGGCGAAGGCGAGGTCGGCGTCGCCGCGGATGGCCGCAACCATCCGCAGCGTGCGCACCGTCGCGGCCACTTGGTGGGCGCGGAAGACCCGGGCGCCGAGCCAAGCACTGATCGCCGTCGCGGCGAGGGTGCCTTCCAGCCGCTCGTCGACCCCGGCGGCCAGGGCCTCCCCGACGAAGTCCTTGTTCGACATCGCGACCAGCACCGGCCAGCCGGTGGCCGCCAGCTCCGGCAGTCGGCGGGTGGCCTCCAGCGAGTGGCGGCTGTTCTTGCCGAAGTCGTGACCCGGGTCGATGACCACCGAGTCGGGACGAACCCCCAGCGCTACCGCACGCTCGGCGAGTCCCACCGTGGTGGTGACGATATCGGCGACGACGTCGTCGTAGGTCATCCGGTGCGGCCGGGTCCGGGGCGCTAGGTGCCCGGCGTGGGTGCAGACGAGACCGGTGCCGAACTCGGCGGCGACCTCGGTGAGCTGCGGATCGACCCCGCCCCAGGCATCGTTGAGCAGGTCGGCGCCCTCCCCGGCGACCACTCGGCCGACCGCCGCCCGCCAGGTGTCGACGCTGATCACCAGGTCGGCGTGGCGCGCGCGGACCGCGGCGACGAAGCCGCCGACCCGGCGAAGTTCCTCGGCCGGGCTCACCTCCCCGCCGGGGGCCGCCTTCACTCCGCCGATGTCGATGATCCCCGCCCCGTCGTCGACGGCACGGTCGACGGCGTCGAGGGCCTCGGCCTCGCCGTACGTCGCGCCCCGGTCGAAGAACGAGTCCGGCGTGCGGTTGACGATGGCCATGACGACCAGCTCCGATGGGCTGAACACCCGCCGCCCCAGCCGCAGCGGCCCCTGGCCTCGGGGGGCGCCCTGGGCGGTCGTCTCGGCGGTCGTCTCAGCGGTGTCGGCGGTGTCGGCGTCCACCCGGCCAGACTGCCAGATCGGGCGGGGTGACCAGGGTGGTCGGGGCATGGCACGATCGACCCGTGGTGCTCGTCGTGGAGATTGTGATCGTGGCCGCTGTCGTGTTCGCTGTGGCCGCGCTGGCCGTCGGCCGCTTCGACCGGCTCACCCCGGCGCCGCTCGACAGTGCCTCCGTCGGCCTGCCCGCCGAGACGGTGACGGCCGGCGACGTCACCCGTCTGCGGTTCGCGATGGCGCTGCGCGGCTACCGGATGGCCGAGGTCGACGCGGTCCTGCTGCGCCTGGCCGAGGAGCTGGCCCGGCGCGACGACGAGCTCGTCCGGCTGGCGACCTTCGCGCGGATCGGCCCCGAGCCGGCGGCGGCGGAGCGATCCGCCGCGCCGCCGAACAAGGCGCCGAACAAGCCACAGGACTGACCTGTCCAGTCCCCACGGGTCTCGGTTCCCGTTGATGGACGGTCGATCTGGGCCACGCGGGACTGACCGCCAGCGCGCCCGTCGACACCGGAAACCCACCGTTCGCCGCCGCCGCCGCCGACCGTTGTGATGCTGCGGGGAGACGTGTTTCGGTTTGCGGTCCGGTCTACGGGATAATCGTCGCCAGACGCAGGTCCGACGGCAGGAAGAGGTGCACCGATGGCGGCCATGAAGCCGCGGACGGGTGACGGTCCGCTCGAGGTGACCAAGGAGGGACGCGGCATCGTCATGCGTGTCCCGCTGGAGGGGGGTGGTCGGCTCGTTGTGGAACTCACCGCTGACGAGGCGAGTGCGCTGGGGGACGCCCTGAAGATCGCGGTCAGCTAGCTGTCGTTGCGTACCGTCGGCGCGGCCGACCCGGGGTGGGTGAGGTCGGCCGGGCGGGCGGCGGTTGATGAGGCGGCGGCGACGAGGAGGGTCACATGACCATGGACGGATCCGCGTCGAGTCCGGTGCTCGATGATCTCAGCGGGTCGCCGCCGGAGATCACGCTCCGGTCCGGGAGTGTCAACGGCGCGGCGGCCTCCGTCGTCGCCGTCGTGCTGGCGGCGGGGGAGGACGGGCCGGTCTTCGACGCGACCGCCCGCCGGGCCGGCAGCGATCTTGGCGTGGAGCTCGACCGTCTCGTCGAGAGCGAGTCTCTGCGCGGTGACGCCGGCTCTGTGCTGGCCGTCCCGCTCACCGGCGCGGATCGTTTGGTTACCCGACTACTCGTGGTCGGCGTCGGCGCCGGTGAGCCGCGGGACTGGCGGACCGCCGGCGCCGCTGTGGCGCGCCGGGCCGGCACATCGGCACGGCTCGCGGTGATCGCGCAGCCCGCGCCGGCCGGCCTGCGGGCCTTCGCCGAGGGGGTCGCCCTCGGCTCCTACCGCGTCTCCGGGCTGCTGGAACGGGTCGGTCAACCCGGCCGCCCCGCGAACGGCGGGACCCGGTCCGACGCCCGGGACGCGCCCGGCCCCGACGCGGACGCCGCCGGCCTCGACGCGGACGCGGGCGGCGGGGCGTCGACACCCACCGGCGGGTCGCTGCGCGAGGTCGTCGTGGTCACCGATCTCGCGGCGGATCCCGCGGCGCTCGCCGCGCTGGGGGCGGCCCGAGCCGTGGCACTCGGGGTGTACATCGCCCGTGATCTGGTGAACACGCCGAGCCTGGTGAAATCGCCGGAATGGCTCGCCGACCGGGCGGTGCGCATCGCGGCCGCGGCCGGCCTCACGGCGACCGTGCTCGGCCCGAAGGAACTGGCCGAGCAGGGTTTCGGCGGGTTGCAGGCCGTGGGCCAAGGGTCGCCGGCGCCTGCCGCGCCTGCCGCGGCTGGTCCGGATCTCCTACGACGGTCCCACGGCGCCCGCCGCGACGCAGGGGCGGCCCGCCGCCGGTCATCGGGTGCTCGTCGGCAAGGGCATCACGTTCGACTCGGGCGGCCTCTCGCTCAAGCCGGCCGTGTCGATGATCGGGATGAAGACCGACATGTCCGGCGCGGCCGCGGTGCTGGGAACGATGACCGCGCTACCGGCACTCGGCGTGCCCGGTCGGGTGACCGGCCTGCTCTGCATCGCGGAGAACATGATCGGTGGCAGTGCCATGCGCCCCGGTGACGTCATCACCTGCTGGGGTGGGACGACCGTCGAGGTACTCAACACCGACGCCGAGGGGCGCCTGGTCCTCGCGGACGGTCTCGCCTACGCGGCGGGTGAGCTCGGCGCCGACGTCATCGTCGACCTGGCCACCCTCACCGGGGCGATCGCCGTCGCGCTCGGCCGGCGCACCGCGGGCCTGTTCAGCTCCGATGACGATCTCGCCGCGGAGCTGGCTGCCGCGGCCGACACCGCCGGGGAACGGGTGTGGCGCCTGCCGCTCACCGAGGACTACCGACCGGCGCTCGACTCGCCGGTCGCGGACCTGGCCAACATCGGCCGGGCGTTGGACGTCGGCGGCGGGTCCATCACCGCCGCGCTGTTCCTGCGCGAGTTCGCCGGGAAGCTGCCGTGGGCCCATCTCGACATCGCCGGCACGACGCGGTCCGAATCCGACGACGGCGAGATCAGCCGCGGCGGCACGGGCTGGGGGGTCCGCACCCTGCTCAGCTGGCTGGCCGCGGGCGCCACCGCGCCGGCGGACGCGTCAGCCCAGACCGGGTAGCGACTCGATCCCCGGCTGCGCTGGTCGCGAGGCCGGTCAGGAAGCGGCCCCGGCCGAGCTCAGGCTGGTGAGCTGGCGGCGGGCCCAGCGCAGGCTGTTGTGCTCGTCCATCACCGCGGGCCAGCCCGCCAGCGCCGCCTCGACCGCCTCGCGGTCCGCCACCGCGAGGACCTCGACCCGCAGCTCGTCAATGTCCGCCTGGTCGACGCGGAGCTGGTCGAGGTAGCGGGCGAGGATCCCGCCGGGGTGCGGCTCGCGAACCGAGTAGATCTCCCGGGTGTCCGCTACCCAGCTCAGCCGGTAGGTGCTGTGGATGTCGTGCTGGTCGGTCCACCCGTCCCCGAACGGGACCTCGGTGGAGGCCTGCCGCCGCGAATCCTCGCGGTAGAACTCCCGGATGTTCATGAAGCATCCTTCCCCGCGGGACGGACCCGCGTAAACGGCCGGACATCGGTCGGTGGCCGGTCCCGTCAGCCCTGTCAACCCTGGCTCGCCCGGCCCAGGGTGGTCGGGCGCTCAGGAGGTCAGCCGCTGCAGCGCCGTCTTGTATCCCTTGGCCTGATCCTCGGTCAGGACCAGGGAAACGCGCAGGACTACGCCGCCCCGCACGTAGACGTATTCGGTGACCAGCGGATTCGTCTCGGTGACGGTCTGGAGTCGGGTGGCACGCCGCTGGGCGGCCGCCGCGTCGCGGAACGTCTCGACGGCCCCGCCGCGCTCGATCGCCCCCGCCGGAGCCCCCGCCACCTCGTTCGAATCCACCCGTGGGTCGCTGAACGCGATCCGGCTGAAGTAGCCGCCCGCCGCGCCCAGGAGCCGGTCGGGGTCGCTGGCGGCGGTGTAGACGACGGTCGTGCGCAGCGGCAGGCCCGCCTCGGCCAGTCTGATCGCGACCTGCTCGGCGGTGAGGTTCGTCAGCAGGCCGCCGGCGTCGCCCTGGCCTGGGCCGGAAGTGCCGGCCGTCGCGGTCGGATCGGTCGGGGACCCCGCAGTGCCGGCCGTTCCCGGGCTGGCCGCGGATGGGCTGGCCGTCGGCGCCGGGCCCGCTCGGTGCGCCGGTCCCACCAGTCGGTTCAGTGTGTACCCGACCGAGCCGGCCAGGACCGCCACCATCAGGACGAAGGCAACATAGGGCAGCAGGCTGTTCCGCGTGGCCGCGTCGGGCGGTCCGCCATCGGGGTCGTGTCCGTCGATCCCCCCTCGTTCGCGGTGGCCCGCGCCGCCGGCGAGACCAGGCCGACCGCCGCCGAGGCCCTGGCGACCGATGCCGCCTGCAGGGCCGCTGTAGGCGCCGCTGCCGACCCGGTCTGCACCCTCGCGGGGCGCGGTGTGGATGGCGGGATCGGTGTGGTCATCGTGGACTGGGTGGCGACCACGGTCGAACCTGGCCCCGCGGTCGACGCGGGTGCCACGATCGGCCTGGACGGCGCCATCGCCGTAACCTTCGCGGCTGCCGTACTCGCCGGGAGGGCTGTACCTGCCGCGGCCGTCGAGTCTTCCTCGATCGTCGAGTCTTCCGCGATCGTCCTGGCGTCCTCGATCGTTGTATGGATCGGGATCGGGATGGTCGTAAGGATTGCGGTCGGCATAGCCGTTGAGGTCGTCGTAGCCACCGCGGTCGTTGTGGCCACCGCGGTCCTCGTAGCCGCCGTGATCCTGGTAGCCGCCGCGCCCGTCGTACCCGCCGGGGTCGTCGTACCCGCCGAAGTCGTCGTAGCGCCGGTACTCCCGTGCCGCCGGTGCCATCCACTCCCCAAGGCGTCGAAATGTCACGCTTGAGGGCACCCTACGCGTCTACCGGTTGGAACCCTCGGTGGCATCGCGGCAGCGGGCAGGGTTCGTTGGATGACCATGATTCGTAGCGCGCAGGCCCCGTCCTTTAGGGCGGGGATAGCGCGTTCGCGCGGCAGTCAGTGACCTTCTGCGAGCGCCGCGCGCACAGCGGCGAGGGCGCCGCGAGGGTCCGCCGTGGCCCATTCGGCGAACAGCCGCAGGGCGGTCGACCGGTCGACCTCGCCCACCGATTCGAGTGCGTCGCCGAACGCCTTCCACGCCTCGGGGTCGATGCGTACCTGTCGGGTCTTGGTGGCGGCCACGGCGGCCAGTGTAGCCGCGCCGTACGGCAGGGGTCACGACGCAGGGACGACCCCGTACCTGTGTAGTACCTACATAGGGGGTACGCTTGTGGACATGCCGACCGTTCGTTACCGCTACCGCGCCTACCCGGCCCCGGGCCAGGCGCAGGATCTTGCGCGGGCGTTCGGCTGCGCCCGGGTCGTGTTCAACGACGCGATCCGAACCCGCGACGAGGCGTACAAGGCCGGCGAGAAACTGTCGGACACCGAGGTGCAGCGGCGGGTGGTCACCCTCGCGAAGCGGACCCCCGAGCGGGCATGGCTGGCCGAGGTGTCCTCGGTGGTGCTTGTGCAGGCGTGCCAGGATGCCCGCCGGGCGTTCCGGAACTGGTTCGACTCGCTGTCCGGAAAGCGCAAAGGTCGGAAGGTCGGCCATCCCCGGTTCCGGTCCCGGAAGGACAACCGGCAGTCGATCCGGCTCACCCGCAACGGCTTCACCGTCACGCCCCAAGGGGTGCGGGTCGCGAAGGTCGGTGATATACGGCTCGCCTGGTCGCGACCGCTTCCGTCGGTTCCGTCGTCGGCGACGGTGATCCGGGAGGCGGACGGCAGGTACTACGTGTCGTTCGTCGTCGACGTCGACGACGTCCTCTACCCGGCGGCGGACGCCGAGGTCGGTGTAGATCTTGGGTTGGACCGGCTCGCGGCCCTGTCGACTGGGGAGATCGTCGCGAACCCGCGTCATCTTCGGTCGCGTCAGCGCAGGCTCGCTCGCGCACAGCGGGCGCTGGCCCGGAAGCAGAAGGGTTCGGCGAACCGTCGGAAGGCGGTCCGCCGGGTCGCGGTCGAGCA
>NZ_CADCWT010000062.1 GCF_902806485.1 Candidatus Frankia alpina | reverse complement strand
GGCCCTAGAGACCTAGGTATACCGCATCGTCCAAGAAGCTCTGACGAACGTGGTCCGGCATGCCAACGCCGTCGAGGCGCAGGTCACCGTGCACGACGGGTCACGGGAACTGATCGTGAGCATCGTCGACGACAGCCGTGTCTCACCGGGCGACGCAGCGCACCACCGCAGCGATGAGGCAACGGAGGATTGCCGCCGCGATCAGTCGCGATCCGACCCAGCCGGTGAGCCACGCGGTCCGACCTCGCGTCGGCCCGAGCCAGACAGGGGTTCAGGTTCCGGGCTGGGCCTGATCGGGATGCGCGAGCGAGCGGAGCTGTTCGCCGGCACGCTCACTGCGGGCCCGCGGGCAGCAGGTGGATTCGCGGTCGTGGTCCGTTTCCCCATCCCACCCGTCACCGTGCTCGCCCAGCAGTCTCCCGAGCTCCCCCTGGCCTCAGTTCGACCGAGCCCCGTCGGGCAGGGTCCAGGCCGATGATGCTGGCAGCCGATGGCTCCCCGACGGACAGTCAGGCCGGCTCCGGTGACCCCGGTGATGCCGAGAGCGGATCCCACCCGCCGTCGGCGACCGACGCTCCCGTCCGGGTTCTCATCGCCGACGACGAAGCACTGGTGCGAGCCGGCTTCCGGGTGCTGGTCGAGTCCGCTTCCGATCTTGCGGTGATCGCGAAGGCCGGGACCGGCGCCCAGGCGGTGCGGTTGGCCAGGCAGCTGCGCCCGGACGTCGTGCTCATGGACATCCGGATGCCGATCATGGATGGCTTGGAGGCGATGCGGATCATCGTCGCGGACCCGGGTACCGCCGCGACGCGCGTCCTCGTGGTGACGACCTTCGACCAGGACGAGCATGTCTTCGCGGCCCTGCACGGCGGCGCCAGCGGGTTCGTCCTCAAGGGCACCCGCCCGGAGGACCTCCTGGCCGCGATCAGGATCGTGGCCGCCGGCGACGCGCTGCTGACCCCGAGCATCACCCGGCGGCTTATCGCCGAGTTCGCCCAGCGGCCGCAGCCGCCCACAGCCCGGGACGAGGAACTGACCCGGTTGACGGAGCGGGAGCGAGAGGTACTCCTCCAGGTCGCAGCGGGATTGTCGAACTCCGAGATCGCCCGGCAGCTGTTCGTCGGCGTTACGACTGTCAAGACGCACGTCAGCCGACTGCTGACCAAGCTCGGAGCACGCGATCGAGCACAGCTCGTCGTCGCCGCATATGAATTCGGCGCCGTGCTCCCCGGCACCGGCTCGCTCCCGCCCGGATCGAGTAGCTCGTGATGGCGGTTCAGTCGAGGGCATGCCCCGTCGTCGCGTCGACGTGGTCGGGCAGCGAATCGTGGCGGTCCCCCACGGACAGTGTGCCGGTGGGTTCGACCAGAAGGATCGACGCGCCAGCCGGTGATGCGAGACGGTGCTCTATATCGCGCGGCACGACGAAGATCTCTCCCCGCTTCAGGATGACGACCCGTTCCCCTCCGCCGAGCCCGTCGCGCAGGGCGATGTACAGTGTGCCCGCGAGCACAAGAAAGAACTCGTCGGTGTCGGAGTGCGCGTGCCAGACATGCTCGCCAGCGACCTTGGCGATGCGTACGTCGTAGTCGTTCACCTGCGCGGCAACGCGCGGACTCCACAGTTCCTCGAAGCTGTCGAGTGCGGCGGCAAGATTGACCGGTTCCGCCCGTCGCGCGCGCGAAAGCTCGACAGGCACTACCTCCGCGACAGCGTGCACGGGGCCGGCGGACGCGGAGTCGGCGGGTACGAGACGACGGTCAGGCCCGGGGGGCTTGCTCTGGGGTCATGTGTGGATGCTCCCGCAGGGCAAAGAAACGTACGAGTGCTAGGAATCGCGCATGTCGCGTGGAGGCAGGCGGCGGGGGATCCGGCCGGCTACAGACGGACCGTGCCCGGTCAATACAGAAGTCGACAGCGACGAGACCCTGATTCCGGGGGCGGTGACTTGTAGTCTTTTCTCGCCTGCAACGACTGTTCAGCCATGGCCTTCCGCGCCCGCCGCGTGCGAGGAGGAGGTTCGAGGATGGTGGGCGATCCGTCCGTGATCGGCCACGTCGGCGCGCTCATCGTGGGCACGCGGGGCGACGCCGGGCCGGGCGAGGTGGTGGTCCGGGTCCGCGGCGGAACCGAAACGTTTCTCGCGCTGTCCGACACTCCGCTGCCCAAGGGCGCGTCCGTGCTGGTCATCGGGACGCGCGGGCCCCGGACCGTCGAGGTGGTGCCGTGGCTGGATCCCGCCGCCCTCTTCGGTGGCGACCTCTGACGAAAGGTTCGCGGCGTGTTTGGTTACCGAGTCCCCGCACCTGACCAGGCGATGCTCGTCTCAGGTGGGAAGAACCGCGGTGGGATGCCTTTCAAGGTGATCACCGGCCACGGCGGCTTCATTTTGCCGTTCTTCTGCAAGGTGCGCTTCCTGACGCTGGCGATGTGTGAGGCCGAGGTCGCGGATACATACGTCACCTACCAGGGCATCTCTCTCAACGTCCGGGCCGTGATCGCTTTCAAGGTCGGCAACGACAGCGAAAGCATCGTCAACGCCGGCCAGCGCTTCCTGTCGGACCAGGGCCAGATGGCGGTGCTGACGGGACGGATCTTCTCCGGCCACCTGCGTTCGATCATCGGCTCGATGACGGTCGAGGAGATCATCCGTGACCGCCAGAAGCTCGCCACCGAGGTGCTCGACGGGTCCAAAGCGGAGATGGCCCGGATCGGGTTGACCATCGACGCGTTACAGATCCAGTCCATCGACGACGGCAAACTCGGCTACATCGCGGCAATCGCGGCACCGCACAACGCCGCCATCCAGCGCCAGGCGCAGATCGCCCAGGCCGAGGCCAACCAGGCCGCCGCGGAGGCCGAGCAACGCTCGCAGCGGGCGCAGGCGGAATACGCCCGGCAGACGTCCATCGTCCAGGCCCAGTACCGGGCGGAGATCGACCGGGCCCAGGCCGAGGCCGCGCAGGCCGGGCCGCTGGCGAAGGCCCAGGCGGAGGTGGCGGTGACTGCGGCGCGGACCGAGCTGGCCGAAGGGGAGGCTCAGTTGCGCCAGCAGCAGCTCATCACCGAGGTCGTCAAGCCCGCCGAGGCGGAGGCCGAGCGGGTCCGCGTCCTCGCCCTCGCCGAGGCCGAGAAGATGAGGATTCAGGCGGAGGCGGCCGCATCGCACAACCGGGTCGCGCTCGACCGGATGCTCATCGACCAGCTCCCGGAGATCGTCCGGCAGGCGGCGTCGGGGCTGGCGGGCGCGAACGTGACGGTGCTCAACGGCGCGGAGGGCATCGGTGAGATCGCCACCGGTCTCGTCGGGCAGGGCGTGGCGATCTTCGAGGCGCTACGCGCAGGCGTCCGGCAGCCGGCGCACGCCCCCGATGGCCACGACAACGGCGCCGGCGCCGAACACCCCGGCATCGCGGCGCCCCGGCCAATTCAGGAGACGTAGACGTGCTTGCGGCCGGCCGCGACGGGACGCGCCTCCGTCCGGCCGCAGTATCCATACTCCACGCGGCGCCGCCACACCGTGAGTCGGCATTGATCTGCCTCGATCGTCCAGGTCCGCCGTTCGACCCGGTCCTCGACCTGAACAGGAATTCGGGTCCCTGCCTCGGCGGCCCGGCGGTGCGCCCAGGAGTGTGCCGCCTCCCACTCGCGGAAGGTGGCCACCAGTTCGCCATCGCCGTCGTAGACCTGGAATCGGCGAGTCGCCATTGTCACGCCTTTCAGCTGTATTGGATAATGAGACCCGTGGAGCAGTCCACGGCGCGCGGTCCGGCCCGCGGAATCGACCCGGCCCGCGACGGTGAATTGGCCGGCTCCGGGCGGGGATCGACGCCCACCCGCCCGGAGTCGGCGGCCGCCGGCTCCGGCCCGCGTGCCGGCATGCCGAGCAGAGGTGGGCCACCCGATCGCCGGCCACTCGATCGCCGGCCGACCGGCCGCGGGCCTCACGGTGGCGAGCCGCGCCCTGGTTGTGAAGGGCGGTGCGATCAGGACAGTCGGGGCTGTCGGGACCGTGGCGGCGGACCCCGTGGTGGTGACGTGTGGCAGCGCCGACGCCGCCCGGCCGGTCGAACCGGCATGGTCGCCGCATCGATGGCGCGGACCCTGCGCGATCACCATCAACTACTCCCCGTGATTCGCCACTGCACCAAGTTTTCACTCAGGGCATCAATCTCGCCACTCAAAGTTAACCAAGACCCGAAGCGTGCCCCCGGCGTCGACCGTCTGTAAGAGCTTCCGTAAGAGCTTCGCTACCCAGAGCTGTGCTCTGCGTATGAGGAGTGGCGATCCAGTGGCAGGATGCACCCATCACTCCGAGCAGACCGAAGGACGAACGATGGCCACAAGCGGCGGTCCGACTGTGCGGCGGCGACGGCTGGGCGCCGAGTTACGGCGCCTGCGAGAGGCGGCGGGGGTCTCGGTCGACGAGGTCTGCCAGCTGCTTCGCTGCTCGGTCTCGAAGGTCAGCCGGATGGAGAACGGGCGGGTACCGGTACGCACGCGCGACGTGTCCGACCTACTCAACCTGTACGATGTCACAGAGGGTGAACAGCGCGACGCACTGATGGCGTTGGCCCGGGAGTCCCGTCGGCACGGCTGGTGGCACTCCTACCACGACGTCGTACCAGCCTGGTTCGAGATTTACATCGGTCTGGAGGGCGATGCGGCGTCGATCCAGGTGTACGAGTCCCAGCTCGTCCACGGGCTGCTCCAGACCGAGGACTACGCCCGGCAGGTCATCCAGGCCGATGACCTGGAGGTCGGCGAGGGGAAGGTCGAGCGCAAGATCGCCCTGCGGATGGACCGGCAGCGGCGGCTCACCGCCCCCGACCATCCCCGGCTGTGGGTGATCCTGGACGAGGCAGTGCTGCGCCGGGAGATCGGTGGCCGAGCAGTCATGCGCGACCAGCTCGAATTCCTCGCCAAACGGTCCGAATTCCCGAATGTGACGATCCAGGTCCTCCCGTTCGCGGTGGGCGCACATGCCGGTCTGGGCAGCGCATTTTCGATACTTGGATTCCCCGATTCGGAAGACCATGAAGTGGTCTATATAGAAGAGGCGGCCGGCAGCCTTTACATCGAGCGTGCTGCCGAAGTCCGACAATATAAGTTGAAGATGAATCACCTTCTGGCCGCCGCCCTGCGGCCGGAGGAATCCGTACAGATGATACTATCCGTCGCAAAGGATTTAAGATGACCAGATTTGCGAAGCCCGATCTGGGCGGAACCTCCGAGCTGGTGTGGCGCAAGAGCAGCTACAGCAACGGAGCGGGTGGCATGTGCGTGGAGGTCGCTCCCTTGAGCGAGGGCATCGCGGTGCGTGACTCGAAGAACCCGCGCGGCCCCATGCTCGCTTTCTCGGCAGCCGAGTGGGACGCCTTCCTGGCCGGCGCGCGGGACGGCGAGTTCGACCGGACCAGGGTCCATCTGGCCTGACCCACACCCGGCCTGGCGAACCGGCCTGCCTCGAGCCTGCCGGCCGCGCCCGGCATCGCCCTGGTCCGACCCGGACGCCTCCACCGGATGCGCCCGGACCGGACCAGGGCCGGGAAGGGGCGCCGATCACGGCGCCGGAACGAGCCGATCAACGTCGGCGTTCCCGTCCCGACCGGGCCGAGGTTCCCGTTCGGACGGTGCCGTGACAGCCGCACCACATGCCGGTTGGCTCTTGCGCAACGCTCCCCGGTCGCGCACTCTTGTAGATGTTCAGCCGGTCCTCGTTGTTCAAGTGTTCGTCCCGTTGTGGTCGTGGCATTTCCGGGGCACGATGTCCGCGCCGCCCGTCGCGCAGGGTGGGCCGGCGGACCGGACGCTCCCGGCGCCGTGGCGGCATGGGACGACGCTCGGCCACCTTCGCCCGCTGGACGGGCCACGCGGGCTACACATACCCGCCCAACGCGGAGGAGGGCAGTCGTTGTGATCATTTCTGACTGTACGGCTACCCGCATGCGACGCCGCGACGCCACGGTCGGGGTGGCCGTGTCGTCGCAGGCGCCCGGCCCCGAGATCCACCATGCCGCGCGTACGGCCTCGAACCTCGTAGCCGCGTCGTGTCTCCTGCCGGCTGCGGGCCGGCATCAAACGGGATCGGTGGCCGGCGGGGCCGCCATCCCGTCGCCGTCCTAGCGGCGGACGGCACATCCGCCCGCGTGCCGGGCACTCCCTCGAACCTGATCACGGTCGGTCCGCATCTGGATCCGCCGGGCGTCGACGTCCCCGACACCACCGGCGGTTTGCGGGCGTCGCGGACCCAGATCGATACGCACTCCCACCATCCTGTTCCCCTGCCACTGGGAGGTGATTGCCGTGGCCACCGCCACGACCAACCTGCTCAACACCCCGATGAAAGATCAGCGCGTCGAACGTGTTCGACGAGCGGCCCTGTCGGCGTATGTGGACGGGAAGATCTCCTTCGCGCAGGCGAACCTCCGGGTCCGCAAGGCCCTCGAACGCTTCGGAGTGTGATGGGCCGGCCCGTCCGCCACCGGCGCGCTCCGCCGACCAGGCCGCCCCTGGACCTCCCGGCCCGGCCGCCGGGCTCGCCGCCGCAGCTGACCGCATCCCCCGGCGTCGGCATCCTCCAGCGTCGGCATCCCCCGGCGTCGGCGCGTGTCAGGCGAGGCGCAGGCGGCGGTCGGCCACGCCGACGGTGAGCTGTTGCCCCCAGGACAGCTCGATCGCATCCGCCTCGATGCCGTCGCCGAACACGACCATCCGATCCGCCTCCACCAGGATCTCCAGTCGCGCCGGCCCGGTGAGGCTGCCCTCGGTACAAGCGGTGCCCGTGGCCGGCGACGGCCACGCCTCGCGGACGAACCAGGCCAGCGCGCCGACGGTCGGCGCCGGCAGCGAAAGCTCGCTGCGCCGCTGCGCCCAGACCGACCGGCACCAGCCCGTCGCGCCGGTGCCGGTGCCGACCAGCAGCCCGGACGACGCCTGCCGCTCGCTTACCGGGGCGCCCCCGTCGGTGGGCACCCGTAGCCGGTACCGGGCGGTCTGATGTCCGGGATCGCCGACGTAGACCTCGTTGAGAGCGACGATGCGCTGGCCGTCGTCGGCGAGGGCCTCAACCATGGTCAGCTCCTGTAGCAGGCGGCCGAGCCCCCGCGCGGCGTCCGCCGGCGATCCATCGACGGTGCGCAGCAGGGCGGCGGCCTCGCCCGGGGCGTGCCGGACCAGGACACCCGGCGTGCGGGCGGGTTGGGCGTTGATCCCCAGGACGAGCTGCCCGTCGAGGTACTTCGCGACGTTCGCGACGAGCCCGTCCTGCCCGACGCAGACGACCACGTCGTCCGGGGCGAACAGGAACCGGTCGAGATCGGTCCGCTCCACCTCGCCGCGGCGCCAGTGCGGCGGGATCGCCGCGGCGGCCGCCCAGCGAGCCGCCTCGGCGGCGTCGTGGGCGGCCTGCACCTCGGCAAGCTCCCGCCCGCGGGAAGCCAGGAAGAACGCGGCCTGGCCGCGGGTGCCGTGCCGGTCGAGCAGCTCGGCGTACTCGGTGCGCCGGTGCACGAGCACCGCGCGCGGGGCGAGGCTCACCGGGGAGTGCCGGCGCGGACGAACCGGGCGACCGTCTCGGTGACCACGTCGGGGGTGATGGTGAGCGCCCCGATCGCGGGCAGATGGTCGGCGAGGTCGCGCACGGCGAGCGCGACCATCGCGGAGGTGTCCAGGCCGGTGACCGCGGCGACCCGGGCCGCCTCGGCCTCGGCTTCGGCCTGCCCGACCAGGCGCACGGCCTCGGCCCGCGCCGCCGCCTCCACCCGGACCCGCTCGGCCTGCGAGCGGGCGGCCGTCTCGGCCCGCTCCGCCTCCGCTGCGGCGGCGATGCGGGCCGCCGCCTGCTCGGTCATCCGGCGCTGCTCGTTGGCGCCCTCCTGGGTCACGAGCCGCTCCGCACGCACAGCCAGTTCAATCTTGCTCTGCAGCTCGTTCTCGGCGATGCGCCGCTCCTGCTCGACCGCGAGCGCGCGGCGGCCGTAGGTGGCCCGGTCGGCTTCGGTCTGAATCTGTTCGCGGGTGGGCGTGCGCAGCGTCTTCTCCACGTCCGGCGCCGGGCGGACGGCGACCACCCGGACCCCGACCACACTCACCCCCGTCTGGACCAGACGGGGGTCCCCGCGCAGGCCGTCGGTCACCCGCTCCCGGATGACCGGCACCCCCTCGGTGAGGGCGGTGGTGAGCGACGTGCGGGCGAGCAGGTCCGAGGCGTACTCCTGGGCGGACTCGTTGATCATCCCGGCGAGCTGATCGAGGGGCTTCTCCCGCCAGGTGCCGAGCTCGGGGTCGATGCCGAAGTCGAGGCGGGTGGCGGCCAGCACCGGGTCGGCGATCCGGTAGGTGACGGTGGCCTGCACCGCGACGTCCTGGAAGTCGGCGGTCCGCGCATGGAAGAGCACCGCCAGCTCCCGGTCGTCGACCGGCACCTCGCTGATCACCGCCGTGCGCGGCCGGTACCAGAAGACCAGCCCGACGCCCTCGTGGGCGACGGCCGCGCCGCGCTGGTGGCGGATGTACGCGGTGGGGGTGCCCCGCAGGTGGCATAAGAACGGGACCTTGCTGATGTCCGCCATGAGAACGCCCTCTCTTTATCGTCGAACCGACGATAAACGGGGACGGAGGTTTTCGTCAACCTGACGAGTATGGTTCCCCCATGCCGTCTCCGCCTGAGCCGTCTCCCGACACGACCGCCCACCCCGACGGCGGCGCAGCGCTGCCGCCGGACCTCGTGGCGGTCGCGCTCAGCGTCGATCTGGTCCTGCTGACGGTCCGCGAGGAGCGGCTTCAGGTGCTGCTGGTGCGCCGCGGCATCGAGCCCTTCCTCGACCGCCCGGCCCTGCCGGGCGGCTTCGTCCGGCCGGGGGAGGATCTCGCCGAGGCGGCCGTGCGCGAGCTCGCGGAGGAGCCCGGGCTGCGTCACCCGCCGGCGCACCTCGAGCAGCTGGCGACCTACGGCACGCCGCAACGCGATCCCCGCGGGCGGGTCGTCACCGTGGCCTTCCTCGCGCTCGCGCCGCAGTCGCGCACGCCGATCGCCGGCACGGACGCCGCCGCGAGCCACTGGGCCCCGGTCGCGACCGCCGACGACGGGCCCGGCCTGGCCTTCGACCACGCGACCATCCTCGCGGACGGGCTCGAGCGCGCCCGGTCCAAGATTGAATACAGCGCGGCGGCGACGGCGTTCTGCGAGCCCGAGTTCACGGTGGCGGAGCTACGCCGCATCTACGAGCTGGTCTGGAGCGCGCGGCTGGACCCCCGCAACTTCCACCGCAAGGTGACCGGGACGGCGGGCTTCCTCGTCCCGACCGGGCGTTTCACGACCCGGGACGGGGGGCGGCCGGCGGAGCTGTACCGACGGGGCGACGCCTCGGTGCTGTATCCCGCGATGCTTCGCCCCGTCCCGCGGCTACCCTGAGCGAGCCGGGTGGCCGCGGCCGGAAAGCGGCCGGATGGCTGCGGACGGAAGGCGGCCGGGCGCCCGGGCGATCGGGGGGTGAACCCGGGCGGCCGGCCACCTCGACTATCTCACCGAAAGCACATGCGGCGTCACTATAAGTTTTGAATCATGCCGTCAGGGTTAACGACCGTGCCGGTCCGCGTCCTTGGTGACGATTCGTCGCCCGGCCCGAGCGCGCACCCGGATCAGCCGAGTTCCCGCAGCGCGGCGCTCTGACCGCCATCTGCCCGGCCCGGCGGACTCCACGGGTCGTCGCCGTGGTGCGGCAGCCGCCCGAGGGCGGAGTCCAGCCGCTCAGAGTCCGGCCGCTCGGCGGGGCGCGCCGCGGCCTCCAGTTCGTCCACGGAACGATTTGCCGCCATCCGGTCGCGCCCGAGGGCGGCGATGCCGGCGGCCACCATCACCATCGCGACGACGAACGCCACCCGCTGGGCACCGTCCGGGGCCGGCTCGCCGAACAGCGTCAACCCCAGGGTCACCGGTAGGAAGGCGGACACGCCGCTCGTCACCGGGAAGGCGATCACCGCGGCCCGCCCCTGCAGACCGCGCTGCTGAAGGCCGAGCGCCAGCACGGAGAACAGCACGAGGACGTACGGCGTCGGCGTGGTGAGCAGGTCGGCGAGCGCGGACTGGCCCTCCCGACGGTCGTTGACCGCCAGGCCGATCTGCCGGGTCGCGAGGGTGGCGATGGCGTAGCAGACGCCGGCGGCCGCGCCGAACCCGAACGCCGCCCCGGCGATCATGTGCCGGGCGGCGGCGACGTTCGCGAAGAACGCACACACCAGCGCGAAGATCAGGCCGAGGACGAGGAAGGCAAGCAGAACGTCCGTGCTGGCCGCGGCGCCGACCTCGGCGCGCCGGGCGAAGGCGTAGGCGAGCAGGCCGACCCCGGCGACCATCGAGCCGACGCCCAGCCAGCCCGTCAGGCTGATCCGCTCACCGAGCACCCGCTGGGCCAGTAATGTAAATACGATCATATCGAGTGCCATCACCGGGGCGACCATCGCCACCGGCGCGACCGACAGGGCGTAGACCTCCAGCAGGAACGAGGCCGCCTCGACCGCGAGTCCGAGCAGCCACAGCGGGCGCAGCACCAACCGGGCCAGCAGGCCCAGGCCCAGGCCGGAGCTCTCCTCCTCCCGCCGGGCGGCCCGCGCCTGCAACAGTGGGGCAACCCCGTACAGGGCGGCCGACACCATCGCGGTGGGAAGGCCGAGTGCCAGCGCCTTACTCATGCCCGCGCCATCCCGATCACCAGTGGGCACCGAAGCCGATCTGCGCGAGGGCGGAGCCGAACGCCTGCTCCCACGCCTGCGGCCCGATCGCCACCCGGTCCGAGGGGGGCTTGACCCGGTCGAGGCAGGTGAGCGCGGAGCGGGTCAGCGACACCGGATCGGTGTTGGTGACCTCGGCGCGCCCGCGTTCGAGCTCCTTCTGCAGGTTGTCCCGGCCATGCCCCGGCACGACGTCGATGAGCAGCAGATCCCGGCCGATCACCCGCGCCTCGCTGCACGTGTCCCCGGAGGAGGTGACGACCAGGTCGCTGGCGGCCATCAGCGCCGGGATGCGGTCGGTGAAGCCGAACGGGATGACCTTGTGCTGCCGCTCGGACAGGGCGGTCAGCCGCGCCGCCAGCGGCTTGTTCCGCCCGGCCACCGCGAGCACGTAGATTCCCGCCGCTGCCATCGCCGCGGCGCCCTCGACCAGTGGCCCGAGCCCCCAGGAGCCGGACATCAGCAGCACGCACGGGGCGTCGGCCGGGATGCCGAGCGCCACGCGCGCCTCCTCCTGGCTCGGCGGGTCGTAGAACGGTTCGCGCACCGGGGTCGGCACGACCGAGATCATCGCGCCCGATGCGAACCGCCGCACGTAGCGGGCGGCGGTCTGCGAGGTGACCAGGTAAAGATCGGTGTTGTCGTGCACCCACAGCCGGTGCACGCAGCAGTCGGTGGAGAACACCGCGGTGACCAGGCCGGGGAATTCCGGCTTGACCCTGCTGGTCGCCGCAGCGCCGGTAGCGAAGATGGAGATGACGAGATCGGTCGGGTGTTCGGTGAGCTCCTCGCGCAGCGCTGGGACGACATAGCGACTCGACGCCCGCTCGATCGCCAGGGCCAGCCGGCCGCCGGTGCGCATCTGGGAGAAGTGCACGGCGTCGTAGAGGCCCGGCACTGCGATCATCCCGCGGAAGACTTTCTCCCCGCGGGAGCCGTTGCGCCCGCCGAGCATGCGCAGACTGTCGGCGGTCCGAGCGGTGAACCCGCGCCGGGCCAGCGATGCCCCGCACGCCTCGGCCATGACGTCGTGTCCCATGCCCAGCGAGCCGGACAGCAGCAGCGCCGATCCGCGACGGGTCGACGCCTGCTCCGCCGCGGCCCCGGTGAGATCCGCCGTGTCGGCGGCGGCGAACCCGTCGACGCCGTCGGGCGACCTGCCCGACCGCGGCCGCGGCTGAGCAAGCCCACCACCGGCCCCGGCGAGCAGGGCCGTGGCCGCGGCCTCCCGCACCGCGAGGCCGTCGATCACCGGTCCGCCGCGCACGGACGCCTTGTCGTCACCGTGGCGCCCGGCAGCCGACACCACCCCGGCCGGCCGGCCCTCCGCGGAGGGCCGGGTCGGGAGGGCGGCGGTCGCCGCCGGATCGCCGTTTTCGGATGGTCCGCTCACCGTGATACCGCCGATCTGCGCCATGGTCACTCCGAGGACGCTGCGGAGACGTCTAGGTCGTCGACGGGCTGGATGGCCTGTGCCGGGGGCCGCCGGTTTGCCAGGTACCACTCGATGTACTGCCGTACCCCGTCCGTGAACGGGGTGGTCGGCTGCCAGCCCAGCAGGTCAAGCGCCCGCTGCGCCGACACCTCCCAGCCCCGGAAGTCACCCGGCCGGGCCGGCACGTGCTCGATCGCCGTGCCGGGGAAGTGGCGGCACACCGCCTGCGCCATCTCCAGCACACTGACCGCCTCGGCGCCCTCCAAGGCGATGGTGGCGTTCTCCGCCTCGGGCCGCAGCGCCTGCACGTGGGCGTCGGCGAGGTCGCGGACGAACACATAGTTGCGGAACTGCTGCCCGTCGCCGGCGACGGTGAGTGACTCCCCGCCGAGCGCCTTGCGGACGAACCGGGCCAGCACCAGCTCGTCGCGCATGCCGGGGCCGTAGGTGATGCCGTAGCGCAGGATCGTGAAGGGCAGCCCGTAGGTCTGCTGGTAGCTGTGCAGCAGCAGCTCGGCGGCGAGCTTCGTCGAGGTGTAGACGTGGCCGGCGCGCCCGAGCGTGATCTCGGCGTCCTCGGTGAGCGGCGCCGGATCCGCCTGCTCCCCGACCGCGCCGTAGACCCACACGGTGCTGGCGAACAGCACGCGGGCGACCCCGGCCTGCCGGGCCGCCTCGCAGACGTTGCCGGTGCCCTCGACGTTGAGGCGCACCGTGCGCGCCGGATCGGCATAGGCGAAGTCGACGTTGGACATCCCCGCGACGTGGAAAACCGCCTCGACCCCGGCCAGCGCCGCGGTCAACCCCGGCAGGTCGAGCACGTCGATCTGCCGGCTGGTGGCCCGCGGGTCGCTCGACCGGGAGTCGACGTCGAGGGAGAGGACGTCGTGGCCGGCGTCGAGGAGCCGGTCCACGACATGGCTGCCGATGAACCCCGAGCCACCGGTAACGGCAATCTTCATGCTCACGCACACCCGTCCAGGTCGAGACTCGCCAGCGCGGCGGCGAAGGAGGTGACCACGTGGTCGGCCTCCGCATCGGTCATGTCGGAATGGATCGGCAGGCACACGTGCCGAGCGCACAGGTCCTCCGCGACCGGCAGCGAGCGGCCCACGTAGTCGCTGAAGACGGGCTGCTGGTGCAGCGGCGCCTCGTAGACCTCACCGCTGAGCGAGACTCCGTGGCGTTCCTTGAGCTCCTTCTTCAGCCGCGCCCGGTCGACGCCGGGCCGGGGCAGGACGATGTACTTGTAGTAGTTGCAGACGTCGTCCGCGGGCACCCGCAGGCGGACGACGCCGTCGAGGGCGTCGAGCGCGGCGTCGTAGCGGGCGGCCACGGCGGCGCGGACCGCCAGGAACTCGTCGAGGTGGCGCAGGTGCACCTTGCCGGTGACGGCGTGCATCTCGCTGAGGCGCCAGGCATAGCCCTGCTTGATGTGGGTGTTACCGAGGAATCCCGCCTTGCCCTGGTCGCGGTAGACCAGCGCGGCCTCGTGGATCGTGGGGTCGGCGGTGACGATCATCCCGCCCTCGCCGCTGGTGATCAGCTTGGTGGGGTAGAACGAGAATGCACCGGCCACCCCGAAGGAGCCGGCATACGTCTCGCCATGTCGGCAGCCGTGCGCGTGCGCCGCGTCCTCGACGAGCAGGAGGCCGCGGCCGGCGCAGAACGCCACGAGTTCAGCGATGTCCGGCGGGATCAGGCCGCCGACGTGCACCAGGATGACGGCCCGGGTGCTGGGGGTCAGAACCGCCTCGACGTCGCGGGCGGTCAGCGTGAGGGTGTCCGGACTCACATCCGCGAAGACCGGGTTCGCCCCAGCCCGGAGTACCGCGAAGGCGGTCGCGGCGAAGGTGTTGGTGGGAACGACGACATCCGCACCCTGAACGCCCAGGCTTCGGAGAATGATCTCCAGTGCGGCCGTTCCGCTGCTCACGGCCACCGCGAACGGGGCCCGGTGGGCGGCGGCGAATGCCGCCTCGAATTCATCGGTATGAGCACCCAAGGTCATCGCGCCGGTGGAAAGGATCTCGGTCGTGGCCGACGCGATCTCCGCGCGATCCTCCGGTGAGAAGATGATGCGCGCCGCGGGGACATGCACCTGTTCACCCCTGTCTTCCGAGTTATCCGTGTGAGCGGGCACTGCTCCGGATGCCCCGCATCGCGGTGGCGCACCGATACGCGGACCCCGATCGCCCGGCACTGCGGCCCTGCCGCGATGTCAGGCCCGCGGGCATCCGCGAGACGGCGTCGCCGCGTTGCGGAACATCCCTGGCGGCCGCGACCCTCGCGACCCCACGGCCCCGGATTACGCCGGCCTCCCACCGACGCGACCGTGCCCCCTCCAACTCGTCCGGTTGTAACGCCCAGCTTTGTCAGTACATGCCCAAAGCCAGGCTATCGACCCCGGTCGACGGCGCAGCTACGGCCCACACAGGTTATCTACGAAACATCTCACATCTACCAGAACGTAGCCGAACCTGTCGGCAAAGCGACGCCAACTGTCGGACCGTTCATCTGTATCGCCGAAGACGCTCGCCCTGGAGCGGACGGTGATTGAACGTGGGCGCCCCCTTCCCTCCCCACCGACGGGCCGGACGCCGCCGGGTGCACGGAGCATCCTCGCGCCTCCGATACCCGCCGTGGCATTCAGTCACCCTCCCGTCACCCTCTCGCGGCGGAGCGGGCCCGTCCGGACAGGGCCGATCGAGCAGACCGGCGGGGCGGCGGGGTGACGCCATGCGCCGGGGAGCAACCCAGTCGGGTGTGCCCACCTGGAGGGGCTGATCGGCGGGGCGGGCAGCGCCCCGCCGCCCCGCGGGAGATCGGGCCGGCGCGGCCCGCGGACGCGGACGACGACGTCGGCGCGTGGAGTTCAGCGGCTCGGATTCACCCTGTGGGGGTGAGCGGTGGCACGGCGGTGAGCGGTGGCACGGCACCGACCAAGGTCGGGATAGTGGTGCGACGGCTTCGGCCCGCGCACGCTCCGCATCCACTCAGACACGAGAAGTCCCGGCGAAGCCGCCTCACCTGACGTACAGGGGGAACGCAGGTGGAGAACTTCACCGGGACTAGTCAAAGTGTACGACCCCCATCTGTCCGGCGCGACAGGACCAAAGTCACTAACACATGACTCTTGCCATATGGCACCACAACGTGCTGGACAGTGGACCATTGGCTATCGAACCGCACGCTGAAAGCTCATCTCGCCACGGTCCGTGTCATACAACAGCCAGTGGGACAGCTTGCCTCGGGCGCACCCGATATTAACCACCAAGGTGGAGGCACCGGGCAGGCCCGCACCAGGCCGACGGGCGACCGGTGACGGGCCGTGCACCAGTACCGGCCGGCCTGGCTCGACGACGAGCGCCCGGACGGTCGCAGTCGACCCCGCGAGCTGCGTCGCCGGGGCGTCCGCCGCATCGCTGTCTGACGCGACACTCGACCAGACGATCTCGAACACCGCCTCCTGGTGGGTGTGCCCCACCACCACGACCGGCACCCGGGGGACGTCGGCGGCGACCGGCACCAGCAGGTCTCGCCCGTCCGCGGGGCTCTGCCCCGCCACCCCGACCAGTTCGATCGCGCCACCGGCGGACTCGACCGGGTCGCCGACGGGCTCGGCACGACCGGTCGTCCAACGAATCTGGTGGCCGTGCAGGCCCAGGACGCCGTGCAGGCGATCCCGCTCCGGCGCGTCGAGCAGCACGGCGAGGTCAGGGGGCACCTGCTCGGGCCGCAGCAGCTCGCGGATGCGCAGCTCCTGGTTACCCAGCACCCGACGGATGCCGGCGAGTCGCGACCACAGCACCGGGTCGGGGTCGACCACCCGATCCAACGGCCAGAACCGCGAGGGATCGTGCAGCCGACGCGGGACCTTCGCCTCCAGGTAGTCGCCGAGGCAGACGATCTCGTCGGCCCCCGCCGCCGCGGCGGCGGCCAGAATGCGCCGCAGGGCCTTCGGCCGGCCGTGGAGATCGGCAAGCACGGCATATCGCACCCCATCAGCATCCCCGGTCCGCCGCCGCGTCGCCGAGCGCCCGCCGATCCCCGCGCCGTGCCACCGTCGAGCTGCGGCCGAACCGCCCGGCGAACAATCACCGAACCGTCGCTGGAACCGGCTGGCGTGGACCGGCAGTCGCAAGACGCCCAACGTCGGGCAATAGGTGCAAAGAAAGAGCGCAATTTTAACGGCTGGCAATGCCGTCTGGTCCGCCATAGCCACACTGGGACCAGAAGCTCTGGGCTTTCCTGCGGATCGCGGTGTTCGTCGCACGCAGGAATCAGCGAGGTGCTTGACTGCAACCCGTGCAGCGAGGGGATCTCCGCGGAACGTGCCGACGGCGGCTAACGTCCCGCCTTTTATCGTCGACGGCGACCGACGGTGCTTTGACGAGTCCAGCGACAGGCGATCCACGTGGTCACGCCCCCGGCCCGATCGAGGAGCTTTGATGGAGCTGACGGAGAACGACCGGCAAAGCCTCAGCGAGGTTCCCCGCCCGGCGCTTCCGCCGGGTAGCAAGCTGTACGGCTCAACCAAGATCTTCCCGGACTACCAGGCCCGCGACGGCGAGTGCCACCTAACCCTCATCCACGGGATCGCGCATGAGTCGTCGGTCAGCTTCGCCGCGATACTGCAGGCCACCCGCGCTCTACGCAAGGGCTTCGAGTCCGTACTCTATTTCTACGGACCCGGCGCGATGAACACGATGGCGACCCGAGGATTTCCGCACACCGGCGATTCCGCGTTTCCGGGTGAGCACAACATCAATCATCAGATCGAGACCTTCATCAGGGAGGGCGGGAAGGTCTACGTCTGCCGGTTCGGGCTGTCGCTGCACGGTCTGCGCGAGGAGGACCTCATCGAAGGGGTGATACCCGCGCATCCGCTGGATATCCAGGACTGCGTCATCGAGTACACCCGCCGGGGTGCGATCATTAATTCCACGTTCATGTTCTGACCGGCCGGATCCACCCCGGCGGCCCGGCCCGGACGGGTCGACCGGTGTCCCCGGCTGGACCCACGACCTCGGCCGCACCTGGACCGGCGCGGCCGATCACCGCCGGTCCACGAGCCGTCAGGGAGGATCACACCCGCGTCACGACCCCGTCGCAGCGCGCCAGGTGATACATCGCCAATCCGACAACCTGCCCCGGAAGGGCCGGAACTCCGGGCGAGCAGTGTTGTATTCAGGGTGGGACACGTCGCAGGCCGTCCGGCCGGCGGCCGAAGCCACCCGCCCACGAACCGAACGGCAGAGATCTGGGATGGAAGACGAAGCACCGGCCTGGTTCGAGGCCGCCATCGACAGCCGACCGCAGCGGAACGCCACCGAGGTCGCCGGCGCCACCATCAGCTACCGCTGCTGGGGTGCGGCCGGACGGCCGGCGATCGTCCTGGTCCACGGCGGCGCCGCGCACGCGGGGTGGTGGGACCACATCGCCCCCCTGATCCCCAGCGAGTACCGAGTGGTCGCCCTGGACCTGTCCGGGCACGGCGACAGCGACCGGCGCGAGGACTACACGCTGAGCACGTGGGCGGCGGAGGTCATCGCCGTCATCGATCATGCCGGGATCACCTCGCCGCCGATCATCATCGGCCACAGCATGGGTGGCTGGGTCACGATCATGACCGCCGCCGAATACCCGGACCGGGTCGCCGGCATCGTCGTCGTCGACTCCCCCGTCCAGGAGTTCACCCCGGAGGAGCGGGCCGCCCGCGACCGGACCGCCTTCGGGCCGCTGCGGGTCTACCCGACCGCGACCGACGCCCTCGCCCGCTTCCGCACGGTTCCGGACCAGCCGAGCTCGCTACCGTTCATCATCGATCACATCGCCCGGGGGTCGATCGGCTCGGTGCAGGGCGGCTGGACCTGGAAGTTCGACCCGAAGGTGTTCGGCAACCGCACGCCCTCCCCGGAGGTGCTACGCAAGGTGCACTGCCGGGTCGCGCTGTTCCGGGCCGAGTACGGCCTGCTGACGCCGGACATCGGGGTGCAGATGTACAACCTGCTCGGCCGGGTGGCGCCGGTGATCGAGATCCCGCTCGCCGGTCACCACGTGATGCTCGACCGGCCGCTGCTGCTGGTCACGGGCATCCGCGCCATCCTGGCCGACTGGGAGCACTCCTCCCCTCAGGAACGCACCGACTGACCGACTCCGCCGGGGCTGATGTCCCGGCAGGAGGGTTGACCAGGGTCGGACGGGGACATCTGCCGCCATGTCACGACGGCAGCGGAGATAGAGCCATGAACCCGTCCACCTTCCTGGGGCACCGCCACGACGGCCGCCATCGCGGTGCTTACCGTCTACGGCCTGGTCGCCAGCCCCCAGACGGTGAACGACCAGATCGCCGACCTGTCCGACTCGCTGTCACCGGGGACCACCGACGACCACCCGGCGGGCGCGGCCGAACGGATCACGATGGGTATTCGTTCTTGGCGCCGCAAGCGGCGTGGTTAAGCAGCCCAAGGTGGGGAATTCCGCAGACCACACGTTGTTTTACGGGTGCCGCCACGCGGACGTCCCGCCAGGAGAACCCGCGAGGAGATCCCATGACGAGCACATACCGTCAGCAGCCGGACGTGACTGCCAATCCGTACCCGGAAGACGATACCGCCTACCTTGGCGGTGCCGGCGTCAGCGCGCCGGACGCGTCCGCTCAGGGGCAGCGCACCCCGGCCGCGTCAGCCGCGACGGCCCCGCCCTCGACGGGTCTGCCCTCGACCGCGCGTCACGACGGCGACGGGCACTCCGCGGACCGCGGTTCGACCGGGCACCTCGTCTCCGAGGTCGTCACGGACATCTCCACGCTGTTCCGCCAGGAGGTCGCCCTCGCGAAGGCGGAGGTCCGCGAGGAGGCGAAGAAGGCCGGCAAGGGGGCCGGCATGTTCGCGGGCGCCGGCGGCGCCGGGTACTTCGCGCTGCTGTTCGCCCTGCTGGCCGTCATGTTCGGGCTGGGTGAGGTGATGGCGCTTGGCTGGGCGGCCCTCATCGTCACCGTCGTCCTCGGCGCCGTCACGGCCGTGCTGGCGCTGAAGGGTCGTTCGACCGTCCGTAAGGTCCACCCGGCCCCGACGCAGACCGTGGAGACGCTGCGCGAGGACGTCCAGTGGGCGCAGAGCCTGCGCAAATAGGTGGCGCGGACCTCGACAGCGCAGGACCTCGACAGCGCAGGACCTCAACAGCGGCGCAGACCGCAACAGAAAAGGGCAGGTGGGCCAGTGACCAGCACGAGTCCGGATGAGATCCGATCCGACATCGAAGCGACCCGCGCGCGGCTCGGCGACGATCTCGACGAGCTCTCCGACCGCGTCAGCCCGCAGAAGGTCGCCGGGCGCACGGCGCAGGACCTTCGTCGCAGGGTGAGCTCAGCGACCGAATCGGTGCGGCCGAAGGTGGCCGCGACGACGGGTACCGCCACCGAGAAGGCTCGCCAGACCGCGGACCAGGCCAAGGCGACGGTGCGCCGCCAGCTCGACGCTCACCCGCAGGTCACGGCGACGGCGCAGCGGGCCCGGGAGACCGCCGGCAGCGCCGCCGGTTCCGCCAGCCAGACGGTCCACCGCCAGCTCGACGCCCACCCCCAGGTCGCGGCGAAGGTGAGCCAGGTGCGCGACACGGCGGGCGGGGCGGTCAACGCCGGCCGGCAGAAGGCCGCCGCGAACCCCAGAACCAGCGGGTCGGCGGCGGCCGTCGCGGCGCTGCTCGCGCTGCTGCTGATCGTGCTGCGCCGCCGGCGCCAGGGCGGAGGCGAACTCGACTGACGCCGGTCGCCGGGAATCCGGCCACCAGGACGCCCGGGCACGTGCGGGACTGACCCCACATACCCGGGCGTTGTCGCGCGGCCCGGTGACTCAGGGCGGTGCGCCGCGGTCGGTGCGGTCGAGACGGTCGGTGCGGCTGGTGGGTTCGGCGGGGTTCTGCGGCGGCGCCGGGTCCGGCACGCGGTATCGGATGCGCAGGTCGCGGACCAGGCTGTCCCGGTCGATGCGGATCTGTTCCTGGCCGACGTCGGCGTCGGCGAGATCGGCCGCGACTCGCAGTGAGGTGCCGATATCGTCTCGGCGCCGCACATACAGGCCGTAACGGCCGGCGGCGTCCTCGGCGAGGGTCTCGGCGAGCTCGCCGCGGCGACGCGCGGTCTGGGCGATCTGTTGGGCGTCGACCTCGTCCGCGGTCTCTCCCCGCCACTGGAGGAGCCGCTCCCGGCGCCGCAGCTCCGTCTGCTCCAGCGTCCGCTTGAACATCAGCGGGCCGAGGTCGATGCCGAGCAGCAGCAGGGTCAGCACCACCCGCCACAACAGCACGGATCGGTCGGCGACCGTCAGCCGCCAGAAGGCCTTCTCTCGGATCAGCAGGTTGTCGGCGGCGTCGACGGTGGCGGCCTGCTGATCGCGGAAGTGCGTGCGGCGGGTCTCACGGGACTGGTCGAAGGCATCCAGCCGGGCCTGGGCGGCGTCGCGCTGGCGGGCCGCGGTGGTGACCGCCGCGGTCGCGGCGCCGAGCTCGCCCAGCTTGATCCGGTACACCGGTCCCTCGCCGCTCAGACAGCCGTCGCCCCCGGTGAGCTGGCAGTTCACCTCGGCGGTCTTGCCGGTGACGAGGCCGTGGGCGCCGTCCAACGCGCGCTGGCGGGCGGCGAGGTCGTCGCGCAGGGCGCGCTGCTCGCCGAGTTGGTTGGCGTCCCAACCACGCAGCACCCGGCCGAGATCCTCCTGCCGGATCTGGGTCACCCGCGGCGCGATCGACGGCGCGAAGATTCTCAGCAGCAGCGTCTCCCCGACGAGCAGCGCGGCGCAGACGGCGATGAAGATCCACATGGCGGTGACCGGCCCGGCCCGGCCCACCCGTACCGTCCGGTCCGGTCCGTGACGGTACGGCCGCGTGGACAGCAGCACCGAGCGGTCGAGGAAAAAGATCACCGTTGCGTAGAACAGGCCGAACGGGAGCGCGCCGAGGGTCGAGCGGTGCAGACCCATCCCGGCGACCGTAGCCCCCGCGTAGGTGGCGAGTCCGGCGGTCAGCAGCATCAGTGCACCGGCGGTGACGAAGCGCGGCCGGTCCTGCGGACCCACCGCGCGGCTGTCCGCACCGGCGCAGAAGACCAGCAGATCGCCGAAGGCCCGCGGATACCCTGGCCACACGCGAGAAATCGGCCTACCCCCTCGTCGGCGCCCGGTTGGCTGCGGCCCGCCTCGGGCCCGCCACCAGCATTCCCGGCAATGTAACTCTGCGTAACGGAGCTGGCCATCCCGGCCGGCGCTCGGGCGGCCCTGGTGCGGCTCGCCGGCCGGCGTGCGAGTCTGATCGGTGCGGACGCCCGGCAGCGTGGGAGGAACAGCGGTGGCACAGATCAAGGTCGTGGTCCAGCGGGCTGTGCCCGGCACTCCCGAGCAGGTCGTCGCGAAGCTGGCTGACTACCAGGGCGCCCGGGCCCGGTCCTGGCCGCAGAACGTCTCGGAGTACCGGGTGCTGGCGGGGGCGGCACCGGCGCTGGCAGTCGGATCGCCTACCGGCTGCAGGCCACCCGCAAGCGGGTCCGCCAGGTCGACGCGACAGTGTCCGCACCGGATCCGACCACCCTGGTCGAGGCGGACCAGAACTCCTCGCTGCAGACCCGGTGGCAGGTGGCGCCCGGTGCCGGCGAGCAACAGAGCACTGTCACGGCGACTACCACCTGGGACGGCGCCGGCGGGGTCGGCGGCTTCTTCGAGCGCACCTTCGCCCCGATCGGCATTCGCCGGCTGAACACCGCGGTCCTGGACAAGGTCACAGACCAGCCGGGCTGACCCGCGCCACGGCGGCCTCTCGGCGGCGAGCCGGCCAGCATGGTTACCAGACCCGGGCCAGGACGTTGCTGACGTAGTCGTTCATCCGGTCAAGTTTGGGTTTGTCGGCCGGATCGGCGGCGGACAATTCACCCTGGGCCCACTGCGCGGCCCAGGTCGGGACGTTGCGCGCGGCAATGACGTACAGCCAGTAAGCCATTCCCGGCAACGATTTGTGACGTTGGGTAATTGTTACGGGGTGTGAGTGT
>NZ_CADCWT010000061.1 GCF_902806485.1 Candidatus Frankia alpina | reverse complement strand
GGCGAGTAGGCCGAGCGGGCGAGTAGCCGCTCGAGCGCTCAGCCGCTCAGCGAATCGGTGAGCTGCGGTGGCATCGACTCGAAGCCGTGCGGCTCGCGGTGGAAGCTTCCTGTTCCGTGGCTCAGCGAGCGCAGCTCTATCGCGTACCGGGACATCTCGCTTTCCGGCACCTCGGCATGGACGACGGTGCGCGTCGCAGCGAACGAAGGTGCGCTACCCGGCGCAGACGGGACCGGATCCATGCCGACGACCCGTCCCCGCCGGGTCGACAGGTCGCTGACCACCGTCCCGACGAATTCGTCGGGCACCGACACCTCGACGGCCAGCACCGGCTCCAGCACGACCACACCGCCACTGCGCACGGCGTCACGCAGCGCCAACCCGCCGGCGATCTGGAACGCCAGGTCCGAGGAGTCGACGCTGTGCGACCTGCCGTCGACCAGGCGCACCCGCAGGTCGGTCAGCGGGTGACCGGCCCGCACCCCCTGGGCCATCTGCGCCCGGACGCCCTTCTCCACCGAGGGGATGAACGAGCGGGGAATGGCGCCGCCGACGATCTCGTCGACGAACTCGAAGCCGCTGCCCGGCGGCAGTGGCTCGACCTCGAGCTGGCAGACGGCGTACTGGCCGTGCCCACCGGACTGCTTGACCTGGCGGCCCAGCCCGTGGGCGGGGGCCCGCAGCGTCTCCCGCAGTGGGATGATCGCCGCTACCCGGTCGACGGTGGCGCCGTAGCGCTGGGCGAGACGTTCGAGCACTGCGTCCGCGTGCGCCTCGCCCATGCTCCACAGGACGAGCTGGGCGGTCTCCGGATCCTGAACCACCCGCAGGGTCGGATCCTCGACCGCCAGCCGGGACAGCGCGGTCGACAGCCGGTCCTCGTCAGCGCGGCTGCGGGCTCGGATGGCGACCGGCAGCAGCGGCTCGGGCATCGTCCAGGCGGGCAGGTGCCGCGGATCGTCGAGGCTGGACAGGGTGTCGCCGGTCTCGGCGGTGGCGAGCTTCGTCACCACGCAGATGCCGCCGGCGGGGCAGTCCGGCATGCTGTGCAGCGCCGAGCCGTAGGGCCGGGACAGCGCGCCGACCCGCTCGTCGTCGTCATGGTCGGCATGGCCGGCCGTCGCCCGACCGTGCCCACTGACGTGGACGGGGTCATCCGGGCGCAGCGTCCCGCTGAAGACCCGCACGACGGACATCCGGCCCACATACGGATCGGTGGTCGTCTTGACGACCTCGGCGACCAGCGGCCCGGCGGGATCGCCGGTGCCCGGGTCGCAGACCGTGCCGTCGGGCCGGGTCAGCGCCGGGAGGGGATGCTCCGCCGGCGCGGGGAAGCCCTGGACCAGCAGGTCGAGCAGCTCTGTCGAGCCGAACCCGCCGGTCCGAGCCGGGATCCGTTCGCCGGTGCCGTGGTTCGCGCCCTGGTCGGTGCGCAGGCTGACCGGCAGCACCGGGAAGAACGTGCCGCGGGCGACCGCGGTCTCCAGGTCGGCGAGCAGCAGGTCCGGATCGGGGTCGACGCCGGACAGGTAGCGGTCGAGCAGCGTCTCGTCCTCGCTCTCGGCAATGATCCCCTCGACGAGGGCGGCATGAGCGGCGGCGTGGTGGACGTCGGACCAGCCCGACTCGGCTGTGGACTCGCGCCGCCCGCCGGGGCCGTACTCGACGGTCCGGCCGGTCAGTAGCCCCGTCAGTCGCACGGTGCCGTCCGCCGTCCGGTGGGGCAGCCAGGCCGGCAGCACACCGGTGCCGAAGGCGCGTTGGCACTCCTCGACCGCCGCGGTGAAGTCGCCGCGGGCATGGTCCAGGTGGGTGATTGCGATGGCACGCGGCATGCCGACCTCGGCGCACTCGGTCCACAGCAGGCCGGTCGCGCCGTCCACGCCGTCGACGGCGCTGATGAGGAACAGGGCGGCGTCGGCGGCGCGTAGGCCCGCGCGCAGCTCGCCGATGAAGTCCGGGTAGCCCGGGGTGTCGAGCAGGTTGATGGTGAGCCCGCGGTGGCTGACCGAGCACAAGGAGAGACTGACCGACCGGGAGGGCCGGTGATCGGGGTCGGCGTGCCCGACGTAGCTGGTGTGAACGAGCTGATGGTCGGCGTTCTGGCGTTCGGGCGGCCCGGCGGTGGCGAGCAGCCGGTCCACCAGGGCCGTCTTGCCCGCGCCGGTGTGCCCCACCAGGACGACGTTACGTACATTGTACGAGGCTGTTGACATCCTCGCCTCCTTGATCGGCAGGTGAGATCCTGTCCGTAACGGCAGAGTGTTCCCAGGTGACGTGGGGCACAAGCCCGAGTGGAGTCGTGGTCGGGAATGCACGGATCGTGGCGGCGGTACTGTGAAGACCGCCCGAAGCCGGGTATACGCGGGACGACGGGACGCCACATGCTCGCTAGCAAGGCACGACCGCAGATCCAGAAGGTGCTCGACCCGGTGAGCCAGTGGGCCGCCAGGTCGTCGATATCGCCCGACGTTGTGACGATCATCGGCACCATCGGAGTGGCGGGCGCCGCGCTGGGGTTCTTCACCCGGGGGGTCTTCTTCCTCGGTACGGTCGTGATCACTCTGTTCGTCTTCTCGGACCTGATCGACGGGGTGATCGCCCGCGCCCGCGGCATCTCCTCTAAGTGGGGGGCCTTCCTCGATTCCACCTCCGACCGCGTCGGCGACAGCGCGATCTTCGGCTCGCTGATCATCTGGTATGCCGGCGACGGCGATTCGCTGCCGCTCGTCGTCGCCGCGCTGGTCTGCCTGGTGGCGGGCTCGATCACCTCCTACGTCAAGGCGCGCGCGGAGGGGCTCGGCTTCACCTGCAACGTCGGCTTCGCCGAGCGCGGCGAGCGGCTGCTGATCCTGCTGGTCGCCGCCGGTCTGTACGGCCTCGGCGTGCCCTACCTGCTGCCCGTCGCCCTGTGGTTCCTCGTCGCCGCGACCACGCTCACCGTCGTCCAGCGCGTGGTGCACGTCTACCGGCAGTGGTACCGCGCGGGCGACCCGCCGGCGCCGCCGGCGTCGACCGCGGCCCCCACCGTCCCGTCCGGGGCCATGCCATCCGGGCCCGCGCGGCGGCCGTGATCGAAGGGCGGCTCACCGACCTCGGCTACGCGCTGGGCTGGCGCGGCGTGCGACTGCTGCCGGAGCCGGTCGCCGCCGCGGCGTTCCGGCTCGGCGCCGACGCGGCGTACCGGCGCGGCGGGCGAGGGGTCCGCCGGCTGCGGGCGAACCTGAGCCGGGTCGCGCCGGCCGGCACCGACCTGGACCGGCTCACCCGGGTGGCGATGCGCTCCTACGCGCGCTACTGGCTTGAGGTCTTCCGCCTGCGTGAGCTCGGCACGGAGCGGATCGTCGGCCGGATGCGGGTCCTCGACGAGCACCTCCTGCGCGAGTCGCACGCCCGCGGAGCGGGCACGATTCTGGCGCTGCCGCACATGGGCAACTGGGAGCAGGCCGGCGCCTGGCTCGCGGCGACGGGCGTCCCGTTCACCACGGTCGCCGAGCGGCTGCGGCCCGAGTCGCTGTTCGAGCGCTTCGTCGCGTTCCGCTCCGAGCTCGGGATGGAGGTCATCCCGCTGACGGGTGGCGAGAGCCCGCCGTTCGGCCTGCTCGCCGACCGGCTGCGGGCCGGCGGGATGCTGTGCCTGCTCGCCGACCGCGACCTGTCCCGCACGGGCGTCGGCGTGCGGTTCTTCGGCGCCAAGGCCACGATGCCCGGTGGCCCCGCCGCGCTGGCGCTGGCCACCGGGGCGACGCTGTTGCCGGTCACGCTGTGGTTCGACCGGGACGGGTGGAGCGCGTGGATCCACCCCGCGGCGCGGCCGAGTTCCGTGGCGGCGATGACCCAGGACCTCGCCGACGCCTTCGCCGCCGGCATCGCCGCCCATCCCGCCGACTGGCACATGCTCCAGCGCGTCTGGCGCGACGAGGCGTGAGCCCGCCCGGTCGCCCCGCGGCGGCGCCGTGAAGATCGGCCTGGCCTGCCCCTATCCGTGGGATGTCCCCGGCGGGGTCCAGGTCCACGTGCGTGACCTCGCCGAAGCCCTGCTCGCGGCGGGGCACGAGGTTTCGGTCATTACCCCGGTCGACGACGAGCAGACCCTGCCGTCCTACGCCGTCGACGCCGGTCGGTCGCTGCCGGTGCCCTACAACGGCTCGGTCGCCCGGCTGCTGATGGGCCCGGTCTCCGCCGCCCGGGTCCGCCGCTGGCTGCGCGAACACGACTTCGACGTCCTGCACGTGCACGAGCCCACCGCGCCGAGCGTCAGCCTGCTGGCCTGCATGCTCGCCGACGGGCCGATCGTGGCGACGTTCCACACCGCGAACCCCCGCTCGCGGGTCCTGACCGCCGGGCAGCGGGCACTGCAACCGTCCTTCGAGAAGCTGCGCGCCCGCATCGCCGTCTCCGAGGCGGCGCGGCGCACGCTCGTGGAGCATCTCGGCGCCGACGCCATCCTGATCCCCAACGGGGTCGCGGCGGCGCGCTTCGCGGACGCCCGGCCGCTGCCCGACTACGACGACGGGCGGCCCACCGTCGCCTTCCTCGGTCGCATCGACGAGCCGCGCAAGGGCCTCGACGTGCTGCTGGCCGCGATGCCGCAGCTCACCGCCCGGATCGACGACGCGCGCCTGCTCGTCGCCGGGCCCGGGGACGCCGCGGCGGTCCGGGCGCGGCTGGACCCGCGGCTGCGGTCCCGCGTCGAGCTGCTGGGCCTCGTCTCCGATGCGGACAAGCCGCGGGTGTTCGCCTCCGGCCAGGTGTACTGCGCCCCGAACACAGGCCAGGAGAGCTTCGGAATCGTGCTGCTGGAGGCGATGGCGGCCGGGACCGCCGTGGTGGCCAGCGACATCGACGCGTTCCGCCGGGTGCTCGACGACGGTCACGCCGGGCGGCTGTTCGACGTCGGCGATCCCGCGCGACTCGCTGCGACCCTCGCCGACGTGCTCACCGATCCGGCCGGGGCCGCCGGGCTGGTCCGCCGCGGCCGGGTGGTCGTCGAGGCCTACGACTGGCGGACCATCGCCGAGCGGATCGTCGGCGTCTACCAGATGGTCTCCGGGGACCGTCGGGTGTCGCTCGCGTCGACGTAGCCGGGCGGTACCGGCGCCAGGTCACATCCGTTCGTTGGCTACGCTGCGCGAGATGACCGTCCTCGTGGTGGTCGTTGCCCTCGTGGTGGCGATCGCGACCTATCTGACCTGGCTGGCCCGCCGGCTCGACCGGCTCGCCGCCCGGGTGTCGGACGCCAGCGGCGGTCTGATCACCCAGCTCGTCGCCCGCGCCGACGCCGCGGCGCAGCTCGCCGAGTGCTGCGGTCTCGACGAGCTGGCGGCCAGCGCCGCCCGCGCGCGGGCAGGCTACCCGGCCCTGCTCGCCGGCGCCCCCTTGAACGCCGCGGTCGAGCTGGCCGAGAACGCGTTGAGCCGGTCCCTGCGCTCCGTCGAGGTCGCGGCGGCCGGGCAGCGTTTTCCCATCGAGCTGCACGCGGTCGACTCCGGGGCGGCCCGGGTGGCGTTGGCCCGCCAGTTCCACAACGACGCGGTCCGTGACCAGCGGGCGCTCGCGGGTCGCCGGGTGGTCCGGGTGCTCCACCTGTCCGGGCGCTGCCCACCGCCCGGCTACTTCGAGATCGACGACGCGCTGCCCCTTCGCGAGGAGCCCTGGCCGCGTCTCGTCGAGGGCTCGGTGCGGGGTGCCGACGCGCCCGGACGCGAGGACCGGCCGGGCCACGACGGGCCGCTCGGTCACGACGACCGGCCGGGCCTGGCCTCCTGACTTGCCCGGTCGGCGCGGCCTGCGCCGTACGATGGGGAACCGACCCACCCGCACGGGAATCATCTGGCTGGGTATCCGACATGCAGGTGTGCCTGACATGGCGGAGCCGGCCGGCCGTGGTGCCCGACTGGAGCGAAAAGAGACGGCACATCATGTCCCAGGGCCAGACTGCCGCCACCGCCGGCCCGGCGACCGACTCCGCCCGGCACGCCGGCACCGCCCGGGTCAAGCGCGGCATGGCGGAGATGCTCAAGGGCGGCGTGATCATGGATGTGGTCACGGCCGAGCAGGCGCGCATCGCCGAGGATGCCGGCGCCGTCGCGGTGATGGCCCTGGAACGGGTGCCCGCCGACATCCGCGCCCAGGGCGGTGTCGCCCGGATGAGTGATCCGGACATGATCTCGGAGATCATCGAGGCGCTGTCCATCCCGGTAATGGCCAAGGCCCGGATCGGGCACTTCGTCGAGGCCCAGGTGCTCCAGGCCCTCGGGGTGGACTACGTCGACGAGTCCGAGGTACTCACCCCGGCCGACCCGCACCACCACATCGACAAGTGGTCGTTCACCGTGCCGTTCGTCTGTGGGGCGACGAACCTCGGCGAGGCGCTGCGCCGCCTCGCCGAGGGGGCGGCGATGATCCGTTCCAAGGGTGAGGCGGGCACCGGCGAGGTCTCCAACGCCGTGGTGCACATGCGCACCATCCGCGCCGAGATCGGCCGGCTCTCGACGCTGCCGGCGGAGGAGCTCTACGCCGCGGCCAAGGAATTGCGTGCCCCCGTCGAGCTGGTCACCGAGGTGGCCCGGCTTGGCCGGCTGCCCGTCGTGCTGTTCACCGCGGGCGGCATCGCCACCCCCGCGGACGCGGCGCTGATGATGCAGCTCGGCGCGGACGGGGTGTTCGTCGGCTCCGGGATCTTCAAATCGGGCGATCCGGCGCGGCGCGCTCGCGCGATCGTCGAGGCCACCACGATGTTCAACGACCCGGACGTCCTGGTGAAGGTGTCGCGGGGCCTGGGCGAGGCGATGGTCGGCATCAACGTCGCCGAGCTCCCGCCGGCGGCCCGGTACGCCGACCGCGGCTGGTGAGCGGTCCGCGGATCGGCATCCTCGCGCTGCAGGGGGACGTGCGGGAGCACGCCCGGGCGCTGAGTGACGTCGGCGCGCGGGCGGCGGAGGTCCGCCGTGCGGCGGAGCTCGCCGCGGTGGACGGTCTGGTCCTGCCCGGCGGCGAGTCCACGACGATCGGCCGGCTGCTGCGGGTGTTCGAGCTGCTGGAGCCGCTGCGGGCGGCGGTGGTGGCGGGCCTGCCCGTGTTCGGCTCGTGTGCTGGCATGATCCTGCTTGCGCGGGACGTCGTGGATGGCCGGCCGGACCAGCCGCTGATCGGTGGGCTGGACATGGTCGTCCGGCGCAATGCCTTCGGCCGGCAGGTCGACTCGTTCGAGGTCGACCTCGACGTCGATGGGGTGGAGGGGCCGCCTGTGCACGCGGTCTTCATCCGAGCACCATGGGTAGAAAAGGCGGGCGACGCGGTCGAGGTCCTGGCTCGTGTCGCCGAGGCGCCGGTGGCGGTCCGTCAGGGCCCGTTGCTGGCCACCGCGTTCCATCCGGAGCTGACCGGTGACTCCAGGATGCACCGGCTATTCGTCGACATTGTGCGATCTTCCGGATCCGGTCGGTGATCGCGAGTAAGAGGAGCAGGACATGAGCGGTCACTCCAAGTGGGCGACCACGAAGCACAAGAAGGCAGTCATCGATGCGCGGCGCGGCAAGCTTTTCGCCAAACTGATCAAGACGGTGGAGGTCGCCGCCAAGACGGGGGGCGGCGACCCGGCGGGCAACCCGACGCTGGCCGACGCGATCGCCAAGGCCAAGTCGCAGTCCGTGCCGAACGACAACATCGAGCGGGCGGTCAAGCGGGGGTCCGGCGAGCTCGCCGGCGGGGTGAGCTACGAGAACATCACCTACGAGGCGTACGGGCCGAGCGGTGTTGCGATCCTCGTCGAGTGCCTCACCGACAACCGTAACCGGGCTGCCTCCGACGTTCGCGTGGCGATCACCCGCAACGGCGGCACGGTGGCCGATCCCGGTTCGGTGTCGTACCTGTTCAACCGCAGGGGCGTCCTGCTGGTGACGAAGTCCGCCGGGCTCACCGAGGACGACGTGCTGCTCGCAGTGCTCGACGCGGGCGCCGAGGAGGTCAACGATCTCGGCGACACCTTCGAGATCGTCTCCGAGGCCACCGACCTGCACACGGTGCGGGTGGCCGCCACCGACGCCGGTCTGGAGATCACCTCGGCGGACATCTCCTGGCTGCCGAGCGTGAGCGTGCCGCTGGACGCCGAGCCCGCGGCCAAGGTGCTCAAGCTTCTCGAAGCGGTCGAGGACCTCGACGACGTCCAGAACGTGTGGTTCAACGGCGACATCTCCGACGACGTCATGGAGCTCGTCGGCAGCTGAGCGGGGCGCCGCCGCGGCGGAGGCGATCTGTTGGGCGTGTCGTGGATGTCCGGTTGCGTCAGCCGATCTACACTCGAACGAGTGTTCCCGCGGGTGAGTGGTCGGGAGGGTGGATGCGGGTTCTGGGCGTCGATCCGGGGCTGACCCGGTGCGGCCTGGGGGTTGTCGACGGCGCCCCTGGCTCCCGCGTCCGCCTGGTCGAGGCGGGGGTGGTGCGCACGCCGGCCGGCGCCGAGGTGGCCGACCGGCTGCGGGCCGTCGCCGACGGCATCGACGCCTGGCTTGATCGCACCCGCCCGGAGGCGGTCGCGGTCGAGCGGGTCTTCAGCCAGGCCAACGTGCGCACGGTGATGGGCACGGCTCAGGCCGGCGCGGTAGCGATCATGCTTGCTGCGCGGCGCGACCTGCCGGTGGCCCTGTACACACCCAGCGAGGTCAAGGCCGCGGTCACCGGCAGCGGGCGGGCAGACAAGGCCCAGGTCGGGTTCATGGTCACCCGGCTGCTGGGGCTGACCGAAGTGCCACGGCCGGCCGACGCCGCCGACGCGCTGGCGCTGGCGCTCTGTCACCTGTGGCGGGGCCCGGCGCTTGCCCGGCTGCACTCGGCGGCGCGCGGCGCCCCCGCACGCCGCTCAGCGGGGACGTCGTGATCGCCTCGCTGTCCGGCACCGTCAGGGCGCTCGGGCCGCTGTCCGCCGTCGTCGAGGTGGGCGGCGTCGGCCTGCTCGTTCAGTGCACCCCGGCGACGCTGGCCCGGCTGAGCGTCGGCGAGCCGGCCAGCCTCGCCACCACCCTCGTCGTGCGCGAGACGGAGCTGACCCTCTACGGGTTCGCCGACACCGATGCCCGTGACGTCTTCGAAATCCTGCAGTCCGCCGGCGGGGTGGGGCCGAAGCTTGCCCAGGCCGTCCTCGGTGTGCATGATCCGGACACGGTCCGCCGCGCGGTCGCCGAGGAGGATCTCGCGGCGCTCACCAAGGTCCCCGGGATCGGGCGCAAGGGCGCCCAGCGGATCGTCCTTGACCTGCGCGATCGCCTCGGCCCGCCGCGCGGCGCTCCCGTGCCCGCGCCCCGGGTGGCGGCCGGCCTTCAGGCCGCCGGGCGTAGCGCGGGCGGCGCCGACGGGGTCGCGGACGCCGTGCGTGAGGCCCTGACCGGGCTGGGCTATTCCGCGCGGGAGGCCGACGACGCGGTGTCGCGTGCTCTGGCCGTGCTGGTCGCGTCCTCGGACGGCCCGGACGGCCCGGACCAATCGGCCGGCGCCTCGGCGGCCGACACCGCGCCCGACGCGCCGACGCTGCTGCGGGCCTGCCTGGCCGTGCTGCGCCGATGACCGCGTCGGCGGGAGCTGGGCCGGCTGCGTCCGGGGCGTCCGGGGGCGGCGCATGAGCGCCGACGGCCTTGTCTCGGCCGCCGCGAGTGCCGAGGAGCAGGCGTTCGAGGCCGGGCTGCGCCCGCGTACCCTCACCGAGTTCGTCGGCCAGCGCAAGGTCCGGGAGCAGCTTTCGATCATGTTGGAGGGCGCGCGGGCGCGCGGGCACCCGCCGGACCACGTCCTGCTGTCCGGGCCGCCGGGCCTGGGCAAGACCAGCCTCGCGATGATCATCGCGGAGGAGTTGGCGGTGCCGCTGCGGATGACCAGCGGCCCGGCGATCGAACGGGCCGGCGACCTCGTCGCGATCCTCACCGCGTTGTCCCCCGGGGAGGTGCTGTTCCTCGATGAGATCCACCGGATCGTGCGTCCCGCCGAAGAGCTGCTCTACGCCGCGATGGAGGACTTCCGGGTCGACGTGATCCTGGGCAAGGGGCCGGGGGCGACCGCGATCCCCCTCGACGTCGCGCCGTTCACGCTGGTCGGCGCCACGACCCGGTCGGGGCTGCTGACGGGGCCACTGCGCGACCGGTTCGGCTTCACCGCCCACCTGGACTTCTACTCCCCGGACGAGCTCGCCCGGGTGTTGACCCGCTCGGCGGGCCTGCTCGGCGTCAGCCTCACCGAACAGGGCGCGACCGAGATCGCCGGGCGCTCCCGGGGCACCCCTCGCATCGCCAACCGGCTGCTGCGCCGGGTGCGCGACTACGCCGAGGTGCGCGCCGACGGGGTGGCCACCCGGGACGTCGCCCAGGCGGCGCTGCGGATCTACGACGTGGACGGGCTGGGGCTCGACCGCCTCGACCGGGCCGTGCTGGAGGCACTCGTCGGTCGCTTCGGCGGCGGCCCGGTCGGGCTCACCACGCTGGCCGTGTCGGTGGGGGAGGAGCCGGAGACGGTCGAGGACGTCGCCGAGCCGTTCCTGCTGCGGGCCGGCCTGCTGATTCGTACCTCCCGCGGCCGGGTCGCCACCGCCGCGGCCTTCGAGCACCTCGGACTCGAGCCGATCGCCGAGCCGCTCGGCCGCAGCCAGGCCCCGCTCTTCCCGGACACCGCCCTGCTTCCCGACACCGCCCCGATCCCCGACGGAGGCTGAGCGGCGACCCACTGAGCGGCCCACCGCGGCCCACCGCGGCCCACCGTGGGACGCCACGGTGCCGGTACAAAGCGGACACTGTAGCCCTGCCCACCGGCAGCATCCGTTCGATACGTACGATCGCCGCAACACCTCAGGAGGGCGGGACGTGCACGGACTTGTGACGGCGGCGACGGCGGCCGGCGGTAACGGCGGCAGTTCCATCGGCGGTTTCCTGATCCCGCTGCTTCTCATCCTGGCGGTTGTCTACATTTTCTCGATGCAGCGCCGCCGTTCAAAGGCCCAGCAGCAGCAGGTGTCCCAGATCTTGCCCGGCACCCTCGTGATCACCACCGCCGGGCTCTACGCGACGGTAGTGGAACTGGTCGACGGTGACGTCCTGCTGGAGATCGCCCCCGACGTGGTCTGCCGGTTCACCCGCAGCGCCATCGCCCGGGTGATCAGCACTCCGGACGACGACGAGGCCCATGACGGCGGATCGGTGGACGAAGACGAGCTCGACGGCCCCGCCGGCCTCGCGACCCACGCCGGGGAAACGCCTCCCGGCAGAACGCCCGGCGCGGACAGCGCCGCCGGCGAACAGGGCCTCGGTGGGCCATCCGCGGACGACGGTGCCGACGGCGAGGGCAGGGGGGTGCCAGGCCCGCTGCGCAAGGAGTTGTAGCACATCGGCGGCCCGCCGATGCGTTACCGCCGGGGGCGCGGAACGTACCCTCAGTGACATTCGTTCGGGTACGTTAGGCACCGCTGGTCCGGGTAACGGCGAGACGAACGAGCGCCGACATCCGGTGCGTGAGGAAGGGATTCGCACGTGGCACGCGGCTCGGCACGGGCATCCGCGGGAGGCTCCGTCTGGACCCGGCTGGGGGTACTCGGTGGTCTATTCGTCGTCCTCTACGGCCTGATGGCCGGCACCGGGAACTGGACCCCACGGCTGGGGCTCGACCTGCAGGGCGGTACGAGCGTGATCCTCACGCCCCGGGCAACCACCGGCAGTGCCGTCGACTCCGGTGCGGTCGACCAGGCGGTGGACATCATCCGTCAGCGCGTCGACGGGCTGGGCGTGGCCGAGTCCGAAGTCCACCGCACCGGTAACCAGATCGAGATCTCGGTTCCCGGCCGTGGCCGCAGCGACGTGGTCGACCTGGTCGGGCAGACCGCCGAGCTGCGGTTCCGCGAGGTCTACGAGGCCGCCGCGGCGACGCCGGCCCCCGTGCCGGCCCCCAGCGGCGCGGCGGTGCCGTCCCCGGCCCCCAGCGCGACGCCGTCCCCGTCGGCGTCGAACCGGCCCGCCGCCCTCGGTGACAGCACGGGCCCGGCCGCGAAGCCGGTGGCGCTCGGCGACGGCTCCGGGCTGGTGGTGAAGCCGGTGGCGCTCGCCGCGGGCACGGGTGAGGCCACGAGCAGGAGTGGGACGGCCGCCGCCGGCGGCGGCGTCCTGTCCGCCGCGTCGGCCTCCGTGGCTCCGGCCGCGCCCGCGACGCCGGCTCCTTCGCCGACGGCGCCCGCCGCCGCTGCCGCCGCGGGGGACACGCCGCCGGCCGCCGCGGTCGCTCAGTACAACGCGCTGACCTGCACGGCCACCGACGTGCGTAAGGCAGCGGTCAGCACCGACCGGCCCCAGGAGTGGACCGCCTCCTGCGACCGGGACGGCGCGACCAAGTACCTGCTCAAGCCGGCGTCCGTCGTCGGAACCGATGTGCAGACCGCCTCCGCCGGTCTGCAGGGCGGCGGCGGTACCACCGGCATCACCACCGGCCAGTGGGTGGTCAACGTCGAGTTCACCGGCTCCGGCCAGAACAAGTTCACCAAGCTCACTGAGAACACGATCGGCAAGCAGGTCGCGATCGTGCTCGACGGCGTGGTGCAGTCGGCGCCGCAGACCAACGAGCGCATCGCCGGGACCGCCCAGATCTCCGGCTCCTTCGGCCAGTCCGAGGCGGAGGATCTCGCCAACGTCCTGCGCTACGGCGCGCTGCCGCTGGCCTTCGAGCGCTCCCAGGCCGAGTCGATCTCGCCGACCCTGGGCCGCGACTCACTGCACGGCGGCCTGCTCGCCGGGGCCATCGGGCTGGTGCTGGTCGTCCTCTACTCCTTCCTGTACTACCGGGCGCTGGGCATCGTCGTGGTCGCCTCCCTGGCGGTCAGCGGCCTGCTGATCTACGCCTCGGTGGTGCTGCTGGGTTCCGCGATCGGCTTCACGCTGACCCTCGCGGGCATCGCCGGTCTCATCGTGTCGATCGGCGTGACCGCCGACTCGTTCGTCGTCTACTTCGAACGGATCAAGGACGAGGTGCAGGCCGGCCGGACGGTGCGCGCCGCCGCCGACCGGGCCTGGCCGGCCGCGCGGCGCACCATGCTCTCGGCGGACACGGTGTCCTTCCTCGCCGCGGCCGTGCTCTACATCCTCTCGATCGGTTCGGTGCGCGGGTTCGCGTTCACTCTCGGGTTGTCGACGCTGAGCGACGTCATGATCATGTTCATCTTCACCCGGCCGGTGGTGGCCCTGCTGGTGCGGCGCAGATTGTTCTCCGTCAGCCGTTTCTCGGGCCTGAGCCCGAAGTCGATCGGTGGGCGGGCCGCGGCCGGGCCGCCGCCAGTCGCCGCAAGCCGGCCGCGGCTGGCCAAGCGGCCGGCGCCGGCCGGGCAGAAGCGGGAGAGCTGACAGATGGCACTGCTCGGGCGGATCTACCGCAGCGACTTTCACATCGACTTCGTCGGCCGCCGCCGAGTCTGGTACGCGCTGTCCGGCGTGATCGTCGGGATCTGCGTGCTCAGCATGATCATCCGTGGCTTCTCGCTGGGGATCGAGTTCTCCGGGGGCGCGGTCTTCCAGCTGCCCAGCCACGGCGGCACCGTCGAGCAGGTCGAGGACACGCTGTCCAGCGTCGGCATCGACCCGGCGGACAGCGTGGTCCAGCAACTGGAGACCTCCAAGCAGTTCCGCGTGCAGACCCCCACCCTGTCCGACGAGCAGACAGACAAGCTGACGGACGCGCTGGCCAAGCGGTTCTCGGTGGCCGATCCGGACCGCAACATCGCCGTGTCGACGGTCGGCTCCTCGTGGGGTTCGACGATCACCAAAAAAGCCGTCCAGGGTCTGATCGTCTTCCTCGCGCTCGTGATGATCTATCTGTCGGTGCGCTTCGAGTGGAAGATGGCGGCGGCGGCGATGGCCGCACTCGTCCATGACCTCGTCGTCACGGTGGGCGTGTACTCCCTCGTGGGGTTCGAGGTGACGCCGTCGACCGTGATCGCTGTGCTGACCATCCTCGGCTTCTCGCTCTACGACACCGTGGTGGTGTTCGACCGGGTGCGGGAGAACACGGCGGGGATGGCGACCTCCAGCCGGCGTACCTACGCCGAGGCGACCAACGACGCGCTGAACGAGACGCTGGTCCGTTCGCTCAACACCTCGGTCATCGCCCTCATCCCGGTGGCGTCGTTGCTGTTCGTCGGCGCCGGGCTGCTGGGCGCAGGCACGCTGAAGGACCTCGCGCTCGCCCAGTTCGTCGGGATCGCCTCCGGCACCTACTCGTCGCTGTTCTTCGCCACGCCTCTACTGGTCGACCTCAAACGGGGTGAGCCGGCGGTGCGGGCCCTCGACGCCCGGGTCGCCCGGGAACGCGGCAGGCGGCCGCGCTCGGCGCCGTCGGTTCCGGCCGGCCCGGGGGCGTCGGACGGTCCGGGAGAGCCGGGCGAGACGGCGTCGGGCGAGGTCACGGCCCGTGCCGGGGGTCCGGCCGCAGTGGCGGGCGACCCGCTTGGTCGGCCGGACGGCCCCGGCGCCCGCGAACCGGTTCCCGCCGGCGCGGGCCTCGCCGGGGCCGGTCGACGATCCCCCACGGCGGGTGCCGCGCGACGCGCCGGAGGCCGCAAGCCCGGCCGGCGGGGGCGGCCGAGCGGTAAGAAGCGTCGGTGAGCCGGGCACCAGGCGCGTACCCGCGCCCCGGGGTGCCCGGAGACGGATCTGGCGGACTAGCCCTGAAAGTGGGATGAAGCAGGACGATGACGAGCATCGACGAGGCGGCACCCGAACGGCCCGCCACGACCGACGCGGCCGCCGACGTGTTGCGTGGCCACATCCGGGACGTCCAGGACTGGCCGCAGCCCGGGGTCGTGTTCAAGGACATCACCCCGCTGCTGTCCACCCCCGCCGCGTTCGGCGTGGTGATCGGGGTGCTGGCGGACATCGCCCGGCAGCGGGGCGCGACCACGATCGCGGGGATCGAGGCGCGTGGTTTCCTCCTGGCCGCGCCGGTCGCCGACCGGCTCGGCGCTGGCCTGGTGCCCATCCGTAAGAAGGGCAAGCTGCCGGGCCCGACCCGCAGCGCGACCTACGATCTGGAGTACGGCACTGCCACCATCGAGATCCACGCCGACGCGGTGCGCCCCGACGAGCGGGTGCTGCTGATCGACGACGTGCTGGCGACGGGCGGCACCGCGGCTGCGGCGCACGGCCTGCTGACCGGCGTCGGGGCCGAGGTGGTGGGCCTCGCGGTCCTCATGGAGTTGTCGTTCCTACCCGGGCGGGAACGGACCGCCCCGCTGGACGTTGTCCCACTCCTGACGATTTGACCTAGGCCCGGGCGGGGCTCCGGAAGGTTTCCGTGCGGCACGGAGTTAGGCTCGGTGTCCAGTCCTCACGCAGGAGCGGCCCGTGCCAGAGGCAGCGCCGGTCACCACCGGAGCATCGCCGCCTGCTGTGGCTCCCATTCGGGAGCCACAGCAGGCCGGTGATGGGCGCTGCCCTGTCCCGCCCGGCCCGGATCTCGGCCCTGACCCCCGTGACCAGGTTGTCCGCGAGCCGGGTGCGTTCATCGGGCCACCACCGGTGGCCGCGTCGGCGGACGATGGCTCGCCGGTCGTTCCCCGGCTCGGTCACGAGTCGCCGCCCCTGCCGCGCCGGGTTCGCGGACGCCTGTCGCGGCTCGCGACGCATCGAGCCACCCCGTCCTCGGCCCTCGACCCGGTCCTGCGCGGCCTGCTCGCGAACCACCCGCGGGCCGACATCGACCAGGTTCAGCAGGCCTTCGAGGTCGCCGACGCCGCGCACGCCGGCCAGGTGCGCTTCTCCGGCCATGCCTACATCACCCACCCGCTCGCCGTGGCGAGCATCCTCGCCGACCTCGGGATGGACACCTCGACGCTGTCCGCGGCCCTGCTGCACGACACGTTGGAGGAGACCTCCCTGTCCGCGGAGGCGATCCGGGAAAGCTTCGGTGAGCAGATCGCGCTCATCGTCGACGCCGTCAGCAAGCTCAACCGGGTCAAGGTCGGCGAGGCGGCGCAGGCGGAGACGATTCGTCGGATGGTCGTCGCGATGGCCCGCGACCCGCGGGCGCTGGTCGTCAAACTCGCCGACCGGCTGCACAACATGCGCACCCTGCGCTTCCTGCCCGAGCACAAGCAGGAGCGCAAGGCGCGCGAGACGCTGGAGGTCTACGCCCCGCTCGCCCACCGGCTCGGGATGAACTCGCTGAAGTGGGAGCTGGAGGACCTCGCGTTCGCGGCGCTGTACCCGAAGCGTTACGACGAGATCGTCCGCCTCGTCGCCGACCGGGCGCCCAGTCGCGATGTGTATCTCGCCGAGGTGATCGGCCAGGTGCAGGCCGGCCTGCGCGACGCCCGGATCCGGGCGGTCGTCTCCGGCCGACCCAAGCACTACTACTCGATCTACCAGAAGATGGTCGTGCGCGGCCGATCGTTCGACGACATCTACGACCTGGTCGGCATCCGCGTCCTCGTCGACTCGGTTCGCGACTGCTACGCCACCCTGGGTACCGTCCACGCGAACTGGAAGCCGATCCCGGGCCGGTTCAAGGACTACATCGCGATGCCCAAGTTCAACATGTACCAGTCGTTGCACACGACGGTCATCGGGCCCGAGGGCAAGCCGATCGAGCTGCAGATTCGTACGCACGCGATGCACAACCGGGCCGAGTACGGCATCGCCGCGCACTGGAAGTACAAGGAGGACGGCGTCGCGGCCCGCCCGTCGGCGGGCGTCGTCGAGGGCGGGCGGTCCGGGCGGCGCCGTGGCGGCCCCGAGCCGGACCTGATGAGCTGGCTTCGCCAGGTCCTGGACTGGCAGCGGGAGACCGCCGACCCGGGCGAGTTCCTCGACAGCCTGCGCTTCGCCGCGGAGACCGACGAGGTCTTCGTGTTCACCCCGAAGAGCGACGTCATCCCGCTGCCCGTCGGGTCGACGTCGGTGGACTTCGCCTACGCGGTGCATACCGATGTGGGTCATCACTGCGTCGGCGCCCGGATCAACGGCCGGCTGGCGGCGTTGGACACCGAGCTGGACAACGGGGACACCGTTGAGGTCTTCACCTCGCGGGCGAACTCGGCGGGGCCCAGCGAGGACTGGCTGATGTTCGTCCGTTCCTCGCGGGCCCGGACGAAGATCCGTCAGTGGTACGCCCGTGAGCGCCGCGAGGACGCGATCGTCGCCGGCCGTGACGCGATCGGCCGGGCCATGCGCCGCCACGGGCTGCCGCTGTCCCGGCTGATGAGCGGCGACGCGCTGCTGAACCTGGCCAAGGACCTGCGCTATGCCGACGTCGCCGCGCTGTACGCGGCGGTGGGGGAGAACCACGTCAGCGCCCCGGCGGTCGTCTCGAAGCTGCTCGTGGCGCTCGGCGGCCCCGAGGGCGCCGAGGAGGACGCCGGCGAGACCGAGCTGCCGACCCGCACGCTGCGCCGCTCCACCGGTGAGCCGGGCGTGCTGGTCACCGGGGCGCCGGACGTGTGGACGAAGCTCGCGCGCTGCTGCACCCCGATGCCCGGCGACGACATCGCCGGATTCGTCACCCGGGGCAAGGGGGTGTCCATCCATCGGACCGACTGCTCGAACCTCTCCGGGCTGCGCGGCGGGCCGCACGACCGGCTCGTCGAGGTCGAGTGGGCGCCATCGTCGGGCGCGGTGTTCCTCGTCGTGATCCAGGTTGAGGCGCAGGACCGGACCAAGCTCCTCTCGGACGTCACCCGGGTGCTCTCCGACCGGCACGTGAACATCCTGTCCGCGTCGGTGGCCACGACCCGGGACTCCGTCGCGGTCAGCCGGTTCACCTTCGAGATGGGGGATGCCAAGCATCTCGGGCACATCCTGAGTGCTGTGCGATCCATCAACGGGGTGTTCGACTGTTTTCGCGTCACCTCAGGCGTACAGGTCTAGCGGGACAAAGGGGGCGCCGTGGATGCTGAGGCCGTAGGTGCGGGTCTGTCGGCGGGCGGCGGACCGACCCCGGCGCTGGCCCGGGCCGACTCCGGGGACGACGCCTCCCGGGCCCTCTCGGCGGCGCGGCAGGCGAGCGTCCGCCTGGCGCACCTCGCTCGGCGGATGGCCACGCCGCGCATGTCGCAGGTGCCCCCCGAGCTGCGGGACATCGTGGAGGCCCACCGCGATTACCATCCGCGTGCCGACATCGGCGCCCTCGTGCACGCCTACGACGTCGCCGAGCGGCTGCACGCCGGTCAGATGCGCCGCAGCGGCGACGCGTACATCAGCCACCCGCTCGCCGTCACCGAGGCTCTCGCCGAGCTCGGCGTGGACACGACCACGCTCATCGCGGCACTGCTCCACGACACCGTCGAGGACACCGGCTACACGCTCGACTCGGTCGTCGAGGAGTTCGGCGGCGAGGTCGCCAACCTCGTTGACGGGGTCACCAAGCTGGACAAGATGCGCTTCGGTGAGGCAGCCGAGGCCGAGACGCTGCGCAAGCTGATCGTGGCACTCGCCCGGGACTACCGGGTGCTTGTCATCAAGATCGCCGACCGGCTGCACAACATGCGCACGCTCGACTTCATGTCCCCGCCCAAACAGGTGAAGATCTCCCGGGTCACGCTGGAGATCCTGGCGCCGCTGGCTCACCGGCTGGGCGTCAGCGTGATCAAACGCGAGCTGGAGGACCGGGCGTTCGCGGTGCTCCACCCCGCCGAGCATGCGCGCATCGCCGCGATCGTGGACGAGTTCACCGCCGCCGAGCAAGCATCCGGCCTGGTGGCGGGTCTGGTCGCGCGGCTGCGGACCGGCCTCGTGAGCGCCCGCATCGACAGCGAGGTCGCCGTCCGCGCCAGCCACCTGTTCTCGATCTACAAGCGGGCCCAGGAGCGGGCCCGCGCCCCGCAGGACTACACCGACATCGTCCGGGTCCTCGTCCTCGTCGACGAGGTCACCGACTGCTACGCCGCCCTCGGGGTGATCCACGCGCTGTGGCGCCCGGTGCCGGGCCGGTTGCGGGACTTCGTGGCGACGCCGAAGTTCAATATGTACCAGTCACTGCACACCACCGTCGTCGACGACTCCGGGCGCAGCATCGACATCCAGATCCGGACCTTGGCGATGCACCGGCTGGCGGAAACGGGCATCGTCGCGCGCCCGGTCGGCCCCGGCGCCGACGGCGCCCGGCTGGAGGGCCTGTCCTGGCTGCACAGTCTGCTGGACTGGCAGGAGGACACGATCGACTCCGACGAGTTCCTGGAGTCGTTGTCGTCCGACCTGGACTCCGACGAGGTGCTCGCCTTCACCCCCAAGGGCCGGATGATCGCCCTGCCGTCGCGGTCGTCGCCCGTCGACGTCGCCTACGCCGTGCACACCGACATCGGTCACCGGGCGATCGGTGCCCGGGTCAACGGCCGGCTCGTCCCGTTGCACACCCGGCTGCGCAACGGCGACGTCGTCGAGATCCTGACCTCCAACCTGCCCGGCGCCGGGCCGTCGGAGGACTGGCTGCGATTCGTGAAGACGTCACGGGCCCGCGTGCGCATCCGCCGCCGGCTCGCCCGGCAACGCCGCGACGCCGCGGCCGGCCTGGGTCTACCGGAGGGAGCGGAGCAGTCCGGGCGGCGTGCCGGGACGGCTGCCGGCGGCCTGGCTGGGGACACCGTAGATGGTCTTGACGGGACCTTCGCCGCGCCGGCGCGCCTGCTCGCCCGGCGCGGCGTGCCGAGCCTCGCCGCCGTCGCCGACGATGAGGCGGGCGAAAGCATGCCGGTCCGGCTGGCTCGATGTTGCCTGCCGCTGCCGGGCGACGCCGTCGTCGGCTTCACGACCCACGGCAGCGCGGTGTCGCTGCACCGCCGCGAGTGCGGGAACGCCACCGAGGTGGACGCCGACCGGGATCGGGTCCTGGTGGCGGCCTGGTCGGTCCCCGACGTCAAGACCTTCCCCGCCGAGATCGCTGTCGAGGCCTTCGACCGCTACGGGCTGCTTGCCGACATCACCGAGGTCCTGTCCGAGACGTCGGTGTCCGTCCGGGCCGCGTCGACGACCACCTCCGAGGACCGGGTCGCCCACGCCCGTTTCACCATCGAGGTCACCGGATCCGAGCAACTCGACAAGGTACTCTCGGCGGTCCGCCGGGTCGGCGGGGTATACGACTGCTACCGCGTGTGCCAGACCCAGGCGTCGCCGGCCGCAGATCCGCCCGCCCGCGCCGCCACCTGATCCGCGCCGGCGGCCTGGTCTCGCCCGGTCGGACGACCCCGGACGGGCACTACCGGCACGCCCGAGCGGGCCCGGAGTCAAAAGGGGCGGGTAGTCCTGAACGGCCGTGAGCGCAGCCGCACAGCGTGGCGATTCCACCCCGGAAAGTGCCCTCCGGTTCCACCGGCGGTAAGCGGAATGTGTCTAAACCTGCCCCATCCGGGCCGATAAGGGTGGATTGTCGCCGGGCGAATTGCGATCGTCCTTCCGGGCGCCGTAGATTCAACGGCGAACGCCACTGATCGATGTACAGTATCTCGCGTATCCCTCGTTTCTAGATGGGAGTGCGCGTGGGTCACCTTCAGGTAATCGTGAGTATCGACTCCCGGGATGACGCCGAGCGCATCGGCCGCGCGCTCGTGGGGGCGCGCCTGGTCGCCTGTTTCCAGGTGATCGGCCCGATGAGCAGCATCTACCGCTGGAAGGGCGAGATCGAGCAGGCCGAGGAATGGCTCTGTCTCGCGAAAACGACCACCGAGCGATTCGGCGAGCTGCGCGAGCGGCTGGTCGTCCTGCACCCCTACGAGAATCCCGAGATCATTGCCACGCCGATAGTCGCGGGCCACGCCGACTATCTGCAGTGGATCAGTGCGGAAACCGCACCTGCGGTGCGGAGCTGACGTCCGGTCGCCGCGGCGACCCTGACGGGGCCGGCGCGGCGACCGGACGTCACGCTCGGAGAACAGGCAGGCTCAGAGCAGCGCCCGCAGCTGGTCGTCGAGGTCTCGCACGGCCTGCGTGTGCTGCCATGGCCGCAGGTGGTCGCGGGTCCGCCGGACCCGGGTCAGGCCCAGGGAGAAGTCCGTCTGGGCCACGATGGCCAGCGCCTCGGCGGCGAAGTGGCAGGCCGCCTCGATCTCCCGGCGCTGGATGTGTACCTCGGCGATGTCGCTCATCAGCAGCGATCGCTTTTTCGTGGCGGTGGGCTCCGCAGCCCGCAGCGCCTCGGTAGCCGCCGCGTAGGCCGCCGCCGGGCGGCGCAGCCGGGTGTAGGTGGTGACCTTCAGCCCGTCCAGCCGGCCCCGCTCGAAGAACTGGGTCCACACCCGGTCGCCGTCGCTCTCGCCGCGCTCGAAGGCATCCTGAGCGCGGCCAGCGCCGCCCGCCCCTCGCCGCGTGCCGCCTGCTCCTCGGCCTCGCGGGCGGCCAGCCACGCCCGGGGTCATCACCGTGCTGCCCGTCGCCGCCCGCCGCTGGGCCTCACCGAGCAGCGCACATGCCTGGTCGTGGCGGCCCTGGCTGGCGGTCTGATAGCTCTCGTAGCCGAGCACGCACGCCCACAGCGCGTTGTCGTCGGCCTCGCGAGCGGCCTCGATGGCCACCCGGTAGTACGCCACCGTGGCGGGCTGGTCGTTCATGTCGAACGCCAGCCAGCCGGCCAGCGCCGCGGTCTCGCCGGCGGTGGAGGTCAGCTCGCGGCGTACCGGCGAGCGGTTCGACGACTCCAGCAGCTGGGTGAGCCGTCCCAGATGCTCGGTGACCCTGTGTGCATGAGGACCCGGGCGGGAACCCGCTCCTCCAGCCCGTACAGGCCCGCGGTGCGCTGCCCCAGCTCCTCGGCGAGCTCCGGGGGGACGCTCGCCCGGCGGCGCAGCGCCGCGGACAGCCGCTCCCAGGGCGGGGTGTCCGAGGGCGTCGCTAACGGCACCACCGCGACGCCGCCCGCGGCGGCGAAGAGTCGGAGAAAGTCCCGTCGTTCCACCGGAATGCCATTCGAGTCGATCACGTCGGCGTCCGCCTGCAGGACCAGCGCACCCCCGGGCCCCACCTCGCGGCCCATCTGCTGCGGGCCGCCGGGCGCGGCCGCAGCGATACTCCGACCCATTCCGTTCTGCATTGATCCGGCGACGGAGGGAAGCGCCTCGTCGTCGACGAAACCCAGTTCCACCGAGGACCGGCCGAATAGGGCTCGCAACAGTCGCTGATAACGCAGGCTCGGTTTCTTGTCGCCCTTCTCCCACTTGCAGATCATGTTTCCGGTCACCCCGGCCTCACGGCCCTCGTGGATGACGGAGAAGCGCCGGATCTCGGTCGCGAGGCGTTCCTGCGAC
>NZ_CADCWT010000060.1 GCF_902806485.1 Candidatus Frankia alpina | reverse complement strand
ACATTCCTCACAACCCAGAGTAACCAGTCAGCACGGAAAGTGACCTTCGCGCGGCCCTGACGATTCACCTCCCGCCCAAAGGCGGAAGCCCTCTCGCCGAAGCTTGGTAGTCTCGAGTATGCGGGCACAGCCGAACGCCGCCGGGCAGCCGGACATCAGCGCGCGGGCGGACATCGTGACGCTCGTCACGGAGTTCTACCGGCGGGCGTTCACCGATCCGCAGCTCGGCCCCATTTTCGTCGACGTCGCGCAGCTCGACCTTCCCGCGCACCTGCCGGTGATCTGCGACTTCTGGCAGGCGGTGATCTTTCGGGCCGGGACCTACCGGCGCAACGCCTTCGGGGTACACGCCGAGCTGCACGCCCGCGTCCGGCTCACGCCCGAGCTGTTCGCCCACTGGCTGGAGCTGTGGATAACGACCGTCGACGACCTGCACAGCGGTCCGCACGCGGATCGCGCCAAGCTTCAGGCCCACCGGATCGCCGACTCGATGAGCCGCCGTCTCGCCGACGTCCCGACCGCGCCCGCGACCGCGGAGGCCACCCCCGCCAGTTCCGGCGCCGTCACGGCCTCCGTTCGGCGTCGTAGGCCGTCCGAGCCCGACTGATCTCGGCCGCCGACCCCTCGAACAGGTCGGCGAGGACGCGCAGCTGCGCCGCGACCAGGCCGCCCAGCGGGGTCAGCGAGTACTCGACCCGCGCCGGGATCGTGCTGACCACCTCGCGGAGCACGAGGCCGTCGCGCTCCAGGAGCTGCAGCGTCCGGGAGAGCATCTTCTCGCTGACACCCTCGACACGGCGACGCAGCGCATTGAACCGGTAGCTATCCTCGCCCAACGCGAGCATGGCGAGCATTCCCCACTTGGACCCCACGTCCTCGAGCGCCGCCCGCGAGCTGCAGCCCCGGGCGAAGACATCGCTGACGAGCTCATCGCTGGGACCGACCTCCCCAGGACACGGCTCGCCCACCGCCATATCACGCTCGCAGGACATGGTCGCAAGCCTACGATCCCGCCTGGGACTGCCACTATCTTATGGTTAGTACTTACCAAAGGTAATCACAACCGACAGGGAGAACACCCATGGCCACCATCGCCGTCACCGGCTCCACGGGACACCTCGGCCGGCTCGTCGTCGAGAAGCTCCTCCAGTCCGGGGTCGAGCCGTCAACGATCATCGCGGTGGCTCGGACGCCCGCCCGCGCCGCCGATCTCGCCGAACGCGGGGTGCAGGTCCGGGCGGGCGACTACTCGGACCCGGCAAGCCTGCCCGCTGCCCTGGCGGGGGTCGACACCCTGCTGCTCGTCTCGGGCAGCGAGCTCGGCCAGCGCGTCGCCCAGCACACCGCCGTGATCGAGGCGGCGAAGGCGGCCGGCGTCGGGTGGATCGTCTACACCAGCGCGCCGCGGGCCGACGTGACCGACCTGTCCCTCGCCGCCGAGCACAAGGCCACCGAGGAGGTGCTCGCGGCCGCGGGGGTGCCGTTCACGGTGCTGCGCATCAACTGGTACCACGAGAACTACACCGCCCAGCTGGGTCAGTACCTCAGCCAAGGGTTCGTCCTCGGTGCCGCGGGCGACGGCCGGATCAGGGGGGCCTCCCGGGCCGACTTCGCCGCGGGCATCGCGAAGGTCCTGACGACCTCGGGGCACGACAACGCGATCTACGAGTTCGGCGGCACGCCGTTCACCCTCGCCGAGCTGGCCACGACGATCACCGAGGTCACCGGCACCACCGTCACCTACCGCGACGTCACGGTTGTGGAGCTCGCCGCCGCGCTGGGCCAGGCCGGGCTCGACGAGACGACGGCGGGCCTGTTCGCCGGCATCGACGGGTCGATCCGTGGCGGTGCGCTCGATGTCGACGCGGACGATCTGCAGCGGCTGCTCGGCCGGCCGACCTCCAGCCTGGCCGACGCCGTGCGCGCCGCCAAGGTCTGACTCCGCCTCACCCCGCCGCCCACCCCGGCCTCGCTTGCCCAGAGGAACGAAACGGACACGGAACCCTCTGGGCCCCCGAACCCGGGCGGGGCCGGTTGCGGTGCGTTGTGCACGGTCTGAGCCCCGGGATCGTGCACAACGCACCGCAACGCACCGACCCCGGCGGGGCCGGCGGGGCCACTGCGGCAGGGGTGACCGGCTGTCAGGCCGGTCACCTGCCGGTTTGCCGGCCGGGCGGCAAACCGGAGCCGGCCGGTAGCTCGCCGGCTGCGGCACTGCCCGAGCTGACGGACTCCTCGACGACGCCGCCGCCGATGGGCCGACGCCCCTGGTGCCGGCCGATGCCACTACTTCACCTTCGCCGCCGCGGCGGCCGTCGGCGCCGGCCTCGCGGCGGTGACCGTGCCGGTGGCCGTCTTCCCGGTCACCGTCGCGCTGCTGCACCTACGCGGCGCAGTGAGGGCGGCGACGGCCGACGGCAGGGGCCGGGCCAGGGGCCAGGAAAAATTTTTCCTTGGACTTATCCTTAGGTTTTTCCGGGGCCTTGGGATCTTCACATCAAAAGCCACTGAACACGGATCGACTTGTTTACGCTCCCTTTACAGCCGATCTCGCCATCCAGCCCGGTCTCCTGTTACGCTTTCCTGGAAGTCGCACGTAAGGCCGAACCGTAGAAATCGGACCGGTTCCGATGGCACGGATTCCGTGATCGACGACGGAGCCCACCATCGATCCGCGGGTCACCGTGGACCCGGCCCGCCTTCAACACTCGACCCGTCCCGGCGACCGGTAAAGAAGGCACTCATGACGTTTGTCGTCACGTCCGCCTGCATTGATGTAAAGGATACCGCCTGCCTGGGCGAATGTCCCGTCGACTGCATCTACGAGGGCGCTCGGAAGCTGTACATAAATCCAAACGAGTGCATCGACTGCGCGGCGTGCGAGTCGGCCTGCCCGGTCGACGCGATCATGAGCGTCAAGCTGGTACCACCGGCGGAATTCGAGTTCATCGTGGACGAGGCCCGCTTCTTCAGCACCATCCTGCCTGGGCGGGATGTTCCCGTCGGCGATCCGGGCGGCGCGGACAGGGTCGGCCCGATCAGGGCCGACACCCCCTTCGTCGCGGGGTACGGACGCTGACGGCACAAGCCGCCGGCGAAGGCTGACGCGGCCACGGCGTCAGCGGGACCGCCGGCTACGGCCGGTGCTCAGGACCACCCCCGTCCGGGCACCGGCCTTTCAACTTCACACCACACCGCCGGCCGGCGGCATTTCCATGCACCGCCGCCATGCACCGCCGCCGCGCGTCGCCACCATGCACCGCCGCTGTGAAGGCCGGAGCGAAAGCCGGAGCGAAGGCCGGCCGTGAAGTGTCACCGCGAACCACCCCGACCGTGTCGGCGACGGCAACGCTGGGTGAATTCGGGTCTCTCCCATTCCGGTAACCCCAAGGATTTCCGCCCCGGCCGGCCCCCCACGCGGGGCCATTCGAAGTGGCATTCCCACCGGGCATTCCGAGGCGGCCGCTCCGGCCAGGCCACCATCGGGCCCGGACGTGCCAGAGGGGACCAGACCGACCGAAGTCGACCTGGTCCCCTCTCATCACAGGACGGGCGGTCCGCCCGGCCGCCCGTCCGTCCACCCCGGCCGGGGGCGCAGCTCCCCGGCCGGCGGTCTGGTTGCTAGCCGGCGACCACCCAGGAGTCGCTGCCCGTGAGCAGCGACCGCAGGTCACCACGGCCGTCGGGGCGGGCCGTCGCCAGCCGCTCCTGGTAGAGCTGGTCGAAGCTCGGCTGGGAGACCGACCGGTAGACCCCGATCGGCGGCTCGGCGAGCGACGTCTCGGCCAGGCGGGCGAGCCCATAGGCGTAGGTGGAGTTCTGGGTGCCCGGGTCGTGGACGACGACGCGGGAGTCGCCGCCGTGGCCGATACCCAGCTCACCGGTGCTCGGGTCGCGGACCACGCCCCACTGCTCCTTGGCGCCGAAGACGATCGGCAGGCCGGGCGAGAGCCGGATCGGGCCGTGCTCGGGCGCCGCCGGGTTGTCCGGCTCCTCGGGGCTCGTCTGGCCGGCGGCCCGGCTGGGCTGGCGGGGGATCGCGCTGAACGTGGGGCAGCCCTGCCGGATCTCCACCAGCGCCGCGCCCTTGTGTGCCGCGGCGGCGGTCAGCGTCGCCGTGAGGTGGCGGCGGTCGGAGTCGATCGTGCGGGCCACGAACGTCGCCCCGGCCCCGAGCGCGAGCGCGATCGGGTTGAACGGGTTGTCGAGCGAGCCGAACGGGCTCGACGGACCAATCGTGTCGACCTTGGACGTCGGCGAGGCCTGCCCCTTGGTCAACCCATAGATGTGGTTGTTGAGCAACAGGATCTTGAGGTTCACGTTGCGCCGCAGCGCGTGGATCAGGTGGTTGCCGCCGATGGCCAGCGCGTCGCCGTCACCGGTGACGACCCAGACCGACAGGTCCGGCCGGTTGATCGAGATACCGGTCGCGAACGATGGCGCCCGACCGTGGATGGAGTGGATGCCGTAAGTGTCGAGGTAGTACGGCAGCCGCGAGGAGCAGCCGATGCCCGACACCACCACGGTGTTCTCGGGCGCGACGCCGAGGGCCGGCAGCAGCCCGCGCATCGTCGACAGGATCGCGTGGTCCCCGCAGCCGGGGCACCAGCGGACCTCCTGGCCGGTGGTGAAGTCCGCCACCGTCGGCGCCCGCCGGCCGCTCGCGCCGTCGACCGGCTCCTCAGCTTTTCCGTTGACCGTGCTCATCGTCCTGCCTCCCGGGTCGCGTCGTGCTGGCTGGCAGTGGCCGTGCCGGCGTGGGCCGCGGGCTTCGCCGCCCCCGCCTCCGACATCGCCGCGAGGCGCGCGCCGACGTCGCCGACCGGCTTCGTCCCGGCGGCACCCGAGGCGTCCTCGTCGATGCCCTGGATCACCCGGGTGATGACGGAGGCGAGCTCCGCCGTCCAGAACGGCATCCCGCGGGTCCGGTTGTAACCGACGGTGTCGATCAGGGTCTCGCGGCGCAGGTGACCGGCGAGCTGGCCAAGGTTCATCTCGGGCACGAGCACGGTGTGGTACTCGGAGAGCACCGAGGCGAGGTTCGCCGGCAGCGGCACGATGTGGCGCAGGTGCGCCTGGGCGACCTTCATGCCCTCGGCCCGCACCTGCCGGCAGGCCTCCCCGATCGGGCCCCACGTCGAACCCCAGCCGATCACGAGCACGTCCGCACCGGATCCGGGCGGACCGCTCGGGTCGTCGACCTCCAGCGGCGGCACGTCGATGCCGTCGATCTTCGACTGCCGGGTACGGATCATGAAATCGTGGTTGTCCGGGTCATAGGACACCGCGCCGGTGAGGTCGGCCTTCTCCAGGCCGCCGATCCGGTGGGTCAGCCCCGGGGTGCCGGGGATCGCCAGCGGCCGGGCGAGGGTCACCGGGTCACGCGCGTACGGCAGGAAGATCGGGTTGCCGTCCGCGTCGACCCCGTTCGGCTCGGTGGCCAGGTCGATCCCGATGAACGGCAGCTCCTCGACCTCGGGGACCCGCCACGGCTCGCTGCCGTTGGCGATGTAGGCGTCGGAGAGCAGGATGACCGGGGTGCGGTAGGCCAACGCGATCCGCGCGGCCTCCATCGCGGCGTCGAAGCCGTCCGCCGCCGAGCGCACCGCGATCACCGGCATCGGCGCCTCACCGTGCCGGCCGTAGAGCGCCTGCAGCAGGTCGGACTGCTCGGTCTTGGTCGGCAGGCCGGTGGACGGCCCGCCGCGCTGCACGTTGACGATGACGAGCGGCAGCTCCATGATCACGGCGAGGCCGAGCGCCTCGGCCTTGAGCGCCATCCCGGGACCCGAGGTGACGGTCACTCCGAGCGTGCCGGCATAGGACCCGCCGATCGCCGCGCCGATGGCCGCGATCTCGTCCTCGGCCTGGAAGGACCGCACGTCGTTGGAGACCAGCGCGGCCAGTTCGTGCAGGATCTCCGACGCCGGGGTGATCGGGTAGGCGCCGAGGAACAGCGGCATCCCGGCCTGGTGCGCCGCGGCCACCAGGCCGTAGGCGACGGCCTTGTTGCCCTTCATGTGCCGGTAGGTGCCAGCCGGGAGCGGGGCCGGCTTCACCTCGTAGACGTTCGCGAAGGCCTCGGTCGTCTCGCCGTAGATCCAGCCGGCGCGCAGCGCGGAGACGTTCGCGGCCTGCACGTCGGGCTTCGAGGCGAAGCGCTTGTGCAGGTAGGCGATCGTGTCCTCGATCTGCTGGCTGAACATCCAGGACACCAGGCCGAGAGCGAACATGTTCTTCGTTCGCGCGGCGTCCTTGCGCTTGAGGTTGTGATCGGCGACGGCGGCCGCGGCGAACCCGGTCAGGTTGATGGCGTGCACCTGGAAGGCGTCCAGCGAACCGTCGGTCAGCGGGTCGACGTCGTAGCCGGCCTTTTCGAGACCCAGCACCGTGAACGCGTCGGTGTCCAGGATGATGACGCCGCCGGGGCGCAGCTCGGCGACGTTGGCCTTCAGCGCCGCGGGGTTCATGGCGATGAGGACATCAGGCTGGTCACCGGGAGTCCGGATGTCGTGGTCGGCGATGTGGAGCTGGTAGCTCGAGACGCCGGCCACGGTGCCCGCTGGGGCGCGGATCTCCGCCGGGTAGTTCGGCAGCGTCGCCACATCGTTACCGAGGGCGGCCGCCTGGGCGCCGAACCGGTCACCGGTGAGCTGCATCCCGTCGCCGGAGTCGCCGGCGAAGCGGATTACCACGTTCTCCAGCCGTCTGGCCCCTTCGGACCGTTCGGACAACTGCTCGGTGGGCATGAGGGACCTCATCTCAACGTCGCGATCCCGCGCCGGGAGTGCCAGGACCACGCGTGGCGAGACTGGCAGCGCGGGCCGGTCATCAGGGCAGGGCAGACCGAGGAACAGGCAGCTCCGGGGTCCGCCCCGGGGTCGGGGAGACCTCGCCGGTCCAGCCGGCGGCGGGCCGGTCGCTCGCCGCCGGCAGCTCGGGCTCCCCGGGTTCGGCGGGCCAGGGGACCTCGCCGGACCCGACCGCCCGAAGGGACTGCACGCGCAGCACGGCGCGGGCCACCGTCGCGGCGGCGGCGTGGATCTGATCCACGGTGGTGAACCGACCCACGCTGAACCGCAGGCTCTCCCGCGCAGCGGTCGCCGAACGGCCCATTGCGAGCAGCACCGGGGACGGCTCGCTTCCCCCGCCGTGGCAGGCGGAGCCGGCGGACACCGCCACGTCGGGCAGACAGGACTGGACGGCGTCCGCGTCGGCGCCGACGAAGCGCAGGTTCAACGTGTTCGGCAGCCGGACCGGGCCGGGCCGGGCGCTGCCATCCTCGACCGGCCCGTTGACCTCCAGCGCATCCGCGCCGAGCCACCCGACGAGCAGGTCGAACAGCAGGTCCGTCTGGGCCCGCTGCCGGATGGCCTCGTCGTCCATCATCGCGGCGGCGATGCGGGCCGCGGCACCGAAACCGACGATGCCCGGGGTGTTGAGGGTGCCGGCGCGCAGGCCGCGTTCCTGCCCGCCGCCGTGAATCAGCGGCGTGAGGCGCGCCCGCACCGACCGGCCGGCGATCAGCGCCCCGGTGCCCTTCGGGCCATACATCTTGTGCGCGGACGCGACGGCGAGGTCGATCCCCGTCTCGGTGACCGAGACCGGGATGCGGCCGAACGCCTGGGTGACGTCACACAGGAACAGCGCTCCCGCCTCGTGGGCGAGGGCGGCAACCGGTCGCGGGTCGTTGAGCGCCCCCGTCTCGTTGTTGGCCGCCATGACAGCGACCAGGGCGACCTCGTCGGCCTCACCGCGGCCCCGAGGGCCCCCTGAGCCCTCGGGATCCGCGGCCGACCCAGCAGCAGACGGCGGCACAGCAGTGGACGGCGGCACGGGGTGCAGCAGCGCGCGCAGGTGGGACAGGTCGATGGCGCCGTCCGGGTGCACCCGGACGGTCTGCACGCGGCCCCCGTGCAACTCGACGGCGGCCTGCACCGCGGCGAGGACCGCCGGGTGCTCGGTGGCCCCGACCAGGACGCGGCGCCGGTTCGGGGGCGCAGTGGCGAGCACCCCGGCGATCGCCAGGTTGGCCGCCTCGGTCGCGCCGCTGGTGAACACCACGTCGCGCGGACGTGCGCCGGCGAGGACGGCGACGTCGCGACGAGCCCGGTCGACGAGCCGGGCGACCGCCTGACCGGCCGGGTGCGGGCTCGCCGGGTTGGCGAAGTGCTCCCGCAGCAGCGGCAGCATGGCGTTGAGGACCTCGGGGTCGACCGGCGTCGTCGCATTGTGGTCGAGGTAGATCACGGCGTGCTCCCCGGGCCGCAGTCCGGGCAGGCCGGGTCGCGCCGGGTCCGCGGGGTGCGCAGGTCGACGTCCCACCGGTCGAGATGGCCGAGGCAGCCGGCGGCCGGCTCGGCGAAACCGCCGACGACCTTGAGCGCCTCCGTCGCGGCCAGGGCGCCCACCGTGCCCGCGACGGCGCCGAGCACCGGGAAGCCGAGCGGTTCCCAGGCCGGGTCGCCTTCGCCGAACACGCAGCGCAGGCACGGCTCCCCCGGCCGGACCACCAGCAGATACGCCTCGGTGGCGTTCATCGCGGCGACGACCAGCGGCACCCCCGCCCGCACGCACAGCCGGTTGATCAGGTACCGCTCGGGGAAGTTGTGCCGGGCGTCGTTGTGCCGGGCGTCGACGACGGCGTCCGCCTCGGCGATCAGGCCGGGCACGGCCGGGTCCGCCAGGTCGCCCGGATGGATCAGGATGAGGCGGCCGACCCCGGCGGCGGCGAGGTAGGCCGCGACCGCCTCGCCGACGCCGCCGACGCCGGCCACCAGGACCGTCGCCTGGCTCAGCCGCCGCTGGGTCGATACCCCGAAGCCAGGGATGGTCAACTGCCGATCGAAGCGTCGGGAAGTCTCCGCCGCAGGCGGCGCCGCCTGTACGGGCAGGATCCGCGCGGGCGGGCCGGGGCACATCGACCGCAGGCGCGGGTGGGAGTGAGACCGGGCAGTGACCATCGAGCTCTCCGCGGATTCGGCAGGACGGGGGAAGGCGACCCGATCAGGCGACCAGCGCGACCCGGCCGATCTCGGGCAGCTCCTGCCGGAGCCGGGCCTCGATCACGCCGGTCAGCGTGGCATTCGCGCTGGAGCAGCCGCCGCAGGCGCCGGTCAGGCGCAGGTGCACCTCGGCGGTGCCGGGCTGCCCGCCCCCGGCGAGGACGGCGACGACCTCGGCGTCCCCGCCGTCCCCGCGCAGCATCGGGCGGATCTCCTCCATGATCTCCTCGACCTGCTCGCGCAGCTTCGCGTCGGCCGCGGTGCGCTCGGGATCGTCGGACGAGCCGAACGACGACCCGCACCCGCAGGAGCTCTTCGCGTTCGGGTTGGCGAAGGTGAAGCCGGAGGAGGTCAGCGTCTCGGTGTAGTCGACGCGCATCCCGCGCAGCAGGTCGATGCTCGTCGTGTTCACGACGACGTCGAAGCCGTCCTGCGGCAGCACGACGTCGCCGGTCTCGGCGCCGGGCACGAGCGCCAGGTTGTAGGTGTAGCCGGAGCAGCCGCCCGGGTCGACGCCGATGCGCAGGGCGAATCCCTCGGTGCCCTGGGTCGAGTCGAGCAGGTGGCGCACCTGCGCCACAGCCTTGTCGGTGAGTTCGATGACGGTGGCGGTCGTGGTCATGGGGTGCCTACCTCCGCGGGGGTGCGGTTGGCGACGAGGCGGGCGCCGACTTCGGCCACCGCCTTGTCGATCAGGTCGTAGATCTCGACCGGCTCGATGCCGGCCTCCTCGAGCGCCTCGCGCGGCCCGAGGCCGATCTTGCTGCACAGCACGGCTGCGCAGTCGGACAGCATCTCGATGGTGCGATCGAGCTTGGAGACGTCCTCGTCGCAGTCCGACGGGCCGTTGCAGTAGCGGTCGACGTCGCGGGTCTGCACCAGGCGGGCCCAGCCGGGGCCGCCCTCGTAGATCCAGAACTCGCCGGCGTGGCCGAAGTGCTGGTTGACGACGCCGCTGCCCTTGGTGGCGACCGCGACGAGGACGACCTCGTCCGGCCGGACGGGCTCGTCCGCCGGCGCGTCGGGGGTGCGCGCACCGGTGGCGATGTTCAGGGTCTGCCGGGTCGCGGCGACCTCGGTGCGCCAGCGCTCGATCTCCTCGTGCGCCTGCTGGCGGCCGGCGAGGTCGTAGCCGATCTCCCGGTCCTGGAACGTCTCGGGCAGGAACTCGTCGCCGCGGTCCTCGCCGAGCAGGCCGACCGCGTCGGCGCGGCACTGCCGGCAGTGGCGCATCATGTTCATCTCGGCGCCGTCGTCCTGCTCGCACCGGTCCTGCAGGGCCTTGAGCTCCTGCGGGGTCGGGCCGCGCTGGCCGGTCAGGCCGAAGTGGGTGCCGTGCTCGGGGGCCGAGACCAGCGGCATCACGTTGTGCAGGAAGGCGCCGAGCCCCTTGACGGTCCGGGACACCTCGACGAGGTGCTCGTCGTTGATCCCGGGGATCATCACCGAGTTGACCTTGCAGAGGATCTTCCGCTCGGCCAGCGCCGCGAGCCCCGCGAGCTGCTGCTCGGAGAGGATCTTCGACGCCTCCCGGCCGGTGTACCGCTTGCCCCGCCAGGTGATCCACGGGTAGATCCGCTCGCCGACCTCTGGGTCGATCATGTTGATCGTGATCGTGACGTGGTCGACGTTGAGGTCGGCGATCCGGTCGACGAACTCGGGCAGCCGCAGACCGTTGGTCGACAGGCACAGCTTGATGTCCGGGCAGTCCCGGGCCACCAGTTCCATCGTGCGGAAGGTCGGCTTCGGGTTCGCCAGCGGGTCACCGGGCCCGGCGATCCCCAGCACGCTCATCTGCTTGATCTCGCTGGCGACCAGCTTGACCTTGGCGAACGCGTCCTCAGGAGTCAGCAGCGTGCTCGTGACGCCTGGCCGGCTCTCGTTGGCGCAGTCGAACTTCCGGTTGCAGAAGTTGCACTGGATGTTGCAGCCGGGCGCGACCGCGACGTGCATGCGGGCGTAGTACTGGTGCGCCTCGGCGCTGTAGCACGGGTGGTTGGCGATCTTCTGCGCGATCTCCGGGTCCTGCACGGGAGCGCTGGTGCCGCAGCTCGTCGTGCTCTTACAGCCACCCGCCAGGTTCGGCGCCGGTGCGTCGTCCCGCCGGACGAGCTCGCCGGTGGTGGCAGCGCCGACCACCTGCAGCGCGACCGGCTGCCCGCTCACCGACGGCCGTCCTTCGCGGGCGGCGTGGGCTTCGCGGGCGGCGTGGGCTTGGCAGACGGCGTGGGCTTCGCGGGCGCGGCCGGTGCCGCGGCCTCGGCGTCCGCCTTGGTCGACTTGCAGTTCACGGACCCGTGCTTGCAGGACTTCGCCGCCGGCCCGGCGGCCCCGTCGTGGGCGCTGTGCGCGGCGGGCTCGGCCGGCACCTTCTCTGCCACCAGGACGGCGGCCGGGGCCGAGCCCTCCGCCGCAGCCCCGGCGGCCGTCGTCTTCGCGGCCGGCTGCGCGTCCCCGGACTCCTCGTGCGCTGCATCCTCGACGGTGGTGAGCTCGCGCTCCAACGCGCCGACGATGCGGCCGTTTTCGAAGGCGATCGCGTAGACGATGTGCTCCTGCAGGTACAGGCCGACGTTGATGACCTGGCCGCGGGTCCCCTCCTCGACCAGGATCTCGCCGATGGAGATCGCCGGATCCGGGTAGGTGCCGTCGTTGCGCAGCGCCTTGGCGGCCATGACGACGTCGCCGACGTCGTAGGTGTTACTGGTCATCGGGACTCCTCCGTCGGCTCGGACGTTTCCGACGGCTGGGTGGACCCCAACCGCTGCACGGTGATCTCGGATGCCGGCACGAAGGCCGACTGCGGCGCGCGGTCCTTCAGCACCTTGAACAGGCGGTGGTCCAGCGCGGTGGCGTTGGTGAACGCCTCGTAGGAGCGGACGAGCGCGTCGCGGTATTCGCGCAGGAGATGCCGCGGGTGCTCCGCGTCGGCTCCGGCTTCGGGCAGCTTGGCCAGCTCGCCGGCGAAGTGCTTGAGGATGTGCAGCCGGTTGACGGCCACGACCCGCGGGTCGAAGTCGACCTCCAGCAGGGTGAAGTACTCCTCCGCGGTGGAGCAGCGGTTGAACTCGGCCAGTTGGCCGGCGTCGGTGGTCGCGCTCATCGCGACGTCTCCTTCTCGGCCAGGCCCTCCAACAGGGCGATCTCGGCGTAGGCGTCATAGGTCCGGCGGGCGACGTCGAGCAGGCCCTCCCAGCCGATCGGGAGGTCCTCGGCGAGGTCGTGAAGATCGAGCTTGAGCCGGGTGGCCTTGCTGTGGAGCTTGCGCAGCCGCTGCTGGGCGGCGGCGGTGTCGAGGCCCGCGGTGTCCGGGGCCGGCGTCTCAGGAGTCATCGCGGGCGACCTCGCTCCAGCGCTCGATCAGCTTGCTCGCGCCGCTCACCAGGGCCTCGCCGCGGGCGGCGAGCTCCTCGAACGAGTTGAAGCCGAACCGCTGCACGTCGCGCAGCGCGTTGTCGAGCACGACGAGTCGGCCCGCAAAAATGATCACTCGGCCGAAACCCTCGCTGTTGAGGTCGAGGATCGTCGTGGTGAACGCTCCGGTCGCCTTCTCGGTGGCGGCGGCGATCGCCTGGTAGAACGACCGCAGCCGGGCCCCGGTGGCGATATCGAGGTCGCAGTTGGTCGCGATCGTGCGGCGCTGCTCCTTGGTCAACACGAACGGGGCGAGCAGCTGGTCGTCGGAGAACCGATCGAGCTGGCCGTAGGAGTCACCGGCCCGGACCTGGTCGAGCAGGTCACGCAGGAAGTCCTTCGCCTCGCTCATGCCGCGTCTCCCTTCAGAACGGCAGCAACGCTGCGAGTCCAGCTCTGCGCGGCCGGCTGCTGCGACTCGCTGTGCTTGAGGACCTTGCGCAGCCAGGGCGGCGGGGATCCGGCCAGCGTCGCGACGTAGCGGGTCAGCAGGTCGGAGACGCTGGCGCCCTTGGCCACCTTCACCGGATGGATCTTGGCCTTGACAACCTTCGCCGCGGCGGTGCCGCCGATGTCGGCGATGTTGAGGATCGCGCAGTCCGTGACCGCGGCCAGCCTGGATTCGATCTTGTCCTGCTCGTCGTCGGACGCCGCCTCCAGCAGGCGGGTCTCCAGCAGGTGCGACCCCTCGGGGCCGACCTCGTAGACGTCGAACCGTCGGCACCAGCCGAAGTGCTGGTCCACAGCGGTGCCGTCGCTGGTCGCGAAGGCGATCTTCAACACGGGGACTCCTGGAACAGGTTGTCGAGTTCGTCGGGTTCTGCCGTGCCACGGCCCTGCTGGGGGATCTCGGGGCCGGCGCGATGACCGGCCGCGGCGGATCCGTGCGACGCGGACAGCGACGGCCGACCCGGCCGGGCGTGCCCGTGCCCGTGGTCGAGGACACGGTTCGCCGCGCCGATCAGCAGCCGCAGGCTGCCGACGTAGCCGGCGGTGCCGTCCATCGCCGCCCCTAGCCGGTCGAAGAGCGGAAAACCGGTAGGCAGGAACGCGGCGCCGATCCGCTCCGCGATTCCCCGGGCGTGGCTGGAGCCGAGGACGAGCTCGGCACCGGCGGCCTGCGCCCGTTCGGCGAACTCGGCCAGGTCGCCGATGACGACCTCGGCCCAGGGCGCGTCGGCGAGGGCCGGCGCCGGGGTCGGCGACACCGCGGTCACGATCTCGGCGCCGACGTCGCGCAGCAGCGAACCGGCGGCCAGCAGGGTCTCGGGCTCCCCGGCGATCGCCACCCGGACGCCGCCGAGCACGAAGTGCGCGTCGAGCAGGCCGTCGGCGAGGCGGGCCCGGTCGCGGCGGACCCGCTCGGGGGCGGTCCGGCCGGTGTGCGCCATCAGCTCCGTGACCAGGGCGTCCATCTCGGTCAGGCCGGACAGGTGCCGGTGGCGCAGCAGTCGGGCGCCGGTGCGGGCGGCGAGTAGCTCGCCCGCGGGGGCCGCGGTCGCGCCGGCGATGAGGACGGCGCCGGCGTGGCGCAGCGAGCGCAGCTCGGCGACGCCCGTGCCCCCGGTCGTCGTCGGCTGCCAGGCCGGGGCGAGATGGCCGTCGACCGAGCCGGACAGGTCCGGCACCAGCACGGGGTCGAGCCCGAACGCCCGGACCAGCCCGGCGACCTCGTCGAGGTCGGCCGCGGTGAGTGCGGGACCGGCGAGGACGGCGACCAGGTTGCGGCCGGCGGCGTCCCCGTCGGTCGTACCGGCCTGCCGGGGCAGAGGCGAAGCCGGGACGGTGGTGGTGACCGGCGCCGCGGCGGGGATCACGCGGGCGGCGCCGGCCGGCATGGTGGCGGCGGCCGGTGGGGCGGCGGGGAGGGTGGCTGCCGGCGGGGCGGAGGCCGCGATGAGCGCGGTCGACGCATCCGAGCGGTCCTCGACCGTCAGCGGTGCGGGCACCACCGCCCGGATCAACGCCTCCAGCGCGGCCGACCAGCCGTCGGACAGCCCGCCGAGGAAGTCCGGGGTGGACACCCCGATGATCAGCGGCGCGGCGTCCTCGTCGGCGTCGGCCCAGGTGGCCAGGTAGGTGCGCAGCTGGCCGCCGACGTCCTCCCCGGAGACCTCGGTGACGCCCGTGGTGAGCAGGCCGATGATGGCCGGGCGCTGCTTCTTGCGGATGGCGTCGAGGGTGGCCACCATGGCCTCGCCGCTGCCGAGGACCGCGGTCACCTCGCTGATCGCCGTGGTCTGCAGCGGAATCGGCTCGTTGAAGTGCCGGGTCAGCAGGGCCTTGGCGAACGACGCGCAGCCCTGCGACCCGTGCATGATCGGCAATGAGTCGGCCAGGCCGAGGAAGACGAGCGCGCCGCCGAGTGGCTGGCTGTACTTGAGCGGGTCGATCGCGCCGCGCCGCTCCGGGTTGAAGATCTTGGCCATCAGTGGGCCCCGACCAGGTCCCAGGGGGCAGGCCGGCGGACCTGTTCCCACACCGGGCTCCCGATCGCCATATCGAGGCGGCGGGCGAACTCGACCATGCCGGTGTAGCCCGCGTAGGGGATGTGCCGCTCCTGGTTGATGTCGAGGAACGGCAGCCGGCCCTTGATCGCGGTGTACTGGTTGCGGCCGCCGGCGACGAGGATGTCGGCGCCGGTCTCCTCCGCCACCCGCAGCAGTTCCCGCGGGCTGCCATCGGAGATCAGCTTGGCGTCGCCGAGCAATTCACGGATCTTGTCGACGTCGCCGTCGGAACTCTTGGTGATGCCGCTGCCGACGACCTCGATGCCGAGATCCTGCAGCGCGGAGACGATCGACCAGCTCTTGACGCCACCGGTGTAGAGCACGGCCTTGCGGCCGGCGAGCCGGGCGCGGTAGGGCGCGAGCGCGGTCTCGACGGCCGCCTCCTCGACAGCGATGAGCTCCTCCGTGCGGCGGGAGAGATCGTCGTCACCGAGCAGGCGGGCGAAGCCGCGCAGCGAGTCGCCCATCGCGCTGACGCCGTAGAAGCTGCCCTCGAACCAGGGGATGCCGTAGCGTTCCTCCAGGCCGCGGGCGAGGCCCAGCAGCGCGCGGGAGCAGACGACCATGGTCGCCTTCGCCCGGTGCGCCGCGGCGATGTCGCGGTAGCGGGCGTCCCCACTGATGCAGGCCCGCAGCCGAATCCCCAGCCGGGTCAGCAGCGGCACCACGTCCCACAGCTCGCCGGCGATGTTGAACTCGCCGATGAGGTTGACGTCGAAGTCGGTGACGTCGTCCGGTTCGACCGTGCCGATCACATGGTCCAACAGGGCCTGACTGGCGATCTTGTTGCCGAGGTTCTTGTTTCCGGCGAAACCCGGGGCCTCGACCGGGATCACGGGTACCCCGGTCCGCTCCGCGGCGGCCGCGCAGACCGCCTCGAGATCGTCGCCGATCATCGCGGTGACGCAGGTGGAGTAGACGAAGACCGCGGGCGGCGCGTAACGCTCGACGACCTCGCAGATCGTGTCGAACAGGCGCTGCTCGCCCCCGAGCACCACGTCGTTCTCGGTCATGTCGGTGGTGAAACCGTGGCGGAACAGCGTCGGCCCGGACGACAGGCTGCCCCGGCCGTCCCAGGAGTTGCCGGCGCAGGCGATCGGGCCGTGGACGACGTGGGCGCTGTCGGCGATCGGGACGAGGGTGATCATCGCCCCGTCGAAGGTGCAGCCGCCGGAGGTTCCACCCGGCTTGGGCTTGGGGCAGCCCGCCTTGCGAGCCTTGGCGCTCTTGGCATTGTTGTGGTCGCAGGCCGCCTCAGTGAACAGGGCGGCACGTTCGGTAGCAGCCATGGGCCATCCTCGGGAGGGGGCGGTCCTCGGGAGAGGCTGGACAAGGGGGTCGATCAACCCGGGAGGGAGTCGACCGACCCACCTGTGAGCGGGGGAGAAGGCGCAGGTGCTCCTGCCTGTCTCGACCCGTGGGAGTGGTCGGCCGGCCGCAGGGAGCGCGGTGGGCGCGGCCGACCGACCACGTCTGGCCCGGTTCGTCGCCGGTGGTGAGTCCCACCGGTGGCGACTCGGCTACAGCGGACGGCGCGTCAGCGGACCGCGTCGAAGCTGTGGTCGGGGGCGTTGCGGTCCATCTCGTCGAGGATCGTGTTGACGAGCTGGGTAAGCAGGTGCAGACCACCCGTGTAGCCGATGATCGGGAACCGGTGCAGGTGGTGCCGGTCGAAGATCGGGAACCCGACCCGGACCAGCGGCACGTTCGCCTCACGGGAGATGTACTTCAGCTGCATGCTGCCGATGAGCAGGTCGACCGGCTCGGTGAAGACCAGCGACCGCAGGTGCCAGAGGTCCTTCTCCGGCCACACGGTCGCCTCCGCGCCGAACTTGCTGGCGGAGAGCACCTTCTCCATCCGGGCCTTGAAGGTGGCGTCGGCGTTCGTGCTCACGACGTGCACCGGGATCATCCCGAGCTCGAGCACGAACCGGGTCAGCGCGATGACGAGGTCCGGGTCGCCGGCGAGGGCCACCCGCTTGCCGTGCACGTAGGCATGCGAGTCGGTGATCGCGTCGACCAGGCGACCGCGCTCGAGGGTCAGCTCCGCCGGGACCTCGACCTCCGCGACCCTGGCGACCGCCGTCAGGAAGGCGTCGGTGCCCTTGACCCCGATCGGGGTCTCCAGCAGGATCGTGTCCTGCTTCCAGTCCTTCTGGATGTACTCGGCCGTCCTGCGCAGCGTGCTCTCCTGCAGCAGCAGGCTCGCGCGGCTGAACTTCGCCAGCGCCCCCTGGGTCAGCGGGGTGCCGCCCGGGTAGAGGAAGTACTCGCCGTCCGCCGGGGAGTCCAGCGAGCTGGAGTGGTCGCCCAGGATCAGCGGGTCGACCCCCATCAGCTCGAGGATGCGCCGGTACTCGCGGTGGTTGCCGACGTAGGTGTCGAACCCGGGGATGACGTTCAGCCGGACCTTGTCGGACTTCTCCACCTTCGACGCGTCCGCGTCGGGGGACTTCGACAGCATCTCGATGATGCCCTTGAGCATCACGTCGTAGCCGGTGATGTGCGAGCCTACGAAGGACGGGGTGTGGGCGTACGACACCGGGAAGTCCTGGCTGATCACCTCCTGCTCGCGGGCCGCGCCGATGTAGGCGAACAGGTCCTCACCGATGACCTCGGCCATGCACGTGGTGCTGACCGCGATGTGCTTCGGCTTGTAGAGGGCGGTGATATTCTCCATCGCCTCGACGAGGTTGTTGATGCCGCCGAACACGGCGGCGTCCTCGGTCATCGAGGTGGAGGCGGCGGGCACCGGCTCCTTGAAGTGCCGGGCGAAGTGGCTGCGGAAGTACGCCACGCAGCCCTGCGACCCGTGCACCAACGGCATGGTGCCCTCGAACCCGAGCGCGGCGAGCACCGCGCCGAGCGGCTGGCAGGCCTTGGCCGGGTTGACGGTCAGGCCCTCCCGGGCAAAGTTCTTCTCCCGGTACTCCCACCCGCGGGTCCAGTCCAGGACCCGCTGGACCTCTTCCTTCGGGGCCGCGTCCTCAAACTCGCGCTTGCCCTCGAACTGCTTCTGGTAGACCTCATCGCGGAAGATGTCGTTGTGGTCAAGGACCCGCAGTGGGACCGCGCTGGCATGCTCGGGGGTCGTCGTCACCGGACGTCCCTCCTCTCCCCTGTGGGGCTTGTCCCCAGGTGGGGCTTGAGGCCTGCCGCGGCAGCCGCCAACGACCATTTCGGGGTCACGGGGTCGCTGGCGGCTGCGTTCGGCCAGACCTTGATGGACTACTGGTCAGCTACTACAGGTGGGCGTCTACTGCTGGGCGCCTGGCGCCCGGGTGCCCGGAGGGCGGCGGATCAGACGACCTCGCCGGCCTTCGACCAGGGGGCCTCGAGGAGGTCCCAGGCCGGGCTGTTGATGGCGATGTCCATGTCCCGGGCGAAGACCGCGAAGCCGTCGACGCCGTGGTAGGGCCCGGAGTAGTCCCAAGAGTGCATCTGCCGGAAGGGGATGCCCATCTTGTGGAAGACGTACTTCTCCTTGACGCCCGCACCCATCAGGTCCGGCTTGAGGTGCTTGGCGAACTCCTCGAGTTCGAACGAGTTCGGGTCGTCGTAGAGGAGGGTGCCTTCCTTGAGCATGCTGTAGGTCCGGGTGTAGTCGTCCTTGTGGGCGAACTCGTAGCCGGTGCCGACGACCTCCATGCCGAGGTCCTCGTACGCGCCGATGGTGTGCCGGGGGCGCAGGCCGCCGATGGCGAGCATGACCCGCTTGCCCTCGAGCCGCGGCCGGAACGCCTTGGTGATCTCGTCAAAGCGCACCTGGTAGCGAGCGATCGCAGCCTCGGTCTTCGCCTTGACCTCGTCGTCGAAGAACTCGGCGATCTTACGCATGGAGAAGACGATCTTCGACGGGCCGAAGAAGTTGAACTCGGTCCACGGAGTGCCGAAGCGCTCCTCCATGGTGGTGCAGATGTAGTTCATCGAGCGGTAGCAGTGGATCAGGTTGAGCTTCGACAGGTGCGTCGACTTCATCTCGTTGAGCGTGCCGTCGCCGGACCACTGGGCGATGACCCGCAGGCCCATCTCCTCGAGGATGCGCCGCGACGCCCAGGCGTCACCGCCGATGTTGTAGTCACCGATCAGCGCGACGTCGTAGTCGGTCTGCTCGAAGGTGCCGCCGCCGGTGCCGAGCACGTGGTCGCGGACAGCGTCGTTCGCGATGTGGTGACCCAGCGACTGGCTCACGCCGCGGAACCCCTCGCAACGGACCGGGATGATCGGCATGTCGTGCTTCTTCGCGGACTTCTTGGCGACGGCCTCGATGTCGTCGCCGATCAGACCGATCGGGCACTCGGACTGGATCGAGACGCCCTTGGCCAGCGGGAACAGCTCGACGATCTCGTCGAGGACCGTCTCCAGCTTGCCATCGCCGCCGAAGACGATGTCCTTCTCCTGGAAGTCCGTCGTGATCTGCATCGCGGTGAAGTTGTTCACGCCGAGGTGGCCGTGGGCGTAGTTGCGCCGGGTGGCCCAGGAGTACTGACCGCAGCCGACGGGCCCGTGGCTGATGGTGACGAGGTCCTTCACCGGGCCCCACACCACGCCCTTGGATCCGGCGTAGGCGCAGCCGCGGATCGTCATGACCCCGGGGCGGGACTTGATGTTGGACTTGACCTCGCACTCCTTCGACCCCTCGGGGTCGTTGGCCTTGATGTGCTTGGTCCGGAACTTGGCGGCCTTCGTGGGGTACTGACCCAGGACCTCGGCGATCATCGCCTCGGTCTCGGCCCGGGTCGGTGCCGGCGTCGTGGTCATGATCGGGACCTCATCCTCGACGGTGAGTGGAACAGGTGGTCGGGGCGACGCGTCAGGCGACCGCGGCAGTCTTGCCGATCACGCTCTCGTCCTCCTGCGCCATGATCCCGAAGTCGATGAGGAGCTCCTCGAGCTCGTCCATGGTGATCGGCGTCGGGATCGTCTTCATGTCGTTGTTGATGATCTTGTTGGCCAGCTCGCGGTACTGGTCGGCCTGACTGTTGGTCGGGTCGTACTCGATGACCGTCATCCGGCGCAGCTCGGCGTGCTGCACGACGTTGTTACGCGGGATGAAGTGGATCATCTGGGTGTTGAGGCGGCGGGCGAGCTCCATGATCAGCTCGTCCTCGCGGTCGGTGTTACGGCTGTTGCAGATGAGCCCGCCGAGCCGGACGCCACCGGAGTGCGCGTACTTCAGGATGCCGCGGGCGATGTTGTTCGCCGCGTACATCGCCATCATCTCGCCGGAGGTGACGATGTAGATCTCCTGCGCCTTGCCCTGGCGGATCGGCATCGCGAACCCGCCGCACACAACGTCACCGAGGACGTCGTAGGTGACGAAGTCGAGGTTCTCGTACGCGCCCGCCTCCTCCAGGTAGGTGATGGAGGTGATGACGCCACGGCCGGCGCAGCCCACGCCCGGCTCCGGGCCACCGGACTCGACGCACTTGATGCCCCACTGGCCCTCGACGAGAACCTCGTCGAGCTCCAGGTCCTCGACCGAACCCTTCTCGGCGGCGAGCTGGATGACGGAGGTCTGCGCCTTTGCGTGCAGGATCAGGCGGGTCGAGTCGGCCTTGGGGTCACAGCCGACGATCATGACCCGCTGGCCCGCCTCGGCCATGGCCGCCATGGTGTTCTGCTGGGTGGTGGACTTGCCAATACCACCCTTGCCGTAGAACGCGATCTGGCGCATGCGGTGCTCCTCCTTGGGACGGTTGCCCGGCTCGCGGTCACCGGGGCTCGGCCATGCCGATCGGGCTAGCCGGGCCGGTCGGCCCGCGGGATGCCGGACGTGCCGCCGGTCGGATTGGACCGGGACGTCGGCACTACCGTGGTGCTGGTCGTGCAACCCCATGCCGCGGGGCAGATCGGTCAGACCTGCTCTTCGCGCTGGGGGGCCTCCACTCGGGGGGTCGGCATCTCCACCCGCCCGAGAAGCTCCTGGAAGTCGCGGCTGTGAAGGCCGCGCTTGTGCTGGGTGGCGGCGGCACGGACCCGCTCCAGCAGGGGTTCGATCTCGCTGTCCTCGGCGTCGATGCCGTACTTGGCCAGCGCGTACCGGACCGAGGCCCGCCCGCTGTGCTTGCCGATCGCCAGCCGCCGGCGCCCGCCGACCTCGGCGGGATCGAACGGCTCGTACGTCGCCGGGTGGCGCAGGATGCCGTGCACGTGGATGCCCGACTCGTGCGCGAACACCGACTCACCGACCACCGCCTTGCCTGCCGGCAGCGGCCGGCGCGCGGCCCGCGATACCAGCCGCGCGAGGCTGCGGAACGCCGTCGTGTCCAGGTCGACGGGCAGCTTCAGCAGGTGCCGAAGCGCCATCGCGACCTCTTCGATCGGAGCGTTCCCGGCGCGTTCACCCAGGCCGAGCACGGTGGTGCTGACCCAGGTGAACCCCGCCTGGACGGCGGCGATGGTGTTGGCCGTCGCCAGGCCGAAGTCGTCGTGGGCGTGGATCTCCCACGGCCCCGGGACCGCCCTGACCAGTCGCCCCAGCCGATCGTGCGCGCTCACCGGGTCGAGCAGGCCGACGGTGTCGGCCCAGCGCAGCCTGGTGACGCCCAGTTCCCGCAGTTCGCCCGCCAGGTCCGTGACGAACGCGTCGTCGGCTCGGGAGGCGTCCTCGAAACCGACGCTCACCCGCATCCCACGATCCGTCGCATCCGCGACACACTCGCGGACCCGCTGCCGCGCCCAGGTCCGATCCCGCCCCAACTTGCTCTTCAGGTGCAAGTCGGAGACGGGGATGGTCAGGTGCGCGGTGACAAGGCCGCAGCTTGCCGCGGCCTCGACGTCGCGGCGGTCGGCCCGGCACCAGCCCACGATCTCCGCCTGCGGATCGGTTGCGAGGATCTCCCGCAGCACGTCCCGCTCGGTGACACCCATCGCCGGGATTCCGGCTTCGATCTGGTGCACCCCGATGGCGTCCAGGGCAGCGACGATGGCGAGTTTCTCGGCCGCGGTGAATGCGACGCCAGGCGCCTGCTCGCCGTCGCGGAGCGTGGTGTCGCAGAATTTGATCGCCGCGTCCGGCTGTATCGCCGTGGCAGACGAGCTGGGAAAACGGGGGTCTCGCACTGTCATCACCAGCCGTTGCTCCGGGACTGAAGACCATGGGCTGCGCCGCGAACTGTGGTTCTGTGTTTGTTCGGCGGCGACATTAATCAGACTAGGAGGCGATTATTTCGAAGCTGCAAGCGCCGGTAACTTCCGGGTTAACAGGTATTCTCACCGGATGAGTGCAAGCTTTTCTGTTGGGATATCCCGAAGGATATCTCAAAAGAAAAATTGTAACTGGTCAGGTATTTGTTTGATCTTGGGTTAGCTGGTTGCGGGCATCCAGGCGCG
>NZ_CADCWT010000059.1 GCF_902806485.1 Candidatus Frankia alpina | reverse complement strand
GCGGCCCCGGAGAAGCATGGGGCAGACGGTGTCGTCCCCGCCGGGGGTGGCCCGTCCGGCCCGGTCGGCGGGGAGCCACCCCGGCCTGGGCCCGGCGGGTCCGCCGTGCGGCCCGAGCCCCGGTCTCAGGAGGCCGACGACGCGGCCTTCCTCGACCTCATCGCGCACTTCGACGACGAGCCGGAGACCCGCCGGTGGCCGGCGGTGGAGGACATCGGCGACACCCGTCGCCCGACCGTGATCATCCTGCGCCCGCCGTTCGAGCCCAGCGACCTCCCCACGCCGGACGACCACACCAATCCCGGCCTGAACGAGGCGCCGCCCCCAGGGCTGAATCCACCCGGCATCGGCGGCGGGGGCAGCGCCGACCCGGCCGACTTCGTCGTGATCGACCTCGGTGGATCGACGGACGCCCCGGCCGACCCGGCGTACGACCACTACGTGCCGCCGCCCGCACCGCCCCTGCCCCGGATCCGGCCGGTGACCCGATGGGCGCTGGGCTCGATCGCCCTCGGGGTGGTGTTTCTTGTCGTGCCAACCTTGATCGGCTTCAATCAGTCCCGCGCGCAGGACGTCAGCGGCGTGCTGCTGATCCTCGGTGGGGTCGGCACCCTCGTCGCCCGCATGAGTGACCGACCACCCAGCGATTTCGACGGTCCCGACGACGGCGCGGTGATCTGACCGCGACGGTCCGACAGGCGTTGGCCGCCGCGTGCCGAGGCGCACACCGCGCCGACGCCCCCGCGACCCGGCGCACACGAGGGGAACGGGTCACATCCGGGGCACCCCGGGGGAAGAGCAGGGCAGATGCGCGGCACCGGGCCTGCGGGCGACGTCGGCGTGGCAGCCGTCGTAGCGGCACCGACGTCGTAGCGGGATCAAGCCGTAGTGGGACCAAGTCGTAGTGGCACCGAAGGGAAAGGCGTTGGGCGTGCGTTATCACGAGAAGGTTGAGGTGCACGGGCACCTCATGGACACCGGTGTGCTGGCCCGGGTGCTCGACGACGTGCTGGACTACGGCGGCGACTACCGGGTGGATCACATCGACCTGGGACGCAGCCACGACGACGAGTCCCACGCGGTGATCACCGTCGGCGCTGAGACGCCACGCCGGCTCATGCGCATCCTCATGCGGATCCAGGTACACGGCGTCAACAAGGTCGAGTCGGGAGCGGCGCGCTGCGAGCCCGCGGACCGCGACGGCGCCTTCCCGCCGGACTTCTACTCGACCACCAACCTGGAGACCGTCGTCCATCTCGGCGGCCAGTGGGTCCCGGTGGAACACCCCGAGATGGACTGCGGCCTAGTCGTCTCGGGGGGGCGAGTGCGCACCATACCGGTGACGGACGTCCGGGCCGGCGATGTGATCGTCTGCGGGGTGGACGGCGTGAAGGTCGTCCTGCCCGTCACCGACCACTCCAGTCGGATCTACGCCGAGTACGAGGCACTGGGCGCACCGTTGCCGAGCTCCGCCCAGCCCCAGGCGGTCCTCGTGAAGGCGATCGCCCGCCAGGTCCGCGAGGTCAAGGCCGAGGGCGCCCAGGTCCTGTGGGTGGCCGGGCAGACGGTCGTCAGCACCGGCGCCGCGCCCGCGCTCGTCGCCCTGGTCGAGGCCGGCTACGTCGACGTGCTGTTCACCGGGAACGCGCTGGCGACGCTGGACGTGGAAGCCGCGCTTTACGGCTCCCCGCTCGGCCTCGGGCCGCTGCGCAGCGGCCGAGTGCAGCGCGGCAGCGAGCAACACATCCGCGCGATCAACGCGATCCGTCGCGAGGGCTCGATCCGGGGCGCGGTGGAGTCCGGCGTCCTCACCCAGGGGATCATGCACGCAATGGTGAAGGCGAACAAGTCCTTCGTGCTCGTCGGCTCGGTGCGCGACGACGGCCCGCTGCCTGACGTTTACACCGACGTGGTCGAGGGACAGCGGGCGATGCGCGCGGCGCTGCGCGGAGTCGGCTACGCGGTGATGATCGCCAGTGCGCAGCACTCCGTGGCCACCGGCAACATCCTCCCGGCATCGATCCCGGTCGCCTGCGTCGACGTGAATCCGACCACGGTGCACGCCCTCACGGAACGCACCAGCGCGCACGCCGTCGGGGTCGTCGCCGACACGGGCCTGTTCCTGGAGGAGCTCGCCGTCGAGCTGGTGCCGGACTTCCGCCCGCCCCGCCCGGGGACCGGCGGAGCGGGGTTCTGAGCCCGGCTAGATCCGGGCGAGGTCGGCGGCGCCGACCAGACCGGCCTGGGAGCCGAGCTCGGCGATGACCACCTCGGCCGGGGGCCGGTGCTCGCGACCCGGCACCGTCTCGGCGAACCGCTCGCGGGCGGGGCCGAGCAGCAGCTCCCCGGAGTCGGAGACCCCGCCGCCGATGACGAAGCGGTCCGGGTCGAGCACAGCGGTCAGGCTTGCCATGCCCTCCCCGAGCCAACGGCCGATTTCGGTCAGGCAGCGGATGGCCGCCGGGTCGCCCTTGCGGGCCGCCTCGGTGACCTCCGGGCCGGTCAACCGCTCGGCGTCGCCGCCGCAAGCGTCCAGCATCGCTGAGGCAGCGGCCGGGTCCGAGGCGGCGATCTGGCGGGCGACCCGGACCAGCGCCCGGCCGCTGGCGTACCGCTCCCAGCAGCCGCGATTGCCGCAGCCGCACAGGTGGCCGTCGGGCACCATCCGCAGGTGGCCGGTCTCGGCGCCGATACCGAACGCGCCACGGTAGAGCTCGCCGCCGAGGACGATGCCGCTGCCGATGCCCGTGCCCACGGTGAGGCAGACCAGGTCACGGTGGCCGCGGCCGGCACCGAACCGGTACTCGGCCCAGGCCATCGCATTGGCGTCGTTCTCGACGACGACGGGCAGCCCGATGCGGCCACTCACCTCGTCGCGCAGCGGCTCGTCCCGCCAGGCGAGGTTCGGGGCGAACAGGACCCTTGAGCGGTCCGCGTCGATCCAGCCGGCCGCGCCGATGCCGACTGCCTTCACCTCGTAGTCGGCGCGAAGCTCCGCGACCACGGCGGCGATGGTGTCCGCGACCTCGGACGCCGAATGGTCCGGGGTGGGCCGGCGGATCGACGCGAGGACGACGCCGGCGCCGTCGACGACGCCGGCGGCGACCTTCGTCCCACCGACGTCCACGCCGATCGTCAGGCCCGCGGTGCGCCGATCCTTGTCGGCCGGCGTCTCGGCCGTGGCGGGCGGCAGGGGGCTCTGTGGGGCGTCCGAGCCCGCGGAACGGGCTGAGGAGGAGTCCGGGTTACCGGGACGATCCGGGTTACCGGGACGATCCGAGCTGCCGGGACGATCCGAGCTGCCGGAAAAAATGGTGCTCACGTGACATCGATCCTCTGGACGCGGGGTCTGGGCGCTGTGGCGGAACGGGTGCCTGCGGCGGCCCCCGGCCGCGGGCCCTGATGGGTGGTATGCCCCGCGCCCGGGGACGCGGGGTCAGGAGGGGGGTCGGTCTCGTTGCGGGCGTGGGTCTCGTTGCGGTGCGCGTCGCCGGGATAGGCGTTACCGGAGTGGGCGGCGTTACCGGAGTAGGCGTCGAGAGCCAGGCGGAAGGCCGCCGTCAGCGACTCCGCCGCGGTCAGCAGATGGCGGACCACCTCAGGACGATCTCCGGCAAACATCGCCAGCAGCCGGCACAGTGGGCACGATGTGCACGGCCGTCCGTGGCCGACGCAGTCCGGCCCACCGTCCGTATCCGCCGCGCCCATATCCGCCGCGCCCGCGGGGGCGTCGGCATCGGCCGACGAGTACGCGCCAGCCTCCGCACCGCCGCCGGCGACACCGCTGGCGGAGTCGGCAACGGTTTCCCAGAGACGGCCACCCGATCCGGTGCCGGCCAGGCCGCGCAGGGCGTCGGCGAGCAGGGCCGCCTCGACCGCAAGCGGCCCGGGCGGGGGTGGGCGGTCCGTCGTTCGCCTGCCAGCACCGCCGTTCGGACCAGCACCGCCGCGGGGCGGGTCGGTCGGGGCGGAGGTCATGCCCGCACCCACTGGTCCGGATCGGGCACGAAGGAGACCACCAGCCGATCGCCGCGCAACCGGGCGGTCCTGACGTCGCAGCGGCGTAGCGCCGCGGGCAGCGGGACCGCGCGACGGAACGCCCCGACGGTGACGATCAGATCGTCACCCAGCCGGGCCAGGTCGATCTGGGAGCTGTCGACGAACGGAAGACCGAATGACAGCGCGTACCCGTCCTCGGTGCGTTCGACCCGCGGCGCCTCGCCGGCCCCGGTCGGCGCGGCGCCGAGGACGCCCGCCGGGTCGAGCTCGCCGTAGGTCGCCGCACCGAAGGCCGCGAGCTCCTCCAGGCCGACCGGCTCACCCGGACGGTAGCCCACCGGGAGGATCGGGGTCGGCGCGAACGCCCCGGTGATCTCGGCGAGCGCCTCGCGGTGAGCGGCGGCCCAGCCGGCTCGCCAGGCGTCCGCCCCCGCCGACGAGAAGATCCGGTTGACAACCACGCCGTCGAGGGTGAACCCGTGCAGCGACAGCGCGGTGAGGCTGCTGCGCGCTGCGGCCAGTGCCCCGCTCTCCGGGGTGAGCACGAGCCGGATGCTGGTGGCCGCGTGGTCGGTGAGGATCGCCCGCAGGTCCACGGCGGCGCGGTGCACCCGGGAGACGGTGTCGTAGGCGGGCGCGGCGAGGTTCCCCCAGCGGCCGCCGAACGCACCCGCCCACCCGAAGCCGGGCCGCAGCCAGCGGGCGAAGGCTCCGTCGGGCGGCAGCAGCCGCCGGCAGTACCACGACAGCGTCTCCGGGAAGGCGAGCAGCCGGAGCAGACCGGCGACCGGGCCCCCGTCGACGATGACGACGTCGTGGTCAGCGCTGGCCAGGCCGTCGCGCAGTTCGAGCAGGGTCAGCGTTTCGATGGCACCGGGCAGGAAGGCCAGCTCCTCGAGCTCGACCGGGTCGACGTCGAAGGACGGCCAGGTGCCGGCCAGCACCTCGCGCACGGCCGGCCAGCGCGTGCGGACGGCGCGGCGCAGGTCGACCTGCTGGCCGGTGAGCCCCGGCTCAAGCGGGGTCGGATCGGCGCCGATGGGATGGTCAAGCGCGCCGGCGAGCCCGGCCGCGGGGTCGACGGACAGGACCAGGGTGCGATGACCCCGTTGCGCGGCAAGGATCGCGGTCGCCGCCGCCACCGTCGTGGTGCCGGCGCCGCCCTTCCCGGTGAAGAGCACACACCGCACGTGCGCTCAGCTCTCGACGTGCTTCTTGAGGTCCTTGAGAGCGGCATCCACGATGCCGCTCTGTACCTTCCGCCGGAGCAGTCCCGGAATTTTGATCTTGGTCTCGGCGGTGAGGTCGTAGGTGACCTCGGTGGTGCCGTCGCCGCGGTCGCTCAGGGTGTAGCTGCCGTCCTGCGACGACATCGCCTGCCCCTCGACCATCGACCAGGTGACCTGGTCGTCGTCGGACCAGACGTACTCGTTGACGAACTCGTCCTTGACCACGACGGCGTTGATCCGGAAGCGGGCGCGCCGGGGCCGGCCGTCCGGGCCGACGTCGAGCACCTCGGCCTCCTCGATCTGACCGACCCAGGTCGGGTAGGCGGGGATGTCTGCGATCGCCCCCATCACCGCGGCGGGCCTGGCGTTGATGACGATGGTCGATCGGGCGTGGTCCGCCATGGGAGAGCAGCACCTCCACATTCGTCAAGCACGTCTGAAGGAGCACGGCGTCGCCGGCCCACCGGCAACCCGGATCTCTCCGGGATCCCGGATCATTCCCCGACCGATCGCCTGAGGCTACCGGACCCTGGGCCAAATCTCGCCCAGCGGCCAGCTACCACTCGAGGACGAACGGGGTGCCTCGGGCGTTGAAATGACCGACGTTCACGCAACGCGTTCCGTCGATCTCCAGACTGGCGGCGAGAGGTTGGTGAACATGCCCGAAGAGCACGTAGCGGGGCCGAGTGGCATGAATGGCCTCAAGGATCGCGACGCTGCCCCGCTCGAAGCGCCGGGCCTTGACGTCATAGACCAGCTCCGGCAGGTGCGGCGGAATGTGGCAGCACAGAACGTCGACCTCGCCGACGGCGGCCACCTTCGCGGCGAAGACGTCGTCGTCGATCTCGTACGGCGTGTGCATCGGGGTCCGTAACCCGCCGCCGACGAAGCCGAATCGCCAGCCGCCGATCATTGTGGTCTGCCCGTCCAGCAGGGTGATGCCGTCGCGCAGGTAGTCAGGGTAGAGGTGGGGCAGGTCGACGTTGCCGTACGTCAGATAGGTCGGGGTGGGGAAGGCCGCGAACAGCCGCTCGTACTGGCGACGGAGGCGGTCTCGACGATCTGGGCTCGGTCGCCGCCGAAGCGCGCCCACAGCGAGCGCGACCACTCCCGCGCCTCGTCGAAGCGCTGCGCCGTGCGCAGCTCCACCATCCGGCCGACGGCCTCGGCGCCGAACAGATCACCCATGATCCCCCGACTGTGATCATGATAGTCGATGAACAGGATGAGATCACCAAGGCAGATGAAGACGTCGGCGCCCTCGGCCGCGGCCGGCAGGGCGTCCGCGCGGCCGTGCACATCGCTCACCACGTGGACCCGCATACCAGGAAGCTTAGGCTGCGAAGAGGGACAACCGGTCCGGACGGGTCGGCCGGCCGGCCGGCACCGCAGTGCCATGCGACACCCACCCGCGCAGGGCGGGACCGGTCCCGTCGCGGGCAGCCACCATCCGTACGCGGACGGGCCGCGCCCCCACGTCGTTGCCGGCACGGTCGCCAGCATCTGGTCCGCCCGCTAACGTCTGGTGCCCTGGGCGGACATCCACCGTTCGGCGGCGGCGTCGTCCGACGGACGCCCGAGGGCATCCGTCGGACGCACGAGAGCACCTGGTAGGAGTATGTAGTGCGGGAGTACACCTCTGCGCCCTTGGTCACCATCGCCGACAATGCGACGCTGACGGACGCCCTGTTTCGACATGCCGCCGCCCGACCGGACAAAATACTGATTCGTCACAAGGTGGCCGAAGAGTTTGTCGGGATGACGATCGGCGAGTTCCGCGATCACGTGGTGGCCACCGCCCGGGGACTGGTCGCCCACGGGGTGGAAACCGGTGCCCGGGTGGGGATCCTCAGCCGCACGCGGTTCGAGTGGACCGTGGTCGACTACGCTGCCTGGGCCGCCGGCGCCGTCTCCGTGCCCATCTATGAGACCTCCAGCCCGAGCCAGATCGAATGGATCCTCCGGGATGCGGGGATCGAGCTGCTCGTCGTCGAGAACGCCGAGCTCGCCGAGCGGCTCGAGCAGGTCCGCGGCGAGGCACCCGCCCTGCGTGACGTGCTCATCCTCGACGACGGGGCGCTGGCCACCCTCGCCGCCGACGGCGCGGGCGTCGGCGAAGAGCGCCTCGCCGCGACGCGCGCGTCCCTCGATGCCGACAGCCTCGCGACGATCATCTACACTTCCGGCACCACCGCGCAGCCGAAGGGCTGCGAGATCACCCACCGGGCGTTGATGTTCACCGCGGAGGCGTCCATCGCCATGCTGCCGGAGGTATTCGAGCCGGACTCCGCCACCCTGCTGTTCCTGCCGCTGGCCCACGTGTTCGCCCGGATGCTGCAGGTGGGCGTGATTCAGGGGGCCTACGAGCTCGCCTACACACCGGACTCACGAACCTTGCTGCCGGACCTGGCCAAGGTGCGGCCCAGCTTTCTGCTCGCCGTTCCTCGGGTCTTCGAGAAAGTGCACGCCGGCGCGCGGCTCAAGGCGCACAGCGAGGGCAAGGGCCGCATCTTCGACGCCGCTGAGAACACCGCCGTGGCCTACAGCGAGGCCCTCGACCGCGGCGGCCCCGGGCCGCTGCTGCGGCTGCGGCACCGGCTGTTCGCCGTGCTGGTGTATAGCAAGCTGCATGCGGCGCTGGGCGGGCGGGCCCGGGTCGCGATCAGCGGCGGAGCACCGCTGGGCCCGCGGCTCGGCCACTTCTTCCGCGGCATCGGCTTCACCGTCGTGGAGGGCTACGGCTTGACGGAGACCTCGGCGCCGGCGGCGGCGAACCGCCCGCACTCGGTGCGGATGGGCACCGTTGGGCAACCCCTTCCGGGGGTGACGATCCGCATCGCCGACGACGGGGAGATCCTCATCCGGGGCGACCTGCTGTTCCGCGCCTACCGAAACAACGAGACCGCGACGAAGGAAGCGCTCGACGCCGAGGGCTTCCTGCACACCGGCGACCTCGGGTCACTCGACGACGACGGGTTCCTGCGGATCACCGGCCGGAAGAAGGAACTGCTGGTCACCGCCGGGGGTAAGAACGTGGCCCCGGCCCCGCTGGAGCACGTCGTCCAGTCGCACCCGCTGATCAGCCAGGCGATGCTCGTCGGCGACCGGCGCCCGTTCATCGCGGCGCTGGTCACCATCGACCAGGAGGCCTTCGAGCACTGGCGCGACGGCTCCGGCAAGCCCGCCGGGGCGAGCGTCGCGGACCTCGTCGACGATGCCGACCTGCGTGCCGCGGTGCAGCAGGCGATCAACTCGGCGAACGCGACGGTGTCGCACGCCGAGAGCATCAAGAAGTTCGTGATCCTGCCGCAGGACTTCACCGTCGAGACCGGGGAACTGACCCCGAGTCTGAAGGTCCGGCGCTTGCTCGTGATGGACCGCTTCGGCGGTGCCGTCGAGGGCCTCTACGCCGACGCCCGCCGCTCCTGAGGCACCACGCCGGCCAAGGTCGGGCCGCGGGTCAGCCGGGTTGGCCGGCGAGCAGCGAGCGCAGCTCGGCGGCGAGCACGTCCCAGCGCCAGCGCAGCTCGACCCAGGCTCGCCCGGCGGCGCCCATCGACGCGGCCCGGTCCGGATCGGCGAGCAGGTCCCCGACGGCCCGCTCCACCGCGCCGAGATCGGTGCCGTCGACGACGAGGCCGGTGCGCTGGTCGAGCACCGCGTCGGGGGCGCCGCCGCTGTTCCCGGCCACCACGGGCAGGCCCGCCGCCGACGCCTCCAGGTAGACGATCCCGAGCCCCTCCACCTCCAGCCCCCCGAGCCGTGACCGGCACGGCATGGCGAACACGTCGCCAGCCGCGTAGTGCGCGGGCAGCTCCTCCCACGGCACCGAACCGGCGAACGTGACGTGCTCGGCCACGCCGTTGTCCCGGGCGAGCCGTTCGAGGTCCGCGCGATGCGGTCCGCCGCCGACGACGAGCAGCGCCGTCTCCGGCACCCGGCGCCGCAGTGCCGGCAGGGCACGCACCAGCATGTCCTGCCCCTTGCGCGCGACGAGGCGGCTCACGCACACCACCACCCGCCGCCCGGTCAGGCCGTACCGGCGGCGGGTCTCCTCCCGCCCGGCGCCGGGGCGGAACAACGCCGCGTCGACGCCGCTGGGCAGGCGGGCAAGCATCGGATGGGCGCCGAGCGCGGGCCCGATCCTGGCCCGGGTGTAGTCGGTCAGATAGGTGACGACGTCCGCGGTCGCGCCGATGCGACGCAGTAGCTGGCGGGCGGCGGGCAATGCCGCCCAGCCGACCTCGTGCCCGTGGGTGCTCGCCACGACGCGGCCCACCGCCGTGTCCTGGCGCAGCTTCGAGCCCACTAGGGCGAGCGGGGCGGCGGCACCGAACCACACCGTGTCGCAACCCTCCGCGCGGGCGATCTGCCGGGCCCGGCGCAGGACCTCCGGAGTGGGCAGCATCAGCGAGGACCGGTGGCGCACGACCGGAAAGTTCTGCGCGGCGTCGAAGGCCGCGGCGCCCTTCCATGACGGGGCATACACGACGATCTCGCCGGCCGGCAGCCGGGCCGCGAAGTTATGCACGTAGGCCTGGATGCCTCCCGGGCGGGGCGGGAAGTCGTTGGTGACGGTCAGTACGCGCATCCGCCCATGTTCTCCCACACCGGTCGGTAGCCACCGCCCGGCTCCGGCCCCACGCCCGCCCCCTCCTCGACACGGCGGCCGCTCAGCCGGCGCGGCGGGGCGGCCGGGCCGCCCCGCGCTCAGCGGCACCGCGGGGCACACGCTGCAGCACCGAGCCGGCCAGCTCCGCCAGCGGCAGCAGCAGCCCGGCGGCGCTCAGCACGGCGAGCGCGCGGCGCTCCTGCGCGTCCCACTCCATGCCCCCGCCCTCCTCGGCGAACATGACGGTGACCACGCAATCGGCGCACCGGACGCCGCGGCCCACGCAGGAGTCGCAGTCGATCAGCATCGCACTCACCTTCCCAAGGTCCGGCCGGCGACGGCCCGCGGCGGCACAATCCGCGCACCGATATCCCGACGTGATCGACGGTAGGACCCGGGTCCGACAACTTTCGACGGTCGACCGGACAGCGCGCGGCGCATTGACTGGAACCACTCGACGACAGTTCGGCTCGAGGTGGGGCGACCCCGACACCCCAACCACCGGGGACCCGGGACCTGACCGCCGGGGACCCGACCACCGACCACCGACCACCGGGGACCGGGGACCTCAGATCCTGAAAATTGCAGGAGCCGTGACGGCCGACTGCGGTGCGCGGGAAGGATTGCGGTGCGATGCGCACGATCCCAGCGCTCAGACCGCACAAAACGCACCGCAAAACGGCGCCGCCCGGGTTCGGACCTACTCGGTTAGCGGCGGTTAGCGGTCGAGCCGCGCCAGCAGCGCCGCCGACGGAACCGCCCGGGCACCGGCCGCGGCGCTGTTCTCCGCCACCTCCCGGTCGGAGGTGACGACGAAGACCGGCCGGCCCTGCGGCTCTATCCGCACCAGCCGGACGATCTCCTCGTCGGCGAGCTGCCCGGGGCGGCTGAACAGCACCCGAACCCCTCGGGGCATCGCGACGCCGACCGGGCGGGCGACGACCGCGGTCGCATCGAAGACCACCGTGACCTCGCTGTCCGGGTTGCGCCCAGCGAGCACGCCGAGCCCCGACAACAACCGTTCCCGCTGCGCCTGCAGGGTGAGCCGGCCGTAGCCGCGCTTGGTCACGTTGTACCCGTCGATGATCAGATGCACGCCGGGCACGGCGAGCACCTCGTCGATGAGGGTGGGGTCGTCGTCGGGCCGACCGCGCGCCCCGACGAACGCCTGCGGCGCGCTGCTCGGCCCGTCGCCGCCGCGGGCGAGCAGGTCCGCCGGCCGGGCTACCATGGTCGGCAGGTCGAGCTCGCGGCGCACACCGTGGGCCGAGGCGATAAGCGTGTCGAGCAGGACGCGCATGCGGGCGTCGTCCACGCTGCGGGAGTCCCGGGAGTCCCGGCGGGCGGCGGCCAGGGCGCTCTCCAGCTCGGCGACCCGGCCGCGCAGCCGGCGCACCTCGGATTCGGCCTCACGGCCGGCGGCGAGCGCCGCGTCGCGGGCCGTGACGGCCGCGGCCACCGACTCCCGGGCGGCCTCCTCGGCACAGCGGATCCGATCCGACGACGCCCGCAGCCGCCGCCGGGCCTCCCCCGCCTCGACGCGGGCCGCGGCGAGGCCCTCGCGTAGCTGCCCGAGCTCGCCGGCGGCGCTGCGCTGGTTCGCCGCGAGCTGGTCGGTGAGCCGGCGGATCGTCCGTTCGGCCTCGTCGGCCCGGCCGCGGACCTCCGCCTCGGCGGCCGCAGCCGCGGCCAGCTCGACCAGTTCGGGCCAGTGCGGGACGCGTAGCAGGTAGGCCACCGCGGCGACCTTCTCCGGCGGGGCGGCCGGCGGCGGCCCACCGGCGGAATCGGCGGCCTCGGCCAGTTCCGGCTGGTGCCGGCGGATCCACTCGGCGACTCGGCCGCGAAACACCTCGCTGTCAACGGCGGCGGCCAGCGGGATCGCGCCCGCCTTCGCCCGCCGGGACGCCTTGAACCGGCGTACCGCGACGAGCGATGGCGGAACGTCGGACTCCGGCAGATCGGCGAGCGTCTGCGCGGCGAGCTCGATGACGTACTCCCGCACGGGCGCGGGCAGCGGCCCCGTCACAGCCCACTCCCGCATGGGGCGACCGCCACGGACACGGTCCGGACAGACCGCGCACAAAAATGTTCCTCAGCGTCCGGATGACACGGGGAATCGGACGAGCCGCGTCTCCGACGGCTCGTCCGACCGGCCAGACAGCTAGGCACGTGGGACTCCGGAGCCGACGGGAAGAACGATGAAGGTACAGCCTATCGAGAGAGCTCTGAGGGCTCACGCGGACCACCGGTGTGGGATCACCGACCGGCGAGCCCAGCCAAGGCGGGCATTGTCTCATGCGATAGCCGACTTATGTAGCCTCGCGTGGTGCGTTCCCCCACGCCCAATTTATTCCAAACGCGGCTCGAGTTGCGCCGGAGAGGACCATCGTGACCGACCAGAACCCCCCTCACCAGCTCCCCGGCGGTGACGGGAGCCAGGAGACGTGGAAGCAGCCAAGCAATCCCTGGCACCAGCCCACAGGGACACCGAGTGGCGGCGCCGAGTCCGGCCCGGCCGGCTCGACTCCCCCGCACGCCCCGGCCTGGGGCACCGGGGCGGACCAGTCCGACGAGCAGACCCGACTCGCCTGGTCCACCGGCACCACCCCAGCGCAGGGCGGAATTTCCGCGAGCGGACCGCAGGGCGTCGGACCCGCCGCCGCCGGCTCCGACGGCGGGCAGCAGTGGGGAACGGACCCGAGCCCCGGCGCGGAGCAGTCCTGGCCGCCTCCGCAGCAGTCCGGCGGCGGGTCCCGCCGGCTGGGGGCAGCCCGGGGCCGGCCAGCCGACCCTCGACCACCAGCAGGGCTGGGGACAGCCGGGCAGCAACCAGCAGGGCTGGGGGCAGCAGGGTGGCTGGCCCCAGGGCGGCTACCCTCCCACCGGTGCCGACGCGTACCAGGGTGGCGCGGCCTACCAGGGCTCGGGCGGCTACCCCGGCGGGCAGGGTCCCTACCAGCAAAACCCGCCCGGAGGCTGGCAGCAGGGCGGCGGCTGGCAGCAGAGCGCCCCACCCCCGCCACCGCAGCGGCGCCGCAACCCGCTGTTCGTGGTCGTGCCGCTGGCGGTCGTCGCCGCGATCGTCCTCAGGGTGGTGATCGCGCTTGCGGTCGGGGGTGACGACTCGGACGACATCACCGCGCCCGTACCGGCACCGTCGTTGAGCGCACCTGCACGTCCGGAACCGACGGCAGCCGCGCCGAGCGTCACCACGGCGGGGCCGATCGGCATCTCGGACTGCGTCGCGGTCACCCCGCAGGGTGCACCGGGGGCCGGCGCGGCGGACATCGGCGGCTCGGGGACCGTCAACGGCGAGGCGAACTCCTCCGTCAGCGACTTCGAGGCCCGAGTGACCCTGAACAGCGTCTGCTCGACCACCGGAAAGGTGACCGAATACGGCGACCCGCCGAACCAGGGTTCCTACTACGTGCTGAACGTGACGGTCGAGGTGACCCGCGGGGACACGTCCGCCTCCCCGTCGGACTTCTACGTCCAGACGCCGGACGGGACGCGGTACGACGGCAGCTACGTCGACGTGGAGCCGCGGCTGTCCGCGTCGACGGTGAAGGCCGGCCAGAAGGTCCGCGGCAACGTCGTGATCGACGCGCCGCCCGGGCACGGCCTGCTGAACTGGGAGCCGCTGTTCGCGGTCAGCCCGGCCAAGTTCCAGCTCTGAGCCCGCTGCGGGCGCGCCGGGTGGGGTGACCCCCGTTGGACCCGCCTGGCCTCGGTGTCAGCCGACGGGGGTGTCAGCCGACGGCGGCGCGGATCCGTTCCGCGATGGCGTCGAGTTCGACCGAGTCCGGGTTGTGGTCGACGAGCGCGAAGTCGATCTGCGACTCGTTCTCGATGGGCAGGAGGTGGACGTGCACGTGTGGCACCTCCAGCCCGGCGACGAGCGCCGCCACCCGCCGGGGCCGGAAGGCGGCGTCGATGGCCCGACCGACCGTCGCGGCGGCGGTCCACAGCGCCGTCTGGACATCGTCGGGCAGGTCGATCCAGTGGTCGATCTCGGCACGCGGGACCACCAGCGTGTGGCCCGGCCGGATCGGCGCGATCGTCAGGAACGCCACCGTGTACTCATCGGAGTACACGATGCGCCCGGGAAGCTCGCCGTTGATGATCCGGGTGAAAACGCTCGGCATGACTCACGACCCTACCGACCACGCTCCTGCACGGGCCGGCCGGCGGGCGCGGCCGCGGCGGACGCCCGATCCGCCGCCCGACGCCTGCGCGGTCATCAGACGTAGGGCCGGGCGAAGCCGGCCGGACCGGCCGTCATCACCCGGAACTCGTTGCCCTCCGGATCGGACAGGACGTACCCGCGCTCCCCGTCGTCGTCGTACCGGCTGACCCGGCGAGCGCCAAGGGTGGACAACCAGCCGATGACCCGCTCGGCGTCGACCGCGTAGAGGTCCAGGTGCAGCCGGCTGGGACCCCCGCCGCGGCGGGCCCCCGGCCGCAGCAACAGCTTCGGCCCCGCACCGGCGGGGTGGCGCAGCAATGCCGCGTCGTCGTCACGCCTATCCACCTCGTAACCCAGCGCGGCGGACCAGAAACGGACCATCACCTCCACGTTCGCGCAGTCCACTGCGACTCGCCCCACCCGAATACCGTTCGTTTCAAACCACGCCACCTGCGCATGATTTCGCATTCCAGGCGGGTTGGCCCGCCGAGTTGCCGCCGCGTGTCTCCGGCGTGGCGCCGCGTGTCTCCGGCGTGGCGCCGCGTGTCTCCGGCGTGGCGCCGCCCGAGGCACAAGACAGCCCCACGCCGGCCACAATGACGCCCGCATGCGGGCCCATCTCCATCCGCCGCGGGCGCCCCGCGGCCCCTGCCTCTGAGTCCGAGGGTCGACCCGCGGCGAAACTGTCGGCGGCGAGGCTTACCGTGACGCCGTGCGTCCAGACCCCGCAGACCGCCCCACCACCGCCGACGCCGGCCTCCTCCCCGAGGGCGTCTCCGGGCACCGCCAGGCCAGCCTGGACGAACTCGGCCGGCCGCTGTCCGACCTGACGTTCGTCGTGGTCGACCTCGAGACGACGGGGACCTCGGCGGCGACCGCCGAAATCACCGAGATCGGCGCGGTGCGGGTGCGCGGCGGCGAGGTGCTCGCGGAAATGTCCACCCTGGTCCGGCCGAGCGTGGGCATCCCGCCGATGGTGTCGGTGATCACCGGGATCACCGACGCGATGGTGGCCTCGGCCCCCGCGGAGGCCGAGGTGGTGCCGACGTTCCTGGAGTTCGCCCGCGGTGCCGTGCTGGTCGCCCACAACGCGCCGTTCGACCTCGGCTTCCTGCGTGCGGCGGTGCAGCGATGCGGCTACCCGCCGCCGGTCTGGGAGCACCTCGACACCCTGCGCATGGCGCGGCGGCTGGTCAGCCGCGACGAGCCGGCTCGCCTCGCTGGCCCGGCTGTTCCGCAGCTCGACCGAGCCCTGCCACCGCGCGCTGGCCGACGCCCGGGCCACGGTGGATGTGCTGCACGGGCTGTTCGAGCGGCTCGGCAACGCCGGCGTGCGCACGCTGGAGGAGCTGCACGAGTACAGCGCCCGGGTCTCGCTGGCCCAGCGCCGCAAGCGCCACCTCGCCGACGGGCTGCCGACCGGGCCGGGGGTCTACATCTTCCGCGACGCCGACGGGCGGGCCCTCTAGGTCGGCACCTCTCGCTCGGTCCGGTCCCGGGTGCGCGACTACTTCACGGCGAGCGAGCCCCGCACCCGGATGGCCGAGATGGTGGCCTTGGCCGAGCGGGTGGATGCCATCGGCTGCGCACACGCCCTGGAGGCCGAGGTCCGGGAACTGCGGCTGATCGCGGAGCACAAGCCGCCGTACAACCGCCGCTCCCGCTTCCCGGAGCGCACCGTCTACCTCAAGCTCACCGACGAGCCGTTCCCTCGGTTGTCCCAGGTCCGCGCCACCCGGGACGAGGCGACCTACCTCGGTCCGTTCGCCAGCGCCCGCGGCGCGGCCGACGCGGCCGACGCGGCCGACGCGGCCGACGCGCTGCTCGCCGCCGTGCCGCTGCGCCAGTGCACCGGTCGGCTCTCGCCGCGTGTCCACCGTCCCGCCTGCGCCCTGGCGGACCTCGGCAGGTGCGGTGCGCCCTGCGGACGGCCGGGAGGACGTCGCCGCCTACGCCCGCCACGTCGCCGCCGCCCGGGCTGCGATCACCGGCGATCCGGGGCCGGTCATCGCCGCGTCGACCCTGCGCATCGACCGCCTGGCCGGCGAGCAGCGCTACGAGGAGGCGGCCGTCCACCGCGATCGGATGGTGGCGTTCGTCCGCGCCGCCGCCCGCGGTCAGCGACTCGCCGCACTGACCCGCGTCCCGCAGCTCGTCGCGGCGGCGCCGACCGCGCAGGCCGGCTGGGACCTGGCCGTGGTTCGCCACGGCCGACTGGTTTCCGCGATCAGCGTGGCCCCGGGAGTCGACCCGCGTCCCTGGGTCGACGCCGCGGTCGCGAGCGCTGAGACGGTGCAACCCCAGCCGGGTCCCGCGCCGTGCGCCTCCGTCGAGGAGACCGAGCGGATCGCCCGCTGGCTGGCTGGGTCCGGGGTGCGGCTCGTGCGCCTCGACGGCGAGTGGAGCTGGCCGGCGGCGGGCGCCACCCGCGCCGCGCTGCGTTACGCCGACGTACATCGCTCCCCCGCCGGCGGCACCGGCCGCGGGGCCGGCCCGCCGGCAAGGCGGACCGGCCCCGCGGCCGGTGTCAGCTCAGCGCTGACGGATCAGTGGCGGTCGTTCAGTGCTTACCGCCGCCGACCGGGGTGCTCGGGCCGCCGGGGCCGGTCTCCTTCTCCTCGACGAAGAAGCCGCTCACCGCCTTACCGGCGCGGCGGGCGAGGCCCTTGCCCTCGCCGTCCCCGTGGCCGTTCGCCGACGGCAGCGCGAACCGGTCATTCGGAACCTGCGGGTGGTCGGGCACCGGGGTCGGCTTCGGCCGGTGGTCCTCCACGAACTCCCCGCTGGACAGCTGGCGGATGATGCCGGTCTCGATGCCGTGATGCTCGACCTCAGCATCCTTCGCCTGCAGGCTGAGGCAGATCTTCTTGGTGATCGCGTAGGCGATCGGCGGGACGATGATCAGACCGATGCGGCCGGCCCACGTCATCGCGTTCAGCGAGATGCTGAACGTCTTCGCGATGACGTCGTTACCACCCGAGATCCACAGGACCAGGTAGAAACTGATCGACATCGCACCGAGCGCGGTCCTGGTCGGCGCCTCCCGGGGCCGCTGGAGCAGGTTGTACGACTTGGTGTCGCCGGTGAACCTGGCCTCCAGGAACGGGTAGAGCGCCAGCAGCGTGAACAGGATGCCGGGCAGGACCGCCGTCGGCCAGAACACGGCCGGGACGGTATGGCCGAGGCCGCGGAACTCCCACGGCGGCATCAGTCGGGTCGAGCCGTCGAGGAAGCCGATGTACCAGTCGGGCTGGGACGCCGAGGAGACCTTCGACGGGTCGTACGGACCGAACATCCAGATCGGGTTGATCTGCGCGAGCCCGCCGAGCAGGGCGAGCATGGCGAAGACCATCATGAAGAACCCGCCGGACTTCACCGCGAACACCGGGAACACCCGGTGGCCGACGACGTTGTGCTCGGTCTTGCCCGGGCCGGGGAAGTCTGTGTGTTTCTGGTGCCACAGGATGCCCATGTGCGCGCCGATGAGGGCGAGCAGCACACCGGGTACCAGCAGAATGTGGATCACGTAGAGCCTGGGCAGAAAATTATCGCCCGGGAACTCGCCATTGAACACCAGGAACGACGCCCACGTCCCGATGATCGGGATGGACTGGGCGATCGAGGCTGCGATCCGCAGACCGGTACCGGAGAGCAGGTCGTCCGGCAGCGAGTAGCCGGCGAAACCCTCGAGGATGCCGAGGATCAGCAGGCCGACCCCGATCAGCCAGTTGACTTCGCGCGGTTTGCGGTAGGCGCCGGTGAAGAACACCCGGAACAGGTGGACGACGATCGACGCGACGAAGATCAGCGCGGCCCAGTGGTGGATCTGGCGGAACACCAGTCCGGCCCGGGTGTCGAAGCTGATGTCCAGCGTCGAGGCGTACGCCCGGCTCATCTCCACGCCCTTGAGCGGGACGTAGGAGCCGTTGTAGATGACCTCGGTGTTCGACGGGTCGAAGAACAGCGTGAGGTAGATGCCCGTGAGCAGCAGGACGATGAAGCTGTAGAGCGCGATCTCCCCGATCATGAACGACCAGTGGTCGGGGAAGACCTTGTTCAGGTTGCGCCGCAACCCGGGCTGGGTGCCGAAGCGTTCGTCGATGGCGCGGTTGGCCTTGCGGACCGGGGTCGGCCGCTTGACGAACTCCGGTGGGGATGCGGTTGTCATGAGCGCTCCCAGAAGGCGGCACCGACCGGCTCGTCGTAGTCACCGTTGCGGGCGTAGAGGAATCCGTCGGCGTCCGCGGCGATGGCCAGCTGCGGCAGCGACCGACTGGCCGGCCCGAAGATCGCCCGGCAGCCGTCCAGCACGTCGAAGACCGACTGGTGGCAGGGGCAGAGCAGGTGGTGGGTCTGCTGCTCGTACAGGCTCACCGGGCAACCGGCGTGCGAGCAGATCTTGGAGTAGGCGACGAGGCCCTCGACGGACCAGTTCTCCCGCCCCTTGCGCGGCCGGTCCAACCCCGGTGGCAGCCGAATGAGGATCGTGGTGCTGTCTGCCTTGGTGTGCACGTCGGTCTTCGGCTTGTAGGTGGTCGTGCCGTCCGACTCGGTCACCGGGATGGCCGGGAAGACGGTCTCGATGCCGCCGATGGAGATGTCGCCGAGCTTGACCAGGCGGCCGTCCTCGGTGACCAGGCGCGAGCCTTTCGCCCAGGAGGTGTGGTCGAGCTTCTTGCCCGGCTTGGAGTTGGTCAGGTTCAGCAGCGGCACCACGACCAGCCCGCCGAGCAGGGTGCCGGCGCCCAGCAGGGTGCGGCGCAGCAGCGGGAAGCGGGCGAGACCGGTGTCGGCGAAGCCGGCGGTGATCTCCGCCTCGGTGACCGCGATCTCCTCCTTGGGGGAGGTGAACTCGTGGCGCTCCTGGACGGCCTGCTCGTGCGGCATGAGCCGCTTGGCCCACAGGATCATGCCGATGCCGAGGCCGCCGACGGCCAGGCCGAGCGCCGAGCCGAGGCACGGCGTGTAGTACGCCTGGTGCTTGTCACCGACGAAGTTCGTGATGACGAAGCCCACCGTGCCGACCACCGAGATCAGGAACCAGCAGGCGATCAGCTGCTCCGCCCGCCGCTCGGCGCGGCGGTCGACGTCCTCGGCCCGCGGCGGGCGGAAGGTGAGCCCGCCACCGCCGCCGGCGTGCGTGCCGTAGGTCGGCTGGGCCACCCCGGCGTCACCGGTCCGCATCACCGTGGTCTCGGGATCGCGGGTGGAGTCCGTCTGGTTCGGCGGGGTGCCCAGGGCCTCCGGGCCGTCGGAGGTGCCGGCCGGGACGTCTGGGCCCCCGGCCGAGATCCCCGACCCCCCGACAGGGGCGCCCGAGGTGTCGACCGGGTGCTTGGCCCGCTTGAAGATGCTGCTCATCGAATCCTGGTCCGACTTGTCGGCCGGCTCACCCTGGTAGCCCGCGTAGTGCACGCGTTCCTGGACGGAGTCGCCCGGCTGGTCCCCTCCGCCCGAGCCCGCCGGTCCCGGCGTCCCCGGGCCCGTCTGGTCACTCATACCTTCTGCCTCGCTCCGATCCACAGGCACACGGCCAGCAGGCCACCGATGCCTACCAGCATGGCCAGCAGCCCCTCCGGCACCGGACCGTACTTACCGAGGCTGAAACCGCCAGGACTCGTGGTCTCGTTCATGTGCTTGATGAAGGCCGTCACGGCGACGGCGTCCTCGTCGCTGAGCTGACGGTCCCCGAAGACCGGCATGGACTCCGGCCCCGTGCGCATGGCCTCGATGACCTGCTTCGGCGTGGACTCGCTCAGCGAAGGCGCGAACTTGCCGTAGGTCAGCGGAGCACCCTGGCCACTGGCGTTGTGACACTGCGCGCAGTTGGCACGGTAGAGCTCGCCGCCGTGGGCCAGGTCGGCGTCGCTGAGCTCCTTGTCGGTGACCTTGGACGCCGCCGGTCCGCCACCGAGGCTGGCGACGTACGCGGCGAGCTGGTCGATCTGCGTCGCCGAGTAGACCGGCGGCTTGCGGTCGGCCTGCGCGGCCGGGGCGGCCAGCGGCATGCGCCCGGTCGAGACCTGGAAGTCCACCGCGGCGGCGCCGACGCCGACGAGGCTGGGGCCGGTGGTGGAGCCCCCGCCGCCCAAGCCATGGCAGGTGCCGCAGCCCTTCTGGTACAGGACGCGGCCCTGCCGGACGGCCTCGTTGGCGTCCGCCGTCTGCGCGGCGTTGCCGGTGGGAGCCAGCATCGTCCACAGCACCCCGGTGGCCAGCAGGCCGAACACGAGGACGAGGACGGAGGATCTCCGGCGCCGGCGCGCGGCGGGACCACGCTTACGCGCGGACCGCTTCGTGGTGGCGACCGGCGTCGCGACCTCGCGCGGCGCCGGGTCCGACGAGGTTTCCGACGGCGCGTCCGGCGGCGGGTCCGACGGTGTGCCCGAGGTTTCAGTCATGTCGCTCACTGGAGGAGGTAGATGGTCGCGAACAGGGCGATCCAGACGACGTCGACGAAGTGCCAGTAGTACGACACGACGATCGCCGATGTCGCCTTCTCCGGCGTGAAGCGCCCGAACGTCGATCGACCCAGCACCATGACGAAGGCGACGAGGCCACCGATGACATGCAACCCGTGGAACCCGGTGGTCAGGTAGTACACCGAGCCGTAGGCATGCGAGGCCATCGTGAACTTGTTTTCGCCGAAGTACTCGTTCGCCTGGCCGCCGACAAAGACGAGGCCCATGAGCAGCGAGATCAGGTACCAGCGCCGCAGTCCGAAGACGTCACCGCGCTCGGCGGCGAACACCCCGAGCTGGCAGGTGACGCTGGACAGCACCAGGATCACGGTGAAGAACAGTGCGTACCCGACGTGCAACTCCACGGGACCGTGTCCGGAACCGACGGGATCACCCGTCGTCGGCGGCCAGTTGCCGCTGTTCACCGAACGGATCGTGAAGTACATCGCGAACAGGGACGCAAAGAACATCAGCTCCGACGACAGCCACACGACCGTGCCGACCGAGACCATCGAGGGACGGTTGGCCGTCGGGTGTGGTGGAGGAGCCTTCTCGAGGACGGGGGCTGAGGCCACGACGGTCATTCTGGCACGCGATGCTCCAGGCGCCACCGTAGGTTCGACGTTCGGTAGGACTACGACTCGTCGATGACCGGTCCCAGCCGCTGTGTGGACCACCCCACCGACCGCACAAATCGCTGCGCCGCAGCCGAAACCGCAGGTCCTCGGGGCGCGGCGGCGGAGGCTGAAAAACTATGACGGCCGGCACCCTACCGGCGGATGTTGCGTGCCTCACCCATCGCACGTCCACCGCAGGAGCCGGGCCGCCCGGCCCGGCGAACCCGGGCCGGACGGCCCGGCCCACGTGGCCGCCCGCGTGTCTTGCGATCGCCTCCGCCGATCGAAACGGCAGTTCAAGGCGCCTTTCGGGTGCCGCGAGCACCCAGGCAGACGCCGACGGCGGGCGAGTCGGGGACGATCGACGGGCAAGTCGGGACGATCGAGCGGCGCGTCAGGACGATCGTGGGCGCCGCTGCGTTCGACCGGACGCTCGCCGCGCGGAAAGGGACGGCAGATGGAGAACGGACGGCGAGCCGATCGCGTGCCCGCCGACTCGGTGGTCGGAAGGAAGTCGAGGTTGCCGATGCGATGGCCCTGGCAGGCCGGGCGCACCGCGGCGCCGGTCCTGGTCGACGACGGCTCACTCGCCGTCCTCGCCTCGTCGTTCGATCCGGCCGCCGGTGAGGGTCCGGCACTCGCCGCCCTGGCCGCCACCGGCCATCCACCCAGCACTCCCGTGCTACTCCGCCACCTGTTCGTCCTACGCCGAGCCCCCCGACGCACACGAGCTCCCCGACGCGCCCGACGCCGCCGAAGCGTCGGCCTCCGATGGCGCTGCGGGCACTTCCTTGCCTTTCTGGGGGCCTCGGCGTCCGATTCGTCCCCCCGAAACGGCAAGGGAAGCGGCGCTACGGGCCGTGGTCGAACGAGACGGCTACGAGGTCCGACGGCTTGGCCAGCGGCTCGCAGTGACTCGCCAGACGGTCCCGACGATCCTGGCCGTGGCCCAGGAGCGGGCCCGGATGACGGGCCTGGAGATGCGGCTGCCCGTCACCTACCTCGGATGGCAGGCGCTGGCCTCGCCGCCCGCCGGCCAAGAAGTCACCGAGAGTTGACGGCACCAGGTCGAACCGTCAGCCCACATCGGCGATCGCGCCCGGCGACGACGACCGCCGCCGTGGGTCTCGCCGGGCTGGCGCAGTCCGTTTTCCAGACGACCGAGGCCGGCCTCACACCCAGGCGGAAGGCGTGTGGCCGGCCAAAGCAGCCGCGCAAGCGAGCCCGCGGACCTCAATCCCCGACCAGGTCAATCCCCGACCGGGCGGATCGGCCCGGTCGGGGACGTCGGTCGGATGATCGAACGGGCCACCCGGCCAGG
>NZ_CADCWT010000058.1 GCF_902806485.1 Candidatus Frankia alpina | reverse complement strand
CCAACACCACATTGATGTCACGCAAAGCGACAAAACGTTACCGGGAAAGGCTCACTGTCCTCAGTGCTGTCGAATGTGCTCTCCGCCGGGTTCGTACTCGCCGCGATGCTCGTGCTGTCATGGCAGATAACCGTCGTGTCATTGGTGTTACTACCGGTTTTTATCCTTCCCGCCCGCGCGTTCGCGCCGCGGCTCGCCCGACTGACCCGGGAACGTTACGAACTGAACGCGGACATGAACAACACCATGACCGAGCGATTCAACGTGTCGGGCGCGATGCTGGCCCAGCTCTACGGGTCCCCCGAACGCGAAGAGGTCAACTTCCGCGGTCGGGCGGGGCGGGTACGCGACATTGGGGTCACCCAGGCCATGTACGGCCGAATATTTTTCGCCTCGCTCAGCCTCGTCGCCTCGCTGGCGACCGCGATCGTCTACGGCGTCGGCGGCCGTCTCGCAGCCCGGGGAGACCTGGAGGTCGGCACCCTCGTCGCGCTCACCGCGTATCTTGGCCGGCTGTACGGACCGCTCACCCAGCTGTCGAACGTGCACGTCGACGTCATGAGCGCGATGGTGTCATTCGAGCGTGTCTTCGAGGTTCTCGATCTCGCACCGGTGATCGTCGACAGGACCGATGCCGTCGATCTGCCGGCAGGCGCGGCGGCCGTCGAGTTTGATCACGTCGGATTCCGGTATCCCGCGGCCGATGAGGTTTCCCTGGCCTCGCTGGAATCCGTCGCGGTCCTCGACACCAGGGTTCCGGCGCCGGTGCTGCACGACATCACCTTCCGGGCGGAGCCCGGTCAGATGATCGCACTGGTCGGGCCGTCCGGGGCCGGCAAGACGACGATCAGCCAGCTGATCCCGCGGATGTACGACGCCCGCTCCGGCGCCGTCCGGGTCGGCGGGTACGACGTGCGCTACCTGAGCCTGCGCTCGTTGCGTGCCGCGGTCGGCGTGGTCACCCAGGACGCCCACCTGTTCCACGACACGGTGCGGGCGAACCTGGCCTTCGCCCGGCCGGAAGCCAGCGCTGACCAGATGTGGTCAGCGCTGGACGCCGCGCAGGTCGGGGAGCTGGTGCGCGCGCTGCCGGACGGGCTGGACACGGTCGTCGGCGACCGCGGGCACCGGCTGTCCGGCGGGGAGAAGCAGCGGCTGGCGATCGCCCGGCTGCTGCTGCGCGCGCCAGGCATCGTCGTGTTGGACGAGGCGACCGCGCACCTCGACAGCGAGTCCGAAGCCGCGGTGCAGCAGGCCCTGAGCGCCGCACTGGCCGGCCGCACCTCGCTGGTGATCGCGCACCGGCTGTCCACCGTGCGAGAGGCCGACCGCATCCTCGTCGTTGCCGACGGACGCATCGTGCAGAGCGGCACCCACGACGAGTTGCTGGCGCGCGGCGGGCTGTATGCCGAGCTGTACCGGACCCAGTTCCGTCCCGCCACGGCGCCTACCGACGACGCGACCGGCGGGTCGGGTGGCCGGCCGGGCGAGTCGGGCGGCGGGTCGGGTGGTCTGGCCGACGCCGCGAACGCGGTCCCCGCCTGAACCCGGACCGGGGTTCGCCGAGCCGCGAATGCGGGTCACGGCCGGACCGGGGGAGGCGGCGGGGTAGACCGTTCGGTCAGGTCCCGGGCTCCACCGAAGGTGGCGGCGGCGAATCGTGCGCGACGGTCAGCGCGGGTGGCTGCCCGGGGTGCGCCGGCGCGGCGACGTGACCGGGCTCGGGGGCGGCGGTGACCTCGACCACGGCGATGTCGATGTCACCGGACGGGTGACGGTGAATAGCGGGATTTCGATTCATGCCGGACTCCGGGGGTGCTCGACCGTGTCATACCGACTTCCGCGTCCGGGTGGAGCGGCTCCCAGGAACGTCGGCGCCCTTGCCGTCTTTCCCATATCACGCGCGCCGAGGGACGGGTGTGGCGCGGGTGACGAGACGGACGGTACGCCGCCAGGCGACCACGCGCAGCATGTACCGGATCGACCTGATCTGACTACTAGCGGGTGAGCGACTCGCCTCTCTCGGCGGCCCCCGTGTGCAATGACCGACGATCAGTACTTAGGCTTTGTCTGTGCCACGTAGAGCCAAGATTGTTTGTACCCTCGGCCCGGCCACCAGCTCGCCAGAGAAGGTCCGGGCCCTCGTCGACGCCGGAATGGACATTGCCCGCCTAAACTTCTCCCACGGAACACACGAACAGCACGCCGTCACCTACGCCTGGGTGCGGGAGGCGGCCGAGGCCGCCGAGCGCAACGTCGGCATCCTCGCCGACCTGCAGGGCCCGAAGATCCGCCTGGGCACCTTCGCCGACGGCGGTGCCACCCTGCTACCGGGCCAGCGGTTCACCGTCACCATCCGGGACGTGCCCGGTGACCAGCACCAGGTCGGCACCACCTACTCCGGCCTGCCGGCCGACGTCTCGGCCGGCAGCCGCATCCTCGTCGACGACGGCCGGCTCGTCCTGCAGATCGACGGCGTCACCGACACCGACGTGCACACCACCGTCGTCATCGGCGGCCCGGTCAGCGACCACAAGGGGATGAACATCCCCGGGGCCGCGCTCACCGTGCCGGCGCTGAGCGAGAAGGACGCCGACGACCTGCGCTACGCCCTCGAACTCGGGGTCGACATGATCGCGCTGTCCTTCGTGCGCAGCGCCGCCGACGTCAAGTCCGTGCACGCGATCATGGACGAGGTCGGGACCCGCGTCCCCGTCCACGCCAAGATCGAGAAGCCGCAAGCGGTCGCCGCCCTTGACGGCATCATCGAGGCGTTCGACGGTCTGATGATCGCCCGTGGCGACCTCGGCGTCGAGCTGCCCCTCGAGGACGTGCCGCTGGTGCAGAAGCACGCCGTCAGCCAGGCACGGGAACGGGCGAAGCCCGTGATCGTCGCCACCCAGGTGCTCGAGTCCATGGTCAGCGCGCCACGGCCGACGCGTGCCGAGGCCAGCGACTGCGCGAACGCGGTCCTCGACGGCGCCGACGCGATCATGCTCTCCGCGGAGACGAGCGTTGGGGCTTACCCGATCGAGTCGGTGTCCACGATGGCGCGGATCATCGAGACCGCCGAGGCGGACCTCGGGCGAATCCCGCCGCTGCGTACCGAGCCACGGACCCTCGGCGGGGCGATTGCCCAGGCAGCCGCCTCCGTCGGTCACGCCGTCGGCGCCCGCTACCTCGTCGCGCACACCCTAAGCGGCGACACGGCCCGGCGGCTGGCCCGGTACCGTAGCGAGGTCCCGGTGCTGGCTTTCACCCCCATCCAGGCGGTGCGCAACCAGATGGCGCTGTTCTGGGGAGTGGAGACCTTCCTCGTGCCGATCGCGGAGAACACTGACGAGATGGTCCGCCAGGTCGACACCGCCCTGCTCCAGATCGGCCGGTGCCAGCCCGGTGAGCTTGTGGTCGTCGTTGCCGGAACGCCGCCGGGCGTGGCCGGCATGACCAACATGATGCGGGTCCACCGCATCGGCGAGGCGGTCTGACGGCCGCACCGTGCAATGCCGACGTGACGCGTCGTGCCGTGACGCGCCGTGCCGTGCCGTGCCGTGACCTGACGTGACGTGATCTGACGCCTGACCGGCGGGCGGTTGCCGCGGGGCCCCACCCGCGCCGACCGGCGGTCGGGCGCCCCGCCACCTCGAGCGGACGCCGACCCCAGGCCACCCGGCATCTTCAGCCGGATGCGGTGGCGGGCCCGGCGTCCGCGCCCGCCCCGGCCCACGGCGATGGAGCCCGGGGGAAGGCCTCCCGCGCGGGCGCCGACACCGCCCGTGCAGCGATCCACCGTGCCCGCCCGACACACCCCCGGCGGCTGTCATGATGATGCCGGCCGCGTCCCAACCCGCCGACCGGGAGCGCGGCGGATTCCGCCGGCGCGGGTCCGGATCGATCGGGCGGCAGCCTGTCGGACAAGGGTGCATGTCAGGGAGTGGTTGCATGGTCGAGCAGGGGAGCGGGCCGGACGATCCAGCGCCCACAGACACGCCGACAGCCGGCCCGGGCCCGGCCGGCCCCGAGCCGGATTCCCAGCCCCCTGGCCAGTCCCAGACCGCGGCCGCCGACCGGCCCGGCGCCTCGGCGCCCTCGGACTCCCGTACTCCGCCGCGCGCCGCGTCCGCGGGTCGGGTCGTTTCGGGGCCACCCGCCCGTCCAGCCTCCGCCTCGCCCGCCAACGCCCGTGCCTCCGCGTTCCCGGCGAGCGAGTCCTCGGCTGGTGCCGCCGGCTCCTCCGGTGGCAGGTCCGGTGCCGGTGGCCGCCCTGAAGGGTCCCGTTCTCCGGCGACGGCGCGTCCCGCCGAGGCTGGACGCGTCCCGATCCGCCCGCCGCTCGCCCCCATCCGGTCCCAGCCGGCCAGCGCCACGCCGGCGCGAGAGGATTCGCCCTCCGGCCGTGACACCCGTGGATCTGGCGGCGGCCCAGGCTCCGCCCGTCAGGCACCCGACCCCGCCTTGCCCGGCGGGCGGCCGGCGGCCGGCGCGCCCGCCGGCACCTCTGGTCGTGACCAGGCCGGACCGCCGCCGGCCGCGGCGGGTCAGCGGACGGGGAACGCTGGTGCACGTCCGCGTGCTGCCAGCGCGTCGCCGGGCGGGCCTGCCGGTGAGCGGCCAGCGGCCAGACCGGGAGTGCCGCGTTCGGGCTCCGGGCAGTCCACCGCCCGGATGACGCCCGCGGCTGGGGCGTGGTCGAAAAGGTCGCCGGTCTCACTGGGCGGGGGCGCAGACGGCGGACCCGGTGGGCGGCAGAGTTCTGCGGGGGGAGCCGGCGGTGGCTCCGCTGGCGATGGTGGCGGCGGGCGGGAAGGGGCCGGCGCCGGGTCCCAAACGCCGGCGGGCGTGCCCGGGTCGGCTGGGTCTGCTGGGACGCCGGCATCGGCCAGGGGCCCCCGCAGGGCGTCGTCCTCGGGGTCGGTGGACCGCGCTGGCGAGGCCGATGCACGCAGCCCCGCGGGACCTGCAGGAAGCGGCGCGGCCGAACCGGCACGAAGCGCGGGTCACGGAACTCGGGCGCGGTCGGCAGCCACGGGTCAGGCTGGTGCGGCCGACGAACGCGGGCCGGATGGGGCGCCGGCCGGGTCCATTCTGGGAACACCGCCGGGATCCGCAGCGGGAGCACGGGCGCTGGCCTCCGGTCGGGCTGGGGCGAGCGGAGGTCCGGCAGCGCCTGCTGGCGACGAAGCAGTTTCGAAGGCTGGCCGTGCCGCTGCCGGTCAGCCGGGGAAAGAACGTGTGCCTGAGAATCCCGCGGGCGCCGGCACGCGACCACCCGGCCCGGCCGGCGCCGCCCACCCCGCTCCCTCGGGGACACCCCGGGCCGGCCGGACCGGGCTCGATCCCGCACCCGGCGCGGGCCGTAACCCGTCGCCGGGCGGCGTCGTGCGGCCACAGCAGCCACAGCAGCCACAGCAGCCGCCTTCCGCCGTGGGCGGAGACCCGGGGCGATCGAATGCCGCTGCACCTCCCCTGCAATCTCGGGCCATGCCGCCCGCGAGGTCTGATTTCACACCGCCCTCCGCGGTCTCGCCGCCGTCCCCCCGGAACACGTCTGCGCCGGCTGCCGGCGGACCCCGGCCCACGTGGTTTGAGCGTGACGCACCGCGATCGCCAGGCCGGCCCGCCGACTCCGGGGCGGGCCGGCCGGCCGGAGAACGCGACGCCGCAGATCGCCATGCGGCGGGCCGGGCCGACGGGCCGATGCGCGGCGACGGTCCCGACCGGGAGCCGGCCGTTCCTCGGATCCCCGATCCACTCGCGAGGCGGGAGGAGGAACGCGGCGCTGACCCGTCCAGGGCGCAGCCGCCCGCCCGGGGTGCCTCGGCCCGTGCCGCCGCTCCCGACGTCGCGTGGCCCGGTCGGCAGGGCACCCCGGGGCCGCAACGCGAAGCCGCCGGCGGCATCGGCGGCGCGGGCGGGGCGCCGGAGGACGTGAGGGGGGCCGGGAGTCGTGCCGCCGCCGGTCTGGATCGGCCACCGACCGCACGGCCGGAGCTCGACCCGCCGACGATGCGCGTCGGGATGCGTCGGGAACACGCGAACGATGATCACGGTGATGTCACGAACCGGTTCGCGGTCACCGATGACGGCTGGCGTCACGCGGACCCGGGGCACCACCCGGGCCCAGGGGCATCCGAGGCGTTCGAGGCCTTCGACGGTGGTCAGAACGACGCTGTCGCCCCGTCAGTCCTGGATGATCGCGGCTCACCTGCTGGGCGGGGCGTGACGCCGCGGCACGAGGTGCCGCGGCCCGGCAAGCCCGCCGACCCTGACCGCGCATCCGTGGATCCCGTCCGCGGCGCGGTGCCGGAACGGGGGCAGCGGTCTGACCCGGTGCCTCCGGCACCGGGCACCGGCGAATCGCCGGAATCGGTCGGCGCAACCGGGCAGGGGGTACCGGGGTCCGCGCTGGGGCCGGGCACGACGCGACCGGTAGCGGCGCTGGCGGTGATCGTGGGCGCGGTGGGCTGCGTCATCGGCAGCGTCCTACCGTGGAGCGAGATGTCCAGCGCGAACGAGACACGCACGTTCAACGGCATCGTCGTCGGGGATGGTCGGCTGGTCCTCGTCCTGGCAGTCCTCCTGGGTGTCGTGGGCGCCGCCCGGCTCGCGCGCCGGCCGATCGGTGGTCGCACGGCGGATATTCTGGTCGCCCGGTTGGTCGCCATCATGATCGTGGTGATTGCCGGGCTCGACCGGGCCTACGGACCGCCGACACTCGCCTCCTTTCGGGCCATCTCGGCGGACGTGATCTCCATCCATCCGCAGAACGGGATCATGTTCACGCTCGGGTCCGGCATCCTCGCCCTGATCGGCGCGGTATTGCTTCAGCCGCGTACGGCACCGTCCGGAGGCGGAGGCCGGCGGTAACTCGCCTGGTATGGGTGGTTCTGCCTCGCGTCATGCGGGCAGCTTCCCCGCGTGATACGACCGTGCGGGGCGGTCGTCGGACCCCTCTCGGGGTGTCGGACGGTGGTGGCGTGGGTGAGCGGTCAACAGCAGAGTCCGTGGGCCCGTCCGGGGGATGCCGGTTCACCCCCGGCTGCCGGGGGTGCCGCCAGGCTGGCCACGGGGGCCGGCGGCCGGGGGACACCGCCCGCGGTCGGCCCGGGCCCGCCCGAGGTTGACGACCGCGCGGTCGCTGTCGCCGCGGAGCTGCGGGCGTGGCGGGCGCGGGCCGCGGCGACGGCCGATCCCGCCTGGTCCCGGGAGGGCGCCGTGACGCTGTCGCCGCCGGTCGGCACGATCGCCGGAGTGGCCGGGGTGGCCGTGCGGCCGGAGTCGGCGGCGGGTGGCGCGTACCCGTGGGCCTTGCCGGCAACGGCTGGAATCTCAGTGCCTGCGCCGGTCCGCCCGGCGGATTCGGCCGCCCGCTCGTGGTTGCGCCGGATAGCGTCCCACGGCGGTTGGCTACCCGGTCCGGTGGCGGTCTGCGCCGGAGTCGCCGTGATCATCGCATCGGGGATGCGGTGGGCGACGGTGCGGGCCTACGGGTTCGTGGAGTTCACCGTGCGGGGGACCGATCCCGACCAGCACGGGCGGTTGACGGTGCTGCTCGGAATCCTCGCCGTGGTCGCGGGCCTGCTTCTCATCGCCGGGCGCAGGGAGTGGGGACGCATGCTCGCCACCATGACCGGGCTGATGGTTTTGCTGACCGCGGTGGTCGACCTCGTTCAGCTCTACCGGGGTGGTCCGTTCGCCGACAGCGGGCTGCGCACGGCGACCACGGTCGGCCCGGGATTGTGGGTGATCGCCTGTTGTGGTTTTGTTGTTTTTGTGGTCGGCGTGGTTGTCCGATTCGCGTATCAGGCTTCGGGTCGCGGTGGCCGGGGCGGCGAGACGCGTCGTTGACCGGCGGCCGGCGCAGCGGCCTGAACCAGGTGGGGATAACCCGATCGTGGTACGGGTGACCCCCATTGCGGGGACGCCCGGTTCGGTGGATTTGGGGTCATGACGACAACCGCGACAGCAGGCTCGATGAACGAGGTCAAGGGCGCACGGGGGGAGTAGCGAGGCTCGGTCGGGGGACGAGCCGGAGATGCTCCGCACTTGACCGGATCGCGCGCCCTCACGCCACGCGGGGGGGGCGCGAGGGCGCGCACCGGATTCGGGGATCCAGTGTGGGTCTGGGTGGTGGGCGCTGACATGGGGGTGTTGGCGCCCACCACGCTTTTCTGGGCCGATCTGGCGCGGCTGGGCGCAGTTCCATCACCACGGTTGCGCGGTTCGGCAGCCTGACGCCTCGGTCAGGCCATCCCCTCCGCGTGGCGATCGAGATGCCCATCCTCGATGGCCCGCTTGAAGAGGTCGACCTTGGTTGCCGCGTCGCGGCCGACCCGTCGGTACTTCTGACGGACCCGGTCGATGTACTGCTTGGCGGTTTCCGGGGAGACGTCCATCTTCCGGGCGACGGTCTTCAGGGGCATCCCCGCCGCGTACAGGCGCAGCGCCTCGACCTCCTTCGGGGACAGGTGTGGTTTGTCCGGGGAATCATCGGTGAGGAGCAGGAAAGCCAGCTGCGGAGAGATCCATCCGGTACCAGCGGCCGCCGCGCGGATTGCGGTGGCCAGATCCTCGACGTCGTCGGTCTTGGGAACGAAGCCCGAGGCGCCGGCGCGCATCGCACGCCGGACGGTGTCCGGCGCGGCCGCGGCGCTGAACACCACCACGCTTCGCTCGTCGGACAGCAGCCGCCGGAGGTTGTCCGGGGGCTCGGTGCCGTCACCGAGGTCGAGATCGAGCAGGACCACCTGTGCATGTCGCCCAGGACCGGCGAGCAGGGCATCGAGGGAACAGGCGGTGTCGGATAAGGTCGAAGTCCTTGACGTCGTGCAGCAGATCTGCGAGACCGCGCAGCACGATCGGATGATCGTCCACCGCGGCAACCGTGATAATGGCGGGAGCCGTCGTGTTGTCCTCAGCGTTCATGGTGGTCCAGTCGTTCTCCCGGATTTGCGGCCATGACAGATCTCGACCACGGCCCTACGGGCGTCGGTGCCCGTCAGCGGGGACGTGGGGGCGTTCCCGGCCGCGAGGAGCGTCGGGGACTCCGCTCGCGCGACGCCCACCATTTCAGCAGATCTCTACCCGACGTCACGACCTGGTTCGGACTTGCGCAACGAAGTCGAAACATCTGGCTAGCTCAGCAGCCACAGTCACAACCGCCGCAGTCACACTCTGCGCACTCGCCGCAGGACTCACAGCAGTCACAGCAGTCGAGGTCGCCGCACCGGCTGCACAGACCCTCCTTTCGCTGTCCGTCGAGCGGCGACGTGTAGTCGCCGCACATCTGGCAGGTCAGGAACATGCCCGCGGCGGCCAGGCAGGCCGAGCCCGGCCACCGGCGGCGTGGGGGCCGGGCGTCGGGAGGAGCATCCGGCCGATCGTCGGGGCGGCCTGGCCCGGGAGCTGACCCTGCGGACACGAAGGTTCGGCTGATGGCGTGGCCGAGGCCGTCGCCGACGAGGAGACGGGCGAGTCGGGCATCGACCGTGTCGGTGAATCGCACCTGCGCCAGCGCACGCTGCAGGTCTCGGCGGCTTTCTTCGCATAGGTGGCTGGCCTCGGCCGGGCTGGTGCCCGTGGCCGTCAGCGGGTTCCAGGATCCCGAGCGAGCATCGTCGGTCTGGTCTGCGACGGCGTCGAGGAGGTGGACGACGCGGCCGAGGTGCCGTCCCACCGTCGCGAGGGGCGTGCGGTTGTCGTCGGACCCGGCCACGACGGCGGTGTGCGCGAGGACGGCGCAGACCGCGGTCTCGGTCGGGGCCAACGCGGCCAACAGCGCCGCTCGGCCCCGGGCGCTGCCACCCTCACGGACCCGTTGCTCCGCCGCCGCGCGGTCCAGCTGGGCGACGTCGAGCCCGACCACGGAACCGGTACGTACGGCGGCGGAGCCGGCCCGGTCGGCCAACCGGCGCGCGATCGCGGCCGCGGGGCGGCGGCGCAGGAGGCCGTCGCCGTCCGCGATGTGGTCATGCACGGCGATCGCGCCGGCGGCGAGGGACACTGCGGCCGCCAGTCGTGGGCCCGCCTCGGTGGATGCCGCCACCTCGATCCGGCGCATCGCGCGCAACGGACATAGTCCGGCCCTGCGGCGTTCGCCCGGCGAGTCGGCCTGCGCGGCGACGAGTACCGACACGAGTACGGCGTCCACGTTCGTGGCGACTCGAGTCCACTGGCCGTGATGGTCACGGAGGGTGAGACATAATCCGCAGAGGTGAGACATCCAGGCCGCGTGCAGATCGACGGACAGCTGGCGCAGGCAGGGGCGAACTACTCCAAACATGGTCGCACCCTCTCAGAAGCACAGGCGGGGTGAGAGTACGCGCGGGTGGAGGGTTCGTGTTCGGCCCGGTGAGCGATGGCGCAACCGCCTGTGCGGCGCCACTGGACGAGGTTGGCCCGTCGGCGCGGAGGTCGGCCGGGGAGCGGATGGGTCGTTTCCATGCGATCGAGGATAGCTTAGACTCGAACACCAGTTTGAGTTCGGGTAGAGCTCCCTCGTTCGGCCAGAAGCCGGACGAGGTGGAGTTCACCTGTCGTCGAGGAAGCGATGGTGCGGCAATGCCAACAGAGCTGTCAGATGCGGGCGACGCGGAGCGGCCAGCCGCCGGTCCTGGAGAGGCCGAGGCGCAGATCCCGCCCGGCCACGGCGCGATGCGCGTGTTCGATCGGGTGGTCGGTGAGCTGAGCGCGGACGAATGCCTGCGCTTCGATGTCCAGCTCGAACGACAGATCGCGCGGCTGCAGGCGGAGCAGCTTGCCATGCGGGCGCGGTTCGCCGAACATCGTCCGCCGCTCGAGGGTGAGCCGAGCGAGCGGCGGTTCACCGAGTTCGCGGGGGAGGAGCTCGCGGCCGAGCTCGGTGTCGCGCCTGCTGTCGGGAGCCGCAGGCTCCAGCTGGCGGCTGAGGTGTGCTCCCGGCTGCCGGCGAGTCTGCATGCCCCTGTATGAGGGTCGCATTGACCTGCAGCGGGTGGAGGCGCTGGCCCGCCAGACGGCGGCCTTGAACGCCGCGCAGGCCGGAGCGGCCGAGCAGGCTGCGCTCGAGCAGGGCCGGCGGGCCAGCCACGCGGCCTTCCGCGCCGCGGTGCGCCGTCGGGTACTCAAGGTCGACCCGGACGGGGCGGACCGCCGCCATCGCCATGCGGCGCGAGGTCGCAACCTGCGGATCACCGACGAGGAGAATGGTATGGCAACGTTGCGTGCGCTGCTCTCCGCCGAGCGGGCGGTGTCGGTGTACCACCGCATCGACGCGCTGGCCCGTCGCGCGGCCGCGGACCCGGAGGAAAAGCGCACGCTGGACGAGCGCAGGGCCGACGTCCTCTACGACCTGCTGATGGGACAGGACCGGAATCGAGTTCGTACCGAGATGCAGGTCGTGGTGCCGATCTCCACCCTGATGGGGCTCTCGGACGAGCCGGGTGAGCTCGCCGGGTACGGTCCGATTCCGGCAGAGCTCGCCCGCGAGCTCGCCGCCGGTTCGCGGGCGACCTGGCGGCAGATGCTCACCGATCCGCGGGACGGCCAGGTCGTCAAGGTCGGGGCGCGGCGCTTCCCCTCACCGGGCGTCGCGCGGACCGTACGCGCGAGGAATCGCCATTGCATCTTTCCGGGCTGTGACAAGCCCGCGATGAACTCCGAGATCGACCACACGAAGCCGCACGCGGAGGGTGGCCGTGCGGAGGAGGGCAATCTCGGCCCGGCCTGCGCTCGGCACCATCACCTCAAGCACACTGAGAGTCGTCGTCGACGTCGCACCCGGCGCAAGCCCGCCGGTGGGTCCGGTCCGGGGCGGACGTCGCCGGAGCCCGCTGTCCGCAGCCGTACCGAGCCCCCCGCGGCCGACTGGAAATGCGAGCAGCCGACGCCCGGCGTCTTCCTCTGGACCAGCCCGGAGGGACGGACCTACCGAGTGCTGCCTGAGCCCTACCTGGATGTCCCGCCCCCGGCCGGCCAGAGTGGGCCTGACGCCGGCTGAGCTCGCGCGTTCTCGGCTCTAGGCGCGCGGCGGTGCGGAACTCCCAGGATCACGGTTGAGCGCTTCGGCGAGCCGCTCGAACTCGGCCGGGTCGTTGTACACGTGGGCGCTCACCCGCAGCAGCGGTCCTGCGAGGTCGCGGCTGCGCTGGACCGGGATGGCGCTGGTGAGGATCGCGTCCTGCCGGAAGAGACGATCGCGGACGGCCACGGGATCGACGCCGGGTGGTGGTTGGAGCGTGACGATGCCGGTCGGCAGGCTCGGGCGCTCTCGTACCCGCCAGCCCCCGGCACCGTCCAGTACACGTCGGCCATGGGAGGCGAGGTATCCGATGCGGGCGAACACGAGCTCGGGATCACTGGCGAGCAGCTCGGCGAGCGCTTGGGCGAGGCCGATCCGGGAGGCCACCGGGGCTTCTCCGATGCCCAGCCGGGACAGCCCAGGCAGAGGAAGCGGCTGGGCGTCCTCGCCCCGGCGCATGGTGTGAAGACCCGGCGATGCGCCGTCGAGGCGCTCGGCCAGGTTGCCTCGTAGGGCGAGGAAGCCGGTGCCGCGCGGCCCACAGAGCCACTTGCGGGACGTTCCCACGTAGGCGCTCGCGTGGACATCGGTGACATCGATCTGGCCCAGGGACTGTGCGACGTCGAGGATCAGTGGCACTCCGGCCTCGGTGCAGCGCCGGCCCATCTCCACGGCTGGCTGAACGATGCCGTGTTGGCTGGGGACATGCGGAAAGACGACGAGATTCAACTCGTCGAGGGCACGTGGACGGGCTGCCCGAGCACTGGGAATCCCCACTCGGTCGAGTACGTCGAGGTCGATCACTCCGTGTGGGTCGACCGGCAGATCGATCAGTTCAAGTGGCGTCTGGCGCGCCAGGGCCTCGAGTAGGAGCATGTTGGAGCCGAACTCGCTCGGGAGAACCCCGACTCGGGCCCCCGGAGGAAGAGGCCATGCGGTGAGCAGCGCGGCAAAGGCGGTGCTGGCCGAATGGTGAAAAGCGAGATCGTCAGGGCCGAGGCCGGGCCCCATGAGGCCGGCGAGTGCCGCCCGCGCGGAGTGCAGAACCTCCTCGGCCTCCACCTCGGCGACGTATGCGCCGCGTTCGCCTTCGCGCCGTAGGTGGGCGATCTGAGCGCCGAGGGTCGCCTGGCTGGGCCGCGCGGCGGCGGCCGCGTCCAGGTGGGTCACGGCTGAGGGTGGCCGTGCGGCACGCCAGCGCCGGGCCAGATCCGTCCCCGCGCGGTCGCCCGCCGCCGCGTCAGTGAGATCATCACGATTCTGGCGGCTCGCCGTCGCACCCACCGGACCAGGATCGCACCCATCGGCCGGTATCAGCTCGCCGGTTCGGGCACGACCTTGCTGACGATGTGCTCCGCGATGGCAAGGGACGCCGTCGCGCCCGGCGACGGCGCGTTGCGGACGTGGACGACTCGACCGGTGTGCGACAGGACGAAGTCGTCGACGAGGCTGCCGTCCCGGGCCACCGCCTGGGCACGCACCCCGGCCGGACCGCGCACCACATCGTTGGTCCGCAGCTCGGGCACGTAGCGCCGGGCCTCGGAGATGAACGCCCGCTTGCTGACGGTGTGCAGTATCTCCTTCGCGCCGGTCTTCCAGTGCGTCCTGGCCATCTTGTGAAAGCCGGGCCAGGTCAGGGTGCGCCGCAGGTCGCCGCCCTGGACGGTGCCGAGCGTGTAGCCCTCGCGGGCGGTGGCGAGCACCGCGTTGGGGCCGACGAGGATCTCGCCGTCGATGCGCTTGGTGAGGTGGATTCCGAGGAAGGGGTATCGGGGGTCCGGCACCGGATAGATGAGCCCGCGCACGAGGTCCCGCCGCTGCGGGCGCAGCAGCCAGTAGTCGCCGCGGAAGGGGATGATCTGCGGGGACGGGTCCTCGCCGGTGAGGGTCGCCACCAGGTCGGACTGAAGACCCGCGCAGGCGATCAGCAGATCGAACGGGCCGACGCGCTCGGAGACGGCCGCGACCCGCCCGCCGTCCCTGGAGGCGATCTCGTGATTGCCGTTGGGCCGGGCGCCGGCCGAACCGGTGACGGTGAGCCGCAGGTGCACCCCGTCCGGCCGCTCGTCGACGCCGACTACCTCGGCGCCGGTGCGCACCGTGCCGCCCGCGGCGATGATCTCTTTACGTAGTGCCTGCGCGACCCCGGGATAGTCGACGATTGCGGTGGTGGGGGAGTGGAGGGCGGCGACTCCCCGGGCGTGCGGTTCGATCCCCCGCAGTTCGGCGGCGTCGAGCATGCGGGTCCGGGGAACTCCGTTGGCTTGCGCGCGCTTCTCGATCTCGGCCAGCCGCTCCAGTTCGCTGTCGTCGACCGCGACGACGACCTTGCCGCACTCGTCGTAACGGATGTCGTGGGTGTCGCAGAACGCGCGCAGCAGGCCGACGCCGCGCCGGCACAGGGTGGCTTTCAATGAGCCTGGGACGTAGTAGAGACCGGCGTGGACGACACCGCTGTTGCGTCCGGTCTGATGCCGGGCGACATCGGGCTCCTTCTCGAACACGGTCACGGTCGCTCCCGGTTCGACCTGGCCGAGGCGCCGGGCCACCGCCAGTCCGAGTATGCCGCCGCCGATGACCGCGATCCGACCTGCCACGCCCCGCCCCCCTGCTTCTCGTCGATCGGCTGGAGTCCGCCACCACGCCGACGGTACGGAACAAGTATCGGCATACACACTGTGTGACGAGCTGATAGTCCTTCCCGACGGCGGCGCGGCGGACCCGTCGCCAGGTGATCCGCCGCCCCTGCGCCGCCGCCGCGCTCCCGAGCGGCTCAGCCGAAGAAGTGGCCCGGCGGGTGCGCCCGGTCGGTGCGCGAGCGCGGCACCCCGCGCAGTGCGTCGGTGAGGGTGCGGGCCGTGTTGACCAGCGGGACGTGGCTGAACGCCTGCGGGAAGTTGCCGGTCATCCGACCCAGCCGCGGGTCGTACTCCTCGGCGAGCAGGCCGACGTCGTTGCGCAGCGACAACAGGCGTTCGAACAGTTCCTGGGCCTCCTGGACCCGCCCGGACATCGCGTAGTTGTCGGCCAGCCAGAAGGTGCAGGCGAGGAAGGCACCTTCGCCGGCGGGCAGCCCGTCGACCGCGCCGTCCTCGGCGGTCGGGTAGCGCAGGACGAAGCCGTCCTCCATCAGTTCTCGTTCGATCGAGGCGACCGTGCCGACGACGCGGGGATCGGTGGCCGGCAGGAAGCCGACCAGCGGCATGTACAGCAGCGCCGCGTCAAGCTCACGGGAGCCGTAGAACTGGGTGAAGGTGTTGCGGTCCGAGTCGAAGCCCCGCGCGCAGACCTCGGTGTGGATCTCGTCGCGCAGCGCGGACCAGCGTTCCACGGGACCGGGCAGGCCGGACTCGACGATGCCGCGGACGGCCCGGTCGGCCGCGACCCAGGCCATCACCTTGGAATGAACGAAGTGCCGGCGTGGCCCGCGGACCTCCCAGATGCCCTCGTCGGTCTTGCGCCAGCCGGTCTCCAGAAAGTCCATCAGCTTGGTCTGCAGCGGCCAGGAATCGTCGCTCTGGTGGTCGGCGATCGCCTGCCCGCCGGGCAGGACGAGCCCGGGGACGGACGGCCGCCGGTTGGCGACCGCGACCCGCGCCACGTGCAGGGCGTCGAGGACCTCGCCGTAGACGTCGAGCTGGAACTGGTCGACGGCGGCGTTGCCGACGCGGACGGGGGAGGAACTTTCGTAGCCGGCGAGCCAGGGCACCTCGTACTCGGGTAGCCGGCGTTCCCCCCCGACGCCGTACATGATCTGCACCCGGGACGGGTCGCCCGCCACCGCGCGCAGCAGCCATTCCCGCCACGCGGTCGCCTCGCTGGTGAACCCGGCGTCGAGCAGGGCCAGCAGGGTGATCGTCGTATCGCGCAGCCAGCAGTACCGGTAGTCCCAGTTGCGCACCCCGCCGATGTGCTCGGGCAGGGAGGTGGTGACGGCCGCGACGATGCCCCCGGTCGGGGCGTAGGTCAACGCCTTGAGGGTGATCAGGGAGCGGCGCACGGCGGGCTGCCACTGACCGTCGTAGGTGCAACCGGCCATCCAGTCCGACCACCACGCCTCGGTGAGGGTGATCATGCGGCGGACGTCGTGGATCGGCGGCGGGGACTGGTGCGACGGCGTCCAGGTCAGGGAGAAGGGCACGGACTGGCCGGCGGCGACGTGGAAGTCGGCGTAGGTGGCCATGTCGTGCCCCTCCATGGGGGCGGTGGTGCGCAGGGTGACGGCGTCGGGGCCGGCGACGGCGGACATGGTGTGCTCGTCGACCCGACGCACCCACGGCACGATCGAGCCGTAGTCGAACCGGAACCGGGTCTCCGAGCGCATGTGGACGGCGCCCTCGAGACACTCGACGAGCCGCAGCACCGTGTGGGTGCCGGCGTGGGGGAACATCGCGTCGACGATGCGCACGGTGCCCGAGGCGGTGGTCATGTCCGTCTCGAGTACCAGGGTGTCACCGCGGTAGCGGCGGCTAACGCCGAGAACCGGTTCGACCGGGGCGATCTGCCAGTGCCCGTCGTCGGCGTCACCGAGCAACGCGGCAAAGCAGGACGGTGAGTCGAATCGGGGCAGGCACAACCAGTCGATCGAGCCCGTGCGCGCCACGAGTGCCGCAGAGTGGGTGTCGCCGATCAGCGCATAGTCCTCGATCAGGGATGGCACGACCTGTTCCTCGCTCCCATGGTTCGCTGGTCGCGATCATCGGAAGATGATGATCGCCGGATGTGGGATGAGCGCCGTCGCCGGCGTCATCGGATGTGGCCCGTTGTCGGGCCCGATCGTGGGCAGGGCGCCGCCGGTCGACGGTGTGCCGATGCGCGTGCCCCGGGGGCGCGCGCCGCGCCCGGCAGGTCGGTCGGGCGGGGTGCGGCGGTCACACGTGGCGGAGGTCGCTGAGCCTCACAAAGGCGTTCACCTTACGGACTGCGCCGGCCGGCTAGGTTGGGGGTCCGGACTTCGCGGTGGTCCATCCGTAATCCGGACCAGAAAACTTTCCCCGATGTGACAGGATTCACGACGTGGCCTCTATGTCGCCCACCGCCGCCACCCGCGCCGTGCGGTATCTGGCCGACCCGCGGCGCCGCACGGCGGTGGTGGCGATCACCCTCGCGGCCATCGGCCTGATCGCGTTCGGGATCTACGCGACGCTGAGCGGGCCGCCGCCCAAGCAGGAGGCGGTCGTCTACTTCACCCCGGAGGCGACGACGGCGCAGAAGGATGCCGTGCGCGCCGCGTGTCCCTCGGTGGGCCGCGCGATCCAGCTGCCGAAGGACCGCAACAACCTCGCCACCAGCCGGGCGTATCCGCTGCGCTACGACGTCGCGCAGGCATCGACAGCCGATCGCGCGGCCGTGTACAAGTGCGTGCACGACCACCCGGGCGTGGTCGGCATCAGCCAGGAGACCCAGGGCCAGTGACGCCCCGCCGGCGCCCCACCCCGCCGGCGCCCTACCCCGCCGGCGCCTCGCCGGCGTGCTCCCGCTCCTCCTGCTCCTGCTCCTCCTGCTCCCGCTCCTCGAGGATTTCAGCGGGGGTGGGCAGACCGGCGTCACGCGCCTGCTTCGCCTGCCACAGGCTGACGATCATCGTCGCCAGCACGACGAGTCCGCTGAAGATCAGGCTCCCGCCGCTCCAGGGCGACGAGGCGGGCAGGGTGTCGACGACGATCCAGGCGATGCCGACGCCGATCATCCCGAGACCGAACAGGATCGTGAACACCGAGGAGAACCGGTTGGCAGCGGCCTGATCGGCGAGGTCGGCTGCCTTGCGCCGGGTCCGCTCGAAGCGGCTGCGCGCCCACTCGTACTCCAGGCTCAGGATGAAGAACCCGAGGGCGACCACAAGGAAGCCCGGACCGGGCAGTACGAGCATCGCGATGCCGACGCCGAGGACCACGATCCCCAGCACGGTGAGGGCGATCCTGCGCAGCAGTCGGGCGCTTTGGGTCAGCACGGCGGGCAACTCCCCTGGACGGATGGGCGGGACGTGGCGCGCAGGTCTCCACGGGCGATGGTGGCTCCTGGTGGCGGTTGCGGTGTTCGGCTGGGACATCCGGGCGGATACCGTCCTCGCGGGTATCGTCCGGGCCTCGTCGACATCGTCGTGGTTACCCTCGTCCAACGCGCCACGCACCACAATCGTGACCCGGATCTCCGAGCTCGGCTCCGTGAACTGGGCCGCGTTCCAGCCCGTGGCTCTGCGTGAGCTCGCCGGTCGCCGGCGAGGATGGTGGGTGATCCCTGGATGTCTCAGGATCGCCGAAGCCGTTCCGTTCCGGGGTGATCAGCGCGAACCAGGAGCGTTCCCGGATCGTTCGTTAGGGTGGCGAAGGCGGCTCACCAGGAGCTTCCTACGAACGAGCGGGTCGACAAGGCAGGGAAAGGGTTGTTGTGGAGATCGAGGAGACCGCGCTCCCTGGCATCGGGCTGCGGCACGACTTCCAGACGCGCAGTGGCCGTCGGCTGGGGGTCGTGTCCCATCATCACGGGCGGCGTGACCTCGTGATCTACGATTCCGATGATCCCGACTCCTCCCAGGACTCCATCCCGCTCACGGCGGAGGAGAGTGACGCGTTCTCGGAGCTGCTGGGCGCGCCGCACATCGTCGAGAAGCTGGCCGACATCAGCAGCGCGTTTGCCGGGCTGGTCGGCGAGCAGATCGCGATCTTGGCCGACTCGCCCTTCGCGGGCCGTCCGCTTGGTGACACCCAGGCTCGCACCCGCACCGGCGCCTCCATCGTCGCCGTCGTCCGCAACCAGATCGTCCACGCCTCCCCCCCGGCCGGGCTTCCGGTTCGAGGCCGGGGACATCGTGGTGGTCGTCGGGACCCCGGAGAACACGGCGTCCGTCGCCGCGTTGCTCCACTCCGGCTGACGAGCGGGTTGGCCGGATCGAGTGCATTCCACCGCGACGACCTTCCTTGAGCTCGGGGGAGTTCTGTTCTCCCTCGGCATCCTCGGACATCTGGCGCTGCGCGTCGGAATCTCCCCCATCCCGCTCTATCTCGTCGGCGGCCTGGCCTTCGGCCACGACGGGCTGCTGCCGCTCGGCGCCAGTGAGGAGTTCATCGGCGTCGGTGCCGAGATCGGTGTCGTCCTGCTGCTGCTCACCCTCGGTCTGGAGTACACCGCCGGCGAGCTGCTGTCCGGCCTGCGTAAACAGGCCCGGTCGGGGGTGCTCGATCTGGTCCTGAACGCCACCCCGGGCGTCGCCGCGGCGTTCATTCTGGGCTGGGGCCCGACGGCGGCGGTGGTCCTCGGCGGGGTGACGGCCATCTCCTCCTTCGGGATCATCGCGAAGGTCCTCGGCGACCTCGGGCGGCTCGGTAACCGGGAGACGCCGGTCGTGCTGTCCGTTCTTGTGCTCGAGGACCTGGCGATGGCCGTGTACCTGCCGATCCTGACCGCGCTGCTGGCCCATCACAGCCTCGCCCGCGGGTCGCTGACGGTGGCGATCGCCCTCGGCGTGCTCGTCGCCGTGCTCTACGTCGCGCTGCGGCACAGCGACAAGGTGACCCGACTGGTGTTCAACCCGTCCGCGGACCGCGACGACGAGGTCCTGCTGCTACGGGCACTGGGGCTGGCGCTGCTCGTGGCCGGCCTGGACCGGCGGCTGCAGGTGTCCTCCGCCGTCGGCGCCTTCCTCGTCGGCATCGCCCTGTCCGGCCCCGTGGCCGAGGGCGCGCAGGAGGTGCTCCGGCCGCTGCGGGACCTGTTCGCGGCCGTCTTCTTCGTCTTCTTCGGCATGCAGACGGCCCCCGCCGACATCCCCCCGGCGCTACTCGCCGGTTCGCTGTTGGCGCTTGCCGGCGTCGTGACAAAGGTCATGACGGGGTGGTGGGCGGCCCGTTCCGCCGGGATCGGGACGATGGGCCGGTTCCGGGCGGGCGCGGCCCTCGTTGCGCGGGGCGAGTTCTCGATCGTGATCGCCGGGCTCGCCGTGGCGGCCGGCATCGAACCGAAGCTGGGCCCGCTCGCCGCCTGCTATGTGCTGCTCATGGCGATTATCGGCCCGCTGGCTGCCCGGTTCGTCGAGCCGGTGACCCGCGCGGCCCGCGGCCGGTTGAGCCGCCCCTGATCACCGGGCGGCGGTACCGAATCGACGAGTCCGCAACGGTTGATCCACGTTGCATCGGCGTCGGAGAGGGTCGTCGCCCGCCCGCGGCGCTGTCCGACCGGAACGGGGCGAACTTACGGGCCCGGGTGTGCCCACTCGGGCGGCCATGTTTGGCAGGATGCGGCCCATGAGCGGACTTCTCGAAGGTAAGCGCATTCTCGTCACCGGCGTTCTCACCGAAGCATCGATCGCGTTCAGCGTTGCCCGCATCGCGCAGGAACAGGGCGCGCAGGTTGTTCTCTCCGGATTCGGACGTGGGCTGTCGCTGACGCGGCGTATCGCCAGGCGGCTGCCCACCGAGGCGCCGGTCGTCGAGCTGGACGTCACCGACGAAGAGCAGCTGGCCGGGCTCGCCGGGCGGGTGCTCGAGCACGTCGACGGCCTTGACGGGGTGCTGCACGCAATCGGTTTCGCGCCCGAGTCGGTCCTCGGCGGCAAGCCGTTCGTCGAGGCCGCCTGGACCGAGGTCGGCACCGCCCTGCAGGTGTCGACCTGGTCGCTGGCCTCCCTGACCCGGGCGACCCTGCCCCTGTTCGGGGAACGGGCATCGATCGTGGGCCTCGACTTCGACGCCGCCGTCGCCTGGCCGTCCTACGACTGGATGGGCGTCGCCAAGGCGGGTTTGGCGTCCACGGCCCGCTATCTGGCCCGCGACCTGGGCCCGCGCGGTGTCCGGGTGAACCTGGTGGCGGCCGGCCCGCTGCGCACGATGGCGGCCAAGAGCATCCCGGGCTTCAGCCAGTTCGAGGACGTCTGGGACGGTCGGGCGCCGTTGGGCTGGAGCGTCCACGACACGACGCCCGCGGCCCAGGCGTGCGTGGCGTTGCTGTCTGACTGGTTCCCGGCGACCACCGGCGAGATCGTCCACGTCGACGGCGGCGTGCACGCGGTCGGCGTCTGACCGGCGGCCCGCATTCGGCCGCCGGGGGTCAGCCGGCGGCCGCCGCCTCGTCGAGCAGGTCCAACGCCGTTCCGACGATGACGTCCACCGTGACGGGGACGGCCTCCGCTCGGGTCGCCGCCGCCGCCGCGGCGGCGGCCGGCGGCGGCGCGGCTGAGCCGAGCGTCGAGATCGGATCGCCGTGCACGCCCGCCAGGAAACTCAGCGTCCGATGGTCACCGTCGACGACGGTGACCATCGGGCACCGCCGGTTCGCCGGGAAGAGCTCGGCGAGCAGCGCGTCCGACCCGTCGGCCAGCCCGCGGCGGGCCTGCAGCGCTCCGAACACGGCGCCCGGCGAGGTCAGGCAGACCACGCTCACCTCGTGTCCGAGCCCGGCGCGCAGCTCCGCCGCGGTGCGCAGCACCTCCGGCAGGACCGGGCCGACGCCGACGAGGGTGATCGTAGCCCCCGGGCCGCCCTCGTGCAGCCGGTATCCGCCGGCGAGCACCAGGGCGCGACGGCGACGCCAGCCGTCCGCGTCCACCGGTAGTTCGGCGAGCCGCTGGTCCACCTGCCGGGCGCAGAGCTGGATCAGACTGGACGCGCCGTCGAGCCGGGCCTGCTGGCCGAGCCCGGCCAGCAGGCACCACGCGAGGTCGTGCGCGAACGCCGGCACCCAGGTCGTCGCGATCCCAGCCGGGGCACCGCCGTTCCACGCCAGGGCCCGGGTGACCGGGTCCAGTCCGGTGTCGGCGACCGCCAGCATGGAGCGGGCGTCGGCGCTGCCCGCGGCGAACCAGCCGGGCAGTACCCGACCGGCCGACACCTCGTCGGCGACCCCGATCGGCAGCAGTGGCAGGCCCTGCCGGCTCCAGGCGATCCCCAGCGAACCGAGTACCCCGCCGAAGGCCGCCGCGGACAGGCCGCCGGCCACGTGACGCCCCGCCGGGGCCTCGCCGTTCGTCGCCGCGGGCTCGGCGGCGGCCAGCCAGCCGGCGAGCACGGGATCGGCCGCCCGGGTGCTGATCGTGACCACCGCGGCCGCTGCCTGCGGGGCGAGCCGGGGCAGGTCGCGAAGCAGTTCCCCGAACGCCTCCTGGGTGGAGATCCGCTCCGGGAAGCGGCGGGCGGCGTGCGCGGGCACCTGCGCGGGGGTGCGCAGCGGTACCGGAGCCTGGTCCAGGTAGCGCGGCACATGGCTGGTGAGGCGCCGCGCTCCCTCGGGCGGTGGCAGGACGACGATCGACCCACCGCCGTGGGACGCCGCGTCGACCGTGTCGGGGGCGTTGGGGGCGGCGATCTGCGCGGCAGCCGGCGCGGGCGGGCCGCGGCGGTCGGCGTCCGCGGCCGGGTCGGCGCCGTCTGCCGGTGCGAGCCGGTCGCTGGTGTAGGCGAACAGCACGGTCGGCCGGTCCGCTGCCACCTCGTCGAAGGCGTCGATCAGCAGCGCGATGTCGTGCCCGCCAAGGTCGCCTAGTAGGGCTTTGTTAGGTGTCGTTGAGTTGTGGTTTCAAGCGATCTGGTG
>NZ_CADCWT010000057.1 GCF_902806485.1 Candidatus Frankia alpina | reverse complement strand
ACGGGGCCAATACTCCGCGTAGCAGATCGCAACCTAGAACGATCTTCCCGGGGCCCTGCTGCGAACCGGACGGCGCACACGTAGCGGATCGCCGACGTCGCCGCCGAACTGGAGCGCGCCTCGGGTCAGGGCCACGTCGGAACCATGGTCTACGGTCGCACCGGCGACGTCTTTCTGGACGATCCCGCCTACGACGAGTTCTTCGCCGCCGCGGCAGAACTTGCACCAGCCCGTCTTCATCCACCCGCAGCTGCCTTCGCCGGCCCTGCGCGCCGCGTCCTACCAGGGCTTCGACGAGGTCACCAATCTCGGGCTGGCGACCGCCGGCTGGGGCTGGCACCTCGACACGGCCACTGCGGCCCTCCGCCTGATCCTGCGCGGCACCTTCGACCGGCACCCGGAGCTGCAGGTCATCCTCGGACACTGGGGCGAAATGCTGCTGTTCTGGACCGATCGCGCCGACAACCTATCCCGCGTCGCCGGCCTGCAACGGCCGGTGTCGGACTACCTGCGGTCGAACTTCTTCATCACCATGTCCGGAATGTTCAACCCGGCGCTGCTGCAGCACGCGCTCTCGGTGACCACCGCCGAGCGGCTGATCTTCTCCACGGACTACCCGTTCCAGCACCCGAGCCGCCAACAGATCGACGGCTTCCTCGGCCACTTCGACTCCGAGCATGACCGCCGCAACGTCTCGTCGGCCAACGCGGCGACGCTGTTCGGCATCGAGCTCTGACCACAGCCAAAGGAACCCACTACATGAGCACGGCCCGCACCATCGTGATCACAGGCGCCGCCAGAGGCACCGTCGACGTTGCCGACCCGAGCAGCGTCACGGAACTCGCCATGATCAAAGCGCTGCTACCGCTACTCAAGACCTCGCAGCGCGGCCCGCCGACCCGGCCTGAACCCGTACGACACCGGCAGAAAATCAGTGCCGAAGATCGGTTCCAGGACCAGTTTCAACACAGCCTGAACGATCCTGTCAGCGACCGTCGGCACGGTCGTTGCATAGGGCCGCACTGGCCCGGGAGTCGTTGGGTTTTCTCGTGGTCACGCATCCGTCCCATCCGTTGGCGGGCCAGCGTGTGGAGGTTCTGTTCACGAAGCGGCGGGCGGGGACGGTGGTCTTCGTCTGCGCAATCGGTGTTTCGCGGAGTGTGACATTGCCGCGGGAGTGGACCGACCGCGGCCCACAGCCGTGCGGGCACCAGTTGTCGGTTGAGGGTTTGACCGCGGCGCGGGTGCTGGGGATGCGCTGGCGTGCCGTCGCGCGGGTGCGGGCGCAGGCGGATCCTGATGGGGAGGGTCAGGCGACCGGGGCGCACCTGCTGTGGCGGGCGACGGCGACCTTCGCGCTGGCCCCGGTCCGCATCCTCGACGACGGCAGCTACCTCGCCGAGCTGAAACCTGCCCGCGAGGGCGACGGCCCACCGCTGACGGTGCGGGTGATCGAGTACACCGTGCACTCCACCACCACCGACGGCCAGAACAGCTCGGAGCTGTTCTGCCTGGTCACTGACCTGCTCGACCCCGAGGAACGGCCCATGCTGGATCTGGCCTGCGCCTACCCGACGCGGTGGGGATGCGAGACCGTGATCGGCCACCACAAGACCGACCTCGGTGAAGGACGGCCCGTCCTGCGCTCGAAGGACCCCGAAGGCGTCGCCCAGGAGATGTGGGCCCTGTTCGCCGTCTACCAGGCACTCTCCCGCCTCATCGGCGTCGCCGCCGACACCACCGGCACCCCACCCGAAAAGATCAGCTTCCGCCGGGCCCTGGCCGCCGCGTCCGACTCCCTCCGGACCGCGGCTTTTTCCCTGGCCAGGCACTCCTCGCGTTCCTCCTCGAGATCTGCGACCCGCGCCTGGCCATCCCCGACCGCCCCGGGCGCACCGCACCCCGCAAGACCCGACGACCCAGCACCTACCCCCGCCGCAAGACCGACGACCCACCCACCCGGCCCGTCACCTACCGTCTCGAACTCCACTGCCTCGACTCTCGACTTCCGATGACCAACCATCCCCCAAACCTTCAAGGGATCACTTAACCTACGGCCATTGCGACCGGCCGAGATCGGCCAGGTGGTCGCGGGCTTTTCGCCTGTTACTGACGTGACAGAGGAGCCCGATTGATGCCGACACGATCCAGAACCGTCAGGAGTCCGATGCTCAGCGCTGGCATGGCCGCGGACGTCCCGATGCGCCTGAGCGGTAGGCAGGTCGGCACATCGACTCAAGGGAGTTCTCCGTGTCCCGAGCTGTAGATTCGCGCGCAGATTGAACGGACTGGTAGCCTCCCGCCCATCCGCTCGATGGCCGGATTCAGACCTCTTCGCCCATATCTGGTTGATTTTTCGCTCCTGATCGAGTTGCCGGCTCGGGTCATGGATGGGACGGTAGATGGGGCAATTCCGAAAGGGGGTGGGATGTGAGGTTGCCGGCTACTGTCTGGCTTATCAATATCCAGTCCTAGGCGCCTTGTGGACCATGATCTTCATTTTCCCGTAGCGCCGATCCAACATTCCTCGGCGTCTTTTTTTACCTGATCCTGAGGGGGCAGGAAATGGCCTCCCGGGAAGTCGGCCATGCGCAGGCGAAACGGGGGCAGGTCGCCGCCTATATCCGGGAGACAGCCTCCGGCGCCGGGATGGACGCGGACACGGACAAGCTCTCCAGGCTCGCTGAGCTCAAGGCGACCGGCGACCTGCCCGAGGCGGAAACCAGCGTGCCAAGGAGAAGGTCCTGCGCTGAAACCACTCGACGAGGAGGGTACGAGCGAGCGCGCCCCACCGGCGCCGCGACCAGCGGGTCTGCAGGGGTGCGGCACACCGAGGGCTGTATGGGGGTGCGCCCCGCGGGGAGAACCTGATCACGGTGGTGCGGCTGTGAAGCTCGGAAGGATGGGTAATCGTGCTTGCCTGGATGGTTCGCCGGCCGGGGCGGCGGGCGGGAGCGCCGGTGTCCCGCTTCCGACGGGTGGCGGCTTCAGCGGCGTTGGTGAGCTTCGCCGCGGCGGTTGCTGTCATGTTCGCCCGGCCGATCGACCGGCCGATTGCCTTCCCGGTTTCGGTCGCCGCTGTGACGATCGCGTTGGTAGCGGGCTGGACGGCGCTGGTCGGACGGGGGCTGCGCCGTCTGAGCGCGGCTGTCGTGGCGGCCTTCACACTCGGCGGCCTGATCGCCTTCGCGGGGGTGGTCGGCCTGACCACCGTGCTGGTCACCGCGGGCCTGCTCGTCACGTCGGGAACCGCGGCGCGCGGCGCCTTCGGACGACACCGACCCAAGGGGCTCATGGTTGGAGCCGCCCGGCGCGGCGTCCTGCTGGTGAACCCGCGCTCCGGGGGTGGCGCCGCCGACCGCCACAATCTCGCTCAGGAGGGCGCCCGGCGCGGGATCGCGGTCGTTACCCTCACGGAACGCGCCGATCTGCGTTCCCTCGCCGAGGACGCCGCCGACCGCGGAGCCGACGTGGTGGGCATGGCGGGCGGCGATGGTTCGCAGGCACTGGTCGCGGACGTGGCGCGGCGGCGAGGGATGGCGTTCGTCTGCGTCCCAGCCGGTACTCGTAACCACTTCGCCCTTGACCTTGGCCTCGACCGGAAGGATGTGGTGGGGGCGCTCGACGCGTTCGACCTCGCTGTCGAGCAGCGCGTTGACCTCGGTCAGCTCGGTGACCGCGTGTTCGTCAACAACGTCTCGTTGGGCGTCTACGCCGAAATCGTGCAGTCCGACAGCTACCGCGACGCCAAGATGGGAACGGCGGCCGCGATGCTGCCCGACCTGCTGGGCGTGGACCGCGCTCCGCCGGATCTTCGCTTCACCGGCCCGGACGGTCGGGCCGGATCGACCGCGGACGTCCTGCTCGTGTCCAACAACGCCTACCAGCTGCACAGCCTTGGTGGTTTCGGTACCCAGCCCCGGCTCGGCAGCGGCCGGCTTGGCGTGGCGGCGTTACGCGTCGATCGCGCTCGCGACCTACCCGCCCTCGTCGCGCTCGAGTCCATGGGTGCCATCAACCGGTTCCGCGGTTTCCACCAGTGGACAAGCCCCACCATGCGAATCGACTCCGCACGACCGGTCAGTGTCGGCGTGGACGGGGAGGCGCTGCGCCTGCCGCCACCGCTGGATCTCCGCTTGCTTCCGGCGGCTGTGCGCGTTCGGATCCCGCTGCACGCGCCCGGGACCCCCGCCGCGCGGCCGGGTGTCTGGGGGATGCTCCCCTCGCTGATCCGCATCGCGGCCGGCCGGTCGCCGGCGTAAGCCGCGCCGTGCGGCCTCGGGGCGGGTGTCAGCCGTCCCATCATCGTTCTCAGGGCTTCGTCTGCTCGATCGGAGTGGTCGGCGGCCCCACGGCGCCGTCGAAGGGCCTGCCGACGGGGCTCGCGGGCTCGGGTTGTGTGGTGCCGGCGGCGGCAAGGACACCCAGCGCGGCCAAGGCGACCACGACCACAAGGATGACGAGGGCGACCGATGACGGGGTCGGAGAGTTCCACAGCGCCAAGGCCAGCGCCCCGGCCCCGATGACGATCCCGCTGATGAGACGGCGATGCCTGTCCAACCAGCGGCCCGCGCCGCCGGTGCGCACACCCACCCGGGTCGCGGCCCGACCGACGGCTCCGGTGGCGTGGACGGCACCGGAGCGGACGGCCCGGGCGCCGCGTCCCGGCCCGTAGAGATATCCAACGACCACGATGATGACGGCTATGGTCAGCCAGGTGAGCGCGCTGTCTCGCAGGAAACGGACGAGAGTGTCGTAGATGGCCGCTGCCGCGTCCCGCGGCTGGGTGTCGGACGGGACGGAGTCCAGATAGACCTGGCGCATGACGGCCAGTCCCACAAGCAGCACGATCATCGTCACGCCGATTCCGATGCCCGTGGCCATGAGCCCGGCGCGGTGCGAGGGCGCCAGCCACACACCCAGCGCGGCGAGTGCCACCACGGCGACCGGCAGCCAGAGGCCGAGGACGGCGAGTAGACGCAAGGCGTCCTGAGCCTTGGTCAGTTTGTCCGTCCGCAGCAGCACGATCTGTCGGTCGACGTCGGGAATCTTGCCGGCCTTCTCCAAGCCGGCGTCGGCCAGCCGTTTCTGCACACTGTCGACGACCAGGCCAATGTCCAACACGGTCGTGTTGTCCTTGGCCTGCACGGCGCTGCCGCCCTCGCCGGTGAGAACCTTCACCACGGCGGCATGTGCCCGACGGTTCGCGTTCTCCCATACCAGGGAGAACTGGTCACTGGTGACCACCCCCTGAACCACCTGATGTACCGCGCTGGTCAGGGCGGTCTTCAGCGCGCCGGCCAGTGCGTCGGCGTGGTCCACGACAACGGGGGGAACGCCGTTTCGCGCGAGGACGCCGTCGAGCGACGCGGTGACCTGATCGACGTTGACGTTACTGACGACCCGGTCGGTCAGACGGTCGATCACCAGGTTCTGCACCGCGGGGTCGGTGGCGAGCGGGGCGACGGTATCGACGTACTGGTCCGTATCGGAGATCGTCGTGTCCGCCCAGGCGGCAATCACGCCGAGCGGCGCCACCACGACGGCCAGCAGGACCAGGAGGGACGCCCCGACGGTCCGTAGCCGGTCGTGCCGCACCGCTGCCGCGCTGCGCAGCCGCTCGTACTCCGCCCGCTCCCCGACGGACAGGGGATGCTTATCATCCGAACGCGCCGGGCCGTCCGAGCCGCCGCCAGCACTGGCAACCATGGCGCAGCCCTCCTGCTTTCTGCCTGGGGAGGCCGCCACCACGGTCCCGCGGCCGCTTCTTTCCCTGCGAGGAGTAACCATAAACCGCCGGCGGGCGAGACGGGAACGTGGTGCCGAGAAACTCCGGAAAAATATCGAAACCCGCTTCCTCTGCGTCGATCCGTTGACGTCGCATGTTTGCGGGCCGCCGGTCTCGGGCAGCCAATACGAGGAAAATATCCTTGAAATGCAAGTGATCAAACTAAGGGGAGAGTAATGACGACACAGGCTCCTGAGCGGACGCTCGGCGCGATCGCGCACGGCGACGCGCCGGTCTTCGAAGAGATCGTGCAGATGCACCTGGACACGCTTGAGCGGTCGGGCCTGGACGAGCGCACCTACCATCTCGTGCGCCTGGCGGCGCTCGTCGCCGTGGACTCGGCGCCCGCTTCCTATCTGATGAACCTCGCCGCTGCCCAGGAGGCAGGCCTCACCGCCGCCGATGCGCAGGGCGTGACCACCGCCATCGCACCGATCGTCGGAAGTGCCCGGGTCGTGTCGGCCGCGGGGAACGTCCTGCGCGCGCTCGGATTGGACGAGATCCTGAACGAGAGCCCGGAGTAACGGGAATGGTGTGAGGTAGAGCATGGTAGCGGTCGTCAGCCCAACGCAGGTCGCGGCCGGTTCGCGGCCACGGCTGTCCGCGAGGTCCGAACAGCTCACTCCGACCGAGCGCACGGCCCGAGGAAAGGGCGCGAGGATCCTCGCCCCGCGCCGGATTCACGGCGAGTATGCGCCGACGTCGGGCCGGGCCGATCCGGTCGACGTGATCGAACGGCAGTCGCAGACCCGGCTGCCCGAGCTCGTCCCGCTGCGCTACCAGCGCATGCTGGAGTCCCCGTTCCGGTTCTTTCGTGGTGCTGCCGCGGTCATGGCGGCAGATCTTGCCGGCGCCCCGGTCTCGGGGATCGACGTCCAGCTCTGCGGCGACGCGCACATGCTCAACTTCCGCCTGCTCGCCTCCCCCGAGCGCCACCTGGTGTTCGACATCAACGACTTCGACGAGACACTTCCCGGCCCGTGGGAATGGGACGTGAAGCGGCTGGCCGCGAGCCTGGTCATCGCCGGCCGTGGCAACGGGTTCGCGCCGGCGCGGCGCCGGGAGGCCGTCACCGCGGCGATCGGTGCGTACCGGGCCTGGATGCGCCGGTTCGCGGCCATGACCAACCTCGACGTCTGGTACGCCCACGTCGACGTGGATCAGCTGCGGGCCCGGCTCGCGGGCGTGCTGGGGCGGCGCTACACCAAGCGCCTGTCCCGCGCAGCCACCACTGCCCGGTCCCGCGACCGGCTGCGGGCATTCGCCCGGTTGACCGAGGTGACAGACGGCCAGCCGCGTTTCGTCTCCGACCCGCCGCTGCTCGTCCCGGTCCGCGAACTGCTCCGCGGAGCCGAGCACGACCTGCTGACAGATCAGCTCACCACCATCATCGACCAGTACGGCGCCACCCTGGCGGACGACCGGCGTTCGCTGCTCGCCCAGTACCGGCTCGTCGACGTCGCACGCAAGGTCGTCGGCGTCGGCAGCGTGGGTACCCGCTGCTGGGTGGCGCTGCTACTCGGCCGCGACCGCGACGACCCGCTGCTGCTGCAGGTCAAGGAGGCGCAGGCGTCGGTCCTGGCGGATCACCTGCCCGCCAGCCGGTACCGCAACCAGGGGGAGCGGGTCGTCGCCGGACAACGTCTGATGCAGTCCGTCGGGGACATCTTCCTCGGCTGGCAGCGGGTGGACGGCATCGACGGGCGGCACCGCGACTTCTACGTCCGCCAGCTGCAGGACTGGAAGGGCGTCGCGCTCCCCGAGCGCATGGATCCCGACGGCCTCGCCCTGTTCGCGCGGCTGTGCGGAGCGACCCTCGCCCAGGCCCACGCCCGCTCGGGTGACCGCGTCGCGATCGCGGCCTACCTCGGCGCCGGAGACGCCTTCGACCAGGCGATCACCCGGTTCGCCGAGGCCTACGCCGACCAGAACGAACGCGATCACGCGGTGCTCGCCGAGGCCGCGCGGTCCGGACGGATCAGCACGGCAGTCTGACGGGTGGGGATGGGTGATGGGGATGGGGACCCGTCGGGGTCGGCGGTCCCCGGCTCGGGCCGGCGGGATGCGCTGATCCTCGCTTTGAGTGATGCTGCAGGTGTGGTTCGACCGCGCGGTGGGTTTCGCGACAGATGGCGCGATTCGTCGGCGGAGGACCTGGCCCGCCAGTTGCGGGAGAGCGATCCGATAAACGGTGCGATGACCCTCGCCGCGCTCATCCTGATGCTGTTCTTCCCGTTCATCATCACACTGGCCGCGGTGTCGCCGCTGCGCCCCGGCGGTGCGGCGGAGATCATCATCAGGCGGATGGGGCTGAACCACGACGCCGCGATGGCCGTCGAGCGTCTCTTCACCCCCCACGGCGGCGGCGGATCCGCGCAGTCCGGTTGGACGGTCCTCGGCGCGGTCTGGCTGACCTTGGGCGGACTGAGCCTGGCCGGGGCGGTGCAGTCGGTGTACCTGCGGGTCTTCCGGCTTCCGGCGTTCGGCCTGCACGGTGTGCCGGCTCAGGTGGCCTGGCTCGCCGGACTGATCGTCTTTCTCGCCGGCACCACCGCCACCGGGGCGGTGCTCACCGGCACGGTAGTCGGCCAGGTATGCCAGGGTCTGATTGTCATCGCGGCAATGGGACTGCTGTTCTGGATCGGTACCCGGGTTCTCGTCCGTGGCCGGCTGGGCTGGCGGGAAATCCTGCCCGCAGCCGTGTTCACCACGATCGGCCTGACCGGCCTCGGGGTGGTGAGCCGGCTGCTGTTCTCGGCATCGATCGTCGAGAACGAGCGGAACTACGGCGAGATCGGAGTCGTTTTCACGCTTCTTTCGTGGCTGATCGGACTCGGGGTCGTTCTCACCGGAGGGGCGACCGTCGGCGGTTGGTACAACGAGCAGGGCCTGTCCGTCCTCCGCGCATTCAGGCGACGCGCGAGATCCTCATCCGAGTGATTGCCGTGTCCACCCACGGTCACGCACCTGAAATATTCGTCGATCCACCCCGACGCCGGTGACAGCTTCTCCCCCACTTCCCCGCCAGGACCGCGAAACGTGTGGTGACGCGCAGTTCGGGTAAGTCTCTCAATGAGACATCGCTGGTATCCGATTTCGACCTGCACAAGGGGGCTTCATCATGGATTACCCGCTTCTGTCGGCCTTCTGGACCATGTTGCTGTTCTTCGGGCTCACACTGTGGCTGTACCTGCTATTCGTCGTAATATCGGACATCTTTCGCAGTCGTGACATCTCCGGCTGGGGGAAGGCCGGATGGTTGACCGCCGTCATCATCCTTCCGCTTCTGGGTGTTCTGGCATACACCATATTCCGTGGCGATTCGATGGGTGAGCGAGCAATGGCGGACCGGCAGCGGCAGCAGGCCTTGTACCAAGGGTTCCAGCCGTCCGCGGTGCAGTCTCAGGGGGTTGCCGATGACATGGCGAAGCTGGTCGACCTCCGGAGGAATGGTGAGATCAGCGAGGAGGATTTCCAGCGGGCGAAGTCCCGCGTTCTGACCTGAGCCCCGAGTGAGATCAGTCAGTCGTGCGGGCTGACATCCGGCCGGCCGCCATCCGGCGTGTCGGCCCTGGAGGTGGTCCGGGACATCAGCGTGGCGGCGACCAGGCCGAGGACGCCGATGACGGCGAGTGTGGCCATGGCGGTGGCGTAGGCGTTCGTGGTCAGGCCGGCGACGAGGATGGTTCCGGCGATGGCGGTGCCGAAGGAGGAGCCGAGGTTCGAGATGCTGCGGGAGAGGCCGGAGATCTCGCCCTGGCGTTGTTCGGGGAAGGCGGACTGGACGACGTTGACCGAGGGGGTGAGCATCACGCCGAGGCCGAGACCGATCAGCAACAGCCCGGGGGTGAACGCCCACGGGCTGCGTGATCCGGCGATCAGGCCGATCAGGCCGATCAGGAGGACGATTCCGGCGACGGTCAGGGCGAACCCGGCCGTGATCAGAGTGCCCTGGGAGCGACGTTTCGCGAGCCGCTCGGCGGCAAGCGACGAGGCGAGCAGACCGACGGTGGCCGCGGTGAAGATGAGGCCGGTCTTGATGGCGTCGTAGCCGCGTACCACCTGGAGGAACGCGGCGACGGTGAAGGACGAGCCCATGAGCAGCAGCCACTGGATGTTCTGGGTGACGAGGCCGAGGTTCGAGTTTCGGTTGTGGAACAGACTGGTGGACAGCAGCGGCTCCCGGCCGGCTCGCTCCTCAACGCGTACCCAGTGCAGGAATCCGGCCAGCACGAGCATGCCGGCGGCCAGGAGGGCGGCCGTGAGGGCCAGGCTGTTGTCGGCGGCGAGGATGCCCATGACAATGAGGGTGAGGCCGCTTGCGGACAGGACCGCGCCGGGGATGTCGAAGTGACGGTGCGGGTCCGGCGGGAGCGGGTCGGTGACGGACCGGCTCAGCGCGATGATGAGCGCAATGACCAGGGCCTGGAAGGCGAAGGCCGCGCGCCAGCTGATCGCGGAGGTGATCAGGCCGCCGATGAGTGGGCCCGCCGCCGCCCCGAGGCCGCCAGCGGCCATGATCATCCCGAAGGCGTGGGCGCGGGCGGTGAGGTCGGTGAACAGCAACGTGGTGAGGATGTAGACCGGGGGAATCAGCAGGGCGGTACCGACGCCTTCCAGGATCGAGTTGCCGATGAGCAGTACGCCAACGCCTGGCGCAGCGGCGCTGAGCACGGCCCCTGTCCCATACACCGCGAGCCCGGTGAGGAAGCAGCGTTTGCGGCCAAGCCGGTCGGTCAGCTTGCCGCCGGGGATCATCATCGCGGCCATGACCAGGAGGAAGAGCGTGATGACGACCTGAACGGCCTGGACGGTCGTGTCGAGGTCGCGACTGATGTCGTTGATCATCACGTTCATGTTCGACCCGGCGAAGCTGCAGATGAACTGCGCGAGCGCGAGCGGTGCCAGGACTCGTCGGTCGGTGCCGGCCGACCGTGGCGGGGTGAGGGGACCTGCGTCGGGCGTCTGCTCGGTCATGGTCGCCGCGTACCTCGCTTCCAGTCGCGCCGCCGGCGGTCAGCGGGCCAGGTACTCGGCGCGGTCGAGCTCCTCGTCGAGGGCGATGGCGGCGTCGATGAGCGCGAGGTGCGTGAAGGCCTGGGGGAAATTGCCGAGCTGTTCACCGGACGGTCCGATCTCCTCGGCGAACAGGCCGACGTGGTTGGCGTAGGTGAGCATCTTGTCGAAGGCGTAGCGGGCCTGGTCGAGGCGGCCGGCACGGGCGAGGGCCTGCACATAGAGGAAGCTGCAGAGGTTGAAGGTGTCCTCGGAGCCCCGCAGGCCGTCGGGGGACGCGGCGGGGTTGTAGCGGTAGACGAGGCTGTCACTGACGAGTTCGTCGTTCATGGCGTCGAGCGTGCTCAGCCAGTCGGGGTCGTTCGGGGCGATAAAGCCGACGCGGGGCATGAGCAGCAGGGAGGCGTCGACGACGTCGGTGTCGTAGTGCTGGACGAAGGCACGGCGCTTGTCGTTCCAGCCGCGGTCGATGATCTGCCGGAAGACGGTGTCGCGGGCCGTCTGCCAGCGGGTGAGGTCGGCGGGACGGGAGTAGGCGGTCGCGAACCCGATGGCCCGGTCAAAGGCGACCCAGGTCATGAGGCGGCTGTAGGTGAAGTTCTGCCGGCCACCGCGAGTTTCCCAAATACCTTCGTCCGGGCGGTCCCAATGGTCGGTGAGCCAGTCGATGACGGCGGTGAAGGCGTTCCAGCCGCGGATTCCGCCGATGTCCCTCGCCTCGGCGAGGGCATAGGCGGCCTCGCCGTAGATGTCGAGCTGAATCTGGTCGGCGGCGGCGTTGCCGGCTCTGACCGGCGCGGAGCGGCGGTAGCCCTCCAGATGGTCGAGGATCTCCTCGGTCAGGTGGGGTTCCCCGTCGACGCGGTACATGATCTGAAGCGGTTCACCGGACGCGGTCCAACCGGCGTCGAGGCGCTCGCGTAGCCAGCGGCGGTAGGCGTTCGCGTCGTCGGTGAAGCCAAGAGTGGTCAGGGCGTGGACCGACAGGGAGGCGTCGCGGATCCAGGTGTACCGGTAGTCCCAGTTGCGTTCGCCGCCGATCTGCTCAGGCAGACCCATCGTGGCGGCGGCGATGGGAGCGCCGGTAGGAGCGTAGGTGAGCAGTTTCAGGGTGATCGCCGAGCGGGTGACCATCTCCTGCCACCGGCCGCGGTAGCGGGAGGCGCGCAGCCAGGTCAGCCAGAAGGCGCGGCAGGCGTCGAACGCGGCGGTGATCGCCTGCACGGTGGGCGGCGGACCGCCGGGGCGTCCGCCGCGGGCGGCGGCGTCACCGCTCTCGCTGGTGAGGACAACCGCGGCCAGCTCGCCGGCGTCGAGGGTGAAGCGGGCGGAGACGTCGTGGCCGTCCGGATGGAGCGCGATCGGGGCGGTCGCCTGCACGTGAAGATCAGTGTCAGGCCCGTGGAACACCACCGATCCGTCGTCGAGATGGCGCAACGTGTGGGACGCGCGACCGTAGTCGAACTGTGGCCGGCACAGCAGCTCGAAGGGCAGACTGCCGCGAACCACCCGGGCGACCCGGATCAGCCGATGCCGCGCCGACGGGGTGGTCGAGGGGTCGGGCTCCATGAAGTCGAGCACCTCGCCCACCCCGCCCGGGGCCATGAACCGGGTGACGAGCACGGCGGTATCGGTCAGGTAGAGCTGCCGGACGCCGGCCTCGTCGGCCTCGCCGAGGTCAGCGGCCAAGCGGCAGTAACCGCCACGATCGCTGTCGAGCAACGAGGCGAAGACACTCGGCGAGTCGAACCGCGGGGTGCACCACCAGTCCAGGGTCCCGTCGGCGGCGACCAGCGCCGCGGTCTGCAGGTCGCCCACGAGACCGTGATCCGCGATAGGTGGGTAGTCGTTCATGGTGGTTCCTCCCGCGGTCGTCGCAGACCATGAGCAGGCCCGACGGCCCCAGCGTCCATCCTCCGTCCCTCGGACTACCACCGCACTTTCACCGCAGGTGACAGGGACGGCCGCCGCGACAACCGCCGGACGGCGCCACCGAGAAACCGGGGCAGCTGCACTCTTCTTACCCGGGCGGCTGTGGACGAAAGGGGCGCTGGTGTGGCGTGTCGGTGATGACGAGTGCCGTGGATGGGGGTATCTCCCGCCACACCCCGGGTAGCTCGCTCAGCGGCTCCGAAAGGCCTGCGCGGGCGTGGGCGGGTATGCGCCGCAGGCGTTCGTGCTCGGGGTAGAGCATCCGGATCGCGTCGACGCTCTCAGACATGTACAAAGTGTTGACCACCGGCCCGCTGGCGTATCTGGCCGCGAACAATGTCTCGCCGTAGGCCAGCCCGACCGTCATCTGCAGGGGCTCGGCAATACCCGCGGCGGCTCCAGCGCTCTCGACGAAACCGGCCATTCTTTCCAACCCCACAATGGGGTCTTCCTCCAGCCCGAGCGTCAGGGCAAGGTGGAACATCACCTCGGAATCCGTAGAGCCTTTCATGTTAGCGAACAGGTCAGGGCGTACGGCCATCAGCAGGTCGCGGCGAAGCAAGTCGAAGCTGTCGATGTATCCATTGTGCACGAAAAGCCATTTCTGGTAGCGGAACGGATGGCAGTTCGTCTTCTGTACCGGTGTTCCGGTACCCGCCCACACGTGCGCGAGGAACATCGGGGAGTAGATCTCGTCTGCACATGCCACCCTCCCGTCCGCTATGGCAAAGGTGCCCACGCGGCGTCGAGGCAACCGCCGCTTTTACAGCCAGTACAGATCTTGACTTGAATGGTCAGGGTCTGGCCACGGGGGTCCTGGATCGAGGGCCAGGTCGGTTTGGCCGAGAAAGCAGGCGATGATGTCGGGTTGGTACCGACATACGTTTGAGAGGGTCCTGACCGTCTTGCGGTCCTACTCGACCACCTACACGATGGTCGCGAAGTTGTCGTCGGAAAGGATAATCCGACGTCTCGGCCTCGGTCCAGGACCGTCATACCCTGGCCGTCGCCTCAGGATGTTTTGGGCATCAAGACCAGGCGACCGCAGGTGCGGCACAGTCGTTGTCGAGGTTTCCCAACCGTTTACCCTCTCTTCTGGTCTCCTGGGCAAGTCTCTATAAGGCAGGAGCACAGCATTGGACTCCGCAGTCGCGGTCGTGGCGGTGACGCTGATGGCCTACGCGCTGGTGGATCGGCGCCTGCGGCAGACGCCGATCAGCGGCGCGCTGGTGTTCACCGCGGCCGGCCTGCTGGCCAGCGAACAGGTCGCGGGACTGATCACCTCGTCCGTCGGTGGGCACGGCGTAGGCGCCGTCCTGGAACTGACCCTCGCAATCGTGCTGTTCACCGACGCCATGGGGGCCGGTCTAGGCCCTTGGGCAACGGAGTCGCCGCTGCCCGGCCGGCTGCTGGGAATCGGGTTCCCGTTGACCATCGCCGTCGGCTGGGTGCTGGCGTCGGCGCTGTTCCCCCGCCTCGGCTTGTGGGAAGCGGCGCTGCTGGCGGCCATACTAGCGCCCACTGACTCGGCACTTGGGCTGCCGGTCATCAACAACCAGCGGGTTCCTCCTCTGATCCGACACGCACTGAATGTCGAAGGCGGCCTCAACGATGGCCTGGCCCTTCCGTTCGTGACCATCTTCCTGGCCCTGGCACAGGAGGAAGAAAAAACCGCCGGCCGCGGACATGCCGTGTCGGTGTTTCTGCGCGCCCTGGTGGCCTCCGGCGCCATCGGGGTGGCGCTGGGCGCCGGTGGTGCCCTGGCCCTACGGTGGTCGATGAACAGGGGCTGGTCCAGCCGGCCGTGGCAGTCGGTCGCGCTGCTGGCCACGGCGACGCTGGCATACGCGCTGGCAGACCTGATCGACGGCAGCGGCTTCATCGCAGCATGGGCCGCCGGCCTCGTGGCCGGCCTGATCGCGCGCGAGAGCTTAGCCGCGGCGCAACAGATGCCGCGAGATGTAGCCCAGCTCGGTGTCTCCGTGAGCTTTGTGCTGTTCGGCGCCCTGTTCCTGGCAGCAGCCCTCGAACGCACGACCTGGACGGCGGTCATCTATGGGCTGCTCAGCCTGACTGTCATCCGGATGATCCCGGTCGCCGTCTCGTTGTGTGGATCAAAGATCGCACCCCAGACCGTGGCGTATGTCGGCTGGTTCGGGCCACGCGGGCTGGCGTCGATCGTCTTCGCGGACCTGGTCGCCACCAGTGGTCTGCCCGAACAGCACCAGATTGTCCCGGCGGTGATGCTGACTGTTGGTATGAGCGTAGTTCTGCACGGCCTCACCGCGCCGTGGGGCGCTCGGCGCTACGGACGCTGGTACGCGGCCGCGGCAGCACGCCACCCTGAGATCCGCGAAGCTTCCCAGGCACCGCCGCCAACCCGCCTCGCCCGTCTATCCAAGGGGTCGAGAACATGATCATGGAGGCTAGCCTGACAACGATGGCTCCTCCTGGAGATCGTCGGGTAGGGGGTCGGAAGCGGTGATGGTGCGGTCGCCGGCCTGGATGGTGCGGTCGCCGGCGGGGAGGACGCAGCTTCCCAGGCTTGGGGTGGTCAGCCACTTTCGATGATCATGTGGAGTCGCGTGCCAAGCAAAAGGGCCACCACGAACAGGTCGACGGCCGGCGCGGCCAAGGGCGCGACCCAGATCGGCACCTCGAGGCGCAGGCCGAGCGCAAGCACGAGGCCGAAGCCGAAAAGGAATGCCAGGCCGACGAGGTCCCTACGATGGCGGTCACGAGTATGACCGTGGTCTCAGAAACTACCAGGTCTACGGAACATTCGTTCGAATCATTAGATGATGTTTCTGGTTTGGTCCTTACTCTGCATCGCCCCTGGTCGGGAGCCGCGTGGAGACCGGACGGACGGCAATTTCAGGGCCTACAACCAAGATCAATCGGTTCGGATGCTGGTACACGCGGTCCACCACCTCTGACCAGGCCGTTGCGGCGGCCCGGTCGCCGCGAAGATCGATAAGCGGTCGATGTGATGCCAATGTGATGCCGTTGCGTCAACAACTAATCTTAAAGGCCTGGCGAACGGCTACAGAGAGCAACATTCGCCCTGAGGGGGGTCGTCTCTCTGCGGACGTGACGTCGCGGTACGGGGCCCCTCGTCGCGCCTGTTCGATATGGCGCCGGCGTGGGTGTGGCGTTCTACAACTCGAGCCCTGAACCGTCCGGTGCGGGGCCGTCGGCGGGTGGCAGGGTCGGGGGCTGCGGTCCGGGTCGGAATCGGCGGGGAACGACATCGGCGGCGGCCTTGGCGGCGGCACGGTCGGCTTCGGCGAAGATCGCGGTATAGACGTCGCCGGTGAAGTGGACGGAGGCGTGCCCAAGAAGCTCGGAGACGACTTTGAGGTCTCTGGTGCCGAGGTAGGCGAGACTGGCAGCGGTATGCCGCAGATCGTGTAACCGGATTGGCGGCAGCGGACCGAATCTGAGCGCGGTCTCAATGGACTCCGGCGGCATGCGATGCCGGTTCGCGAGGAGATCGACATTCCAACGGTTCTCGGTGTGTTCGCGACGGATGGTGGCGAAACGGGTAAGGAGCCGTTCGAAGCGCTGCGAGATGCCGTCTGCGCTGAGGGCGCTGCCATCGGGATGGGTGAACACCCGGCCGCTGTCGATCCCTCTCCTTCACCATCCGCCGCTACCATCCCAAGGGTGGTGGTACGAAGGTACTCACCAGACCCAGCAAAGAAGCGCTTTCCAGGATCCGGCGGGGAAACGCGGACACGCTGCGTTCCCTGCGCGGCACCAACGTGGCAGCCGTGATCCGGGTCATGAACCCCAGGATCCGGGGCCAGGAGAACTACTTCCGCAACGGAGCATCAAAGGAGGCATACCAAAGCCTGGATGAACACCTGTGGCAGCTGATCTACAAATGGCTACGCCACAGACACCCAGGCAGGAGCTGGAAGTGGATCGTCAACCGCTATTTCGGCCAGTTCAACCCGGACAGAAACGACAGGTGGATCCTCGGCGACCGCAGAAGCGGCGCTTACCTCCACAAGTACGCCTGGACGCCCATCGTCCGACACACCCCGGTACCCGGCAGGAACTCACCCGACGATCCTGACCTCGCCCAGTACTGGGTCGACCGGCGGCGCAGACGAAAGCCGCCCCAGCTGGCGAAATCCCGCCTGGCCGTGCTACGCGCCCAGGATGGCAACTGCCCGCTGTGCGGCCTGCCGCTACTGTTCGACGGCGACCCGCCGGACTCCCCCAGCCAGTGGGAGCGCTGGTACACCGCCGCCGGCAGGGCGATGACCTTCACAGTCATCACCGACAGCGAGAAACGGACGAAACACCGCCTTGTTCACACCAGCTGCACCCGTCGGCATGGAGACGGAACGCGGCCAGCCCGGACCAGCCGAACAGGAACCCGCCCACCCCTGAGCTTGCCGTTTAACCTTCACCGGTAACATTGTCATAGCAGTGAGTGACGCGTGCTGCTGCTGTCGGGCGGGTCCGGCGTGTCGCCATGACACGAAACGACCTCCCGCTGATCGTGGTTTCTCGCCAAAGACACCGTGCCGTGACAGAGATTCTGCAAGAAGAACAGCCCCGCGTCGAGACGGCCGGGGACTTCGAGGTGCTGTGCCGGTTCCGGAGGGACTTCCACGGCTGCCTGACCCGGCGCGGCGACGCGTTGTTCGAGCTGACCGACGCCGTGCTGTGCACCGAGACCCCGGTCCGGACCCTGGTCGGGCTGTCGCTGGCGCCGGAACACCGGCGCGGCCACGGCGCCCTCTACGACGGGATGAACCACGGCGTGCTCGGGGCCGACGTCAGCCCGTGGCCGCGTCCGGCCGCACCGACCAGCGGCCAGCGGGCGTTCTGCCACACCTACGGCCCGGGGAAAAGGCAACGCCCAGACGGTCCCGAGCTGGCCCTACTCCCTCGTCATGGCCCTCGAGCCGGGCCGGACCTCCTGGACCGCCCCGCTGGACACCGTTCGCCTCAACCCGAACGACGACCTGACCACGGTGACCGCCGGGCAGGTCCGCGACGTGGTGCGCCGGCTCGCCGAGGCCGGGCACCACCAGAACGGCGCCCCCGACGTCCTGGTCGTCTTCGACGCCGGCTACGACGCCACCAGGCTGGCCTACCTGCTCGCCGACCTACCCGTCGAGCTGGTCGACCGGTTGCACTCGGACCGGGTCTTCCACCTGCCCGCCCCGCCCTGGCAGCCGGGAACCACGGGCCGCCCGCGCCGCCACGGCCCCGATTTCAAGTTCTCCGACGAGACCACCTGGGCGGCCCCGGACGTCTCCACCACCACCGAGACCACCCGTTACGGCACCGCCGTCGCGACCAGCTGAGACCGGCTCCACCCCGGCTCCTCCCTGCGCACCCCCGCCTGAGCCAGCCACGACGGCCCGCTACCCGTCCCCCTGCTCCGGCCGCGCGTCGAACGGCTCCCCGGCGACCGACAACCCACACCCGTGTGGCTGTGGTGCTCCCGGACCAGGGCCGCCCCCGACGACGTCGACCGCAGGCCGCAGGCCGCAGGCCGCAGGCCGCAGGCGTTCCTACGCCGCTTCGACCTCGAACACACCTTCCGGCTGTTCAAACAGACCCCGGGCTGGACCACCCCGAAGCCGCGGACCGCTGGACGTGGCTGGTCGTCGCCGCCTACACCCAGCTCCGCCTCGCCCGCACCCTCGCCGCCGACCTGCGCCGCCCGTGGGAACGCCCCACCGGACCCGGCCGGCCCGGACCCGGCCGGCCAGCAGGGTCACGCAACCGCCACCCCGCACAACACCACCCCGCCGGAAAGATCAAAAAGGACACAACTGGGGCACCGGCCGAGAAGCAAGCAGGTTAAACGGCAAGATCAGTTGGCCGACATGCCGGCCAAGGCCAGACAGCTTGGCCGCCGGACGCGCAAACCGTCACCTGTCCCGGGTTGACAACAGTTACCGGCCTTTGTGTCACGCTACTGGTCGTTGGCGTTAGGTCAGGCGGTACTCCCGATCGCCGAAGTCGGCGACGATGCGGAGCTTGCCGCCGAGGGCACCGACGTAGGCACGCAGGGTCGAGAGGGTGACGCTGTCGAGCTCGCCCCGTTCGAGGGCGGAGACGCGCGGCTGGGAGACTCCCATCGCGGCGGCGAGATCGGACTGGGTGCGGTCCTGCTCGGTACGGACCTGGGCGAGATGCCACGCCCGGATGTGATCTTCGGTGACCTCACGTGCCCGGGTCATGTCGGCGTCATTGAGGTCGAGTTCAGCGAGCAGTTCGCTGGTGTCCTCGTAGGTGTGCCAGCCGGCGGCGGCTCGTCTACTCATCGTCGCCAGCGCTACCAGATGTTCGGCGTAGCGTGCCTCGGCGAGCGGGATCGCCACCTCGTACCACCCCTGCCAGTTGCCGGACTTGTCTCCGGCGACCAGGAGCACCATCTGTCTGACGGTGTCGAACAGGAACAGAATTCTGATCTCGGTCTCGCCGGTGCCGGCTGGGCGCAACTCCTTCAGACGGTGCAGCTTGCTTCCCTTGATCCGGTCGACGAGCGAGCGACCCTCGTCTGGGCCGTGGCCGTCGACGACGTGCTGGATCGCCCGGCCGACCAGCGCCGCGCTCGCGCGATCGGTCTTGCGTAGCTCGTGCAGCCACTCCCGTACGTCGGGGTGCACCACCAGCGTCCACCGAGCCATGCCGCAGCATAACAAATTCGTTATGAGCGCGCCCGCTTTCGCCGGCGAGCCTTCCCTGGGGTCGATCGTAATGCTGCGGAGCAGCCCGCCAGGTTGGCGGAACGCCTGTCCGATCCGTTGTCGACGGTGCCGGTCCGGGGGTTACTGGGCATCACCCCTGGTCGGCGCCCGGGTGGCGACCGGCCGGGCGGCGACTCAGGCCGTGAACCAAGATCAGACAGCTCGGATGTCGGCAGGTAAGGTCCACCACGCTCCGTAGTTAGTGACTGATGCGATGAAGGGGCGGGGCCTCCGCCCCTCGGGACACTCCCAGCTGGACAGGTCCGTCGGCCCCGTCCAGCGGTGAACGGTCCCCGCCGTGCACAGGTTCGCGTGCGGCGGGGCTTTCGTCCCCGGTTGCCCGACGTCGGCCTGGTTCTTCTCCCAGCGCTCAGGGCCGGCCACCGGGGCGACGTGGGCGGCCACGGCCTCGCAGCCGAAGGGGGCGGCGGGCGGCCGCGATCGGGAGCAGGTGACGAATTCTGTCCGTCATGCTCTCGCAGGACTCGCGGCCCCTAGGTATATTAGGATCAAACCTAGGAAGGTTAGGAAGACTGTGTCGCGTGAGAGGCTCACCCCGGACGCCCTGGTGTCCGCAGCCGTCGACCTCGCCGACGAGATCGGCTTCGACCACCTGACGCTGTCGGCGCTGGCCAAGCGCTTTGGCGTCCGCGACGCCAGCCTCTACACCCACATCCGGGGGCTCGCCGACCTGCAGGAGCGCGTGGCGATGCTCGCGCTCGGCGAATGGGCCGACACGCTCGGCGCAGCCATCGCCGGACGATCCGGCCACACCGCCCTCAGCGCCTTCGCCGACGCCTACCGGACCCTGGCCACCGGCCATCCCGGCCGCTACGCCGCCGCCCGGCACCCGGTCTCGCCCGAGCGACTCGCCGAATCGGGCAGCACCGCACGCATCATCGACGTCTGCTAAGCGCTCCTGCGCGGCTACGACCTGTCCGAACCGGACGCCACCGACGCCGTCCGGCTGCTACGCAGTACCCTGCACGGCTTCAGCGACCTGGAGGCCATCGGCGGCTTCACCGCCGACCACAGCCTCGAAACCTCGTGGCGGCGAGCGGTCGAGACCCTCCACCACACCCTGACCAACTGGTCGAAGATCTAGACGGGAGAAGACCATCCCTACCGCGACGCTCACCGTCAACGGCACCACCATCGACTACGACCAGCGCAGCGACGACGGCCCACCGCTGTTGCTCGCGCCCGGCGGCGCCGGCCACGCCGGTGTCCTCGACCGCCTCGCCGCACACCTGGCCGGGCACTACCGCGTCGTCGCGATGTCCAGCCGCGTCGCGTCAGCGACGCGAGCCGACACCATCGAGGAGGAACAGCACCCGAAGGTCCACGCCGAGGACACCCTCGCCCTGATCGAGAAGCTCTTCGACGAGCCGCCGACCGTGTTCGCCTTCAGCTCCGGCGCCATCACCACGCTCGAACTTCTGGCCCGCCACCCCGAGCACGTCCGGCTCGCGGTCGTCCACGAGCCACCGGTGACCGTCCTGCTGCCGGACGCCACGCGCCATCGGAGCGCGTTCGAAGCAGTCCGGGCGGCCGCGCGGACCGACGGCCCGGCCGCGGCGGCACGGCTCATGACCGCCGCCATGACGACCCCCGGGACCGACGCCACCCCTGCGAAGCTGCACCACCCCGGCGACTGGCTCGACGGCTACGCCGACACGCAGCCCGAACCCCCGACCCCAGAACTGCTGGAGCTGTTCACCCGCCTCGCCGACCTCCAGCCGCTGTTCCTCGAGCACATCCTGGTCCCCTTCACCACCAACGAACTCGACCTGACCGCACTCGACGCGGCGTCTCCACGCCTCATCCCCGTCGCCGGCATCGACTCCCGCGGCCAACTGCCGTACCGGGCCGCCGCGGCACTCGCTACCCGGCTCGGCCAGCCCCTGACCGAGCTTCCCGGAGGTCACCTCGGTCCCGTCGAGCGGCCGGCGCAGTTCGCTCACGCGCTGAGGGCACTGCTCGAGGAGCGCTGAGGGGGTGATGTCAGGAGGATGGGTTTGGAGCGGGGATGAGCGAGGCCCGGAGCCTGGGAACACCGACGATCGCCGTGACCAGACGGGTAGGAGTGTCCGAAACAGCCAGGTCTACGGAACATTCGTTCGATCCAGTAGATGATGTTCCGGTAGGCGGGGTCACCTCGTATCATCCCTGGCCAGGGCCCGTGTGGCGACCGGGCGGACGGCGATTTCAGGGCCTGCAACCAAGATCAAAGGGTTCGGATGCTGGTACGTAAGGTCCACAACGAAATAGTGGCGCAACCTGCATGGTTGGCATGTCCTACGCACCCGGTTCGGGGCCGTTGATCGTTGTGGCCCCGATGTGGCCCCCGCGGTGCCGCGTCACGCACCGCGTTCACGACCTTCTCCGCTGCCGCTTGACCGGTCGGCCGCAGCAGGTGTGCGTACAGGCGTCCGGGGGTCTGTTGCACGGGCTGCGGTCCACCCCGGCGCCCGGCGCCGACGTCACGACCCTGATATCACGGCGAAGGTGCCGCCTCAGCTCCCGCCGGGGGTGCCTCGCCGGGCTCTCCGGCAGCCGATGGCCGCCCGCGCGCCGACGTCCATTCGAGCGTGACGACCAGGTGCGCCTCGGCCGTGGACTTGGTGATGGCGAATCCCACCTCGCCTGCCGTCTTCACGCCCATCTCCACGGAGACCCGGTTCGGTGGGGCCGCCAGGGTGTCGAGGTTCTCCGAGACCGCACCGGCAATCGCCCGGATCACCCGCAGTCCCTGCTGGAGACTGCCGCTGTCACGGTGACCACCGGGACCCCGGTGACGGCCCGCGGGAACGACGCCGTCAAGGTCCTCCAGGGATTCGAACAGGACGATATCGCCGTCGGGGGTCCGTACCTCTAGGTATTCGGTCATGATGGTCCCTCCGCGATTCCTGGCTACCGGGGGCAGAGCGGTCCGGAGTGAATCCCGGGTTGCCGGACGGTGGGCTCGGAAATGGCCGGGCTGTTGGCGACAACGGCGCAGACCCGCCTCGTCCAGGCCGCTGGTTCGGTGGATTCGAGAACGCTGGCGTGATCAGTCGAGAACCCGATGCCCGCCAGGGCGAGCGGGCCTCCGGGGAAACGGCTGTCCGCTATGGTGAACGACTGCATGGGATGCCCGAGGAATCCGGGGATACCGAAGAAGCGGTTGCGTGACCAGTGCGCCACCGCGGTGGCCGATCCGGCGGTCG